>JAXFUC010000017.1:0-10073 GCA_034176395.1 Bacteroides sp. | reverse complement strand
CGACACGCCGGTCTTTGTGCGCAACGACCGTAGCTACCGTTCTTATAGGGATGCCGACTTTGGTAGCGTGCGCAGGAGCTCGTCCATCCGAGGTTCGGTGAGCGGTCGCACCGGGGTATCTGCCCGTAGTCGGGTAATGACGGACGAGGGGCGAATCTACTCCACCCGTAGCGGGGATGTGCGTACAGAAAACGGTTCTCGTCGCGACAACGGTCGGTCTGTGTATGAGGCTACGCCCGACCGCTCCCGACGTTCGGAGGCTAATCGTTCCGAACAAAGCTCTCGTCGTCGTGCCGGCACGTGGAACGGAACCGAAACGCAAGAGCGCACCACGGGTAGCACCCGCACTCCAAGCATTTACTCCAGACAGCAAGCGGAGCCGAGCACGGAAACGCGTGTGGAAACACGGAGCCGTTCCGAACGGAGCGAGGGTGGTGCAAGCAGTAGTCGTCGATATTCCGAACGCTGTTCTTCGTCCAATCGCCGATGAAGACTGAAAAAAAAATAGATGGTGAACCGCAACTTTTCGCAACCGTACAGCGTCTAATAGATAACTCAACAATCTCTCTCTAAACATTGCAAAAAACGTGGTTGGCAACCTCGGGAACTTCGGTTTTCGGGGTTGTCTTCTTTGGATGAGTGGAGAGTGGGTAAAGAATGCGATGCGCCGACAAGGCCGTTGAAGAATGGACGGAAGGTGACAGACAAAAGATTCGCGTCGGCTTGGCAACCCTATCGTGTCTTGCGAGGGTAGGGAGTAGCTCGGATGTGAACGGAAGTGGGGAGGAAGAAGGGAGGTGAGAAAAAAGATCGGGCGGCTGTTTCCTTGAAAACAGCCGCCCGATGATTTAGGGATTCGGAAGTCTTTGTCAGGAGTTAACGTCCGTGGCAATGCTTGTATTTCTTACCGCTTCCGCAGGGGCAGGGCGCGTTGCGTTCGATGGTCTTTTCGGCACGCACCGGTTCGCGTCGCTGAACCTCCCGTGTGTCGCGTCCGGCTGCGCCTTGTTGGTTCGGGTCGTTCAGGTCTTGCTTCTGCTCGTGATAGCGACTCAGGTCCTGACGTGCCTCGGGGGCAGCTTGACGAACTTCTACTCTTCGTGTCTGTTCGGCAGCGTCCGAGGGTGCCTCCTGCATGGGAATCTGCCCACGCATGAGGATGGACACGGTTTGATTGTTTATCTTTTCGACCATATTGTCGAAGAGCGTCACCGACTCGAGTTTGTAGATCAAGAGCGGATCCTTTTGCTCATAGCTGGCGTTTTGCACCGAGTGCTTCAGCTCATCGAGTTCACGTAGGTTCTCTTTCCAAGCCTCGTCGATGACGTGCAGCAGGATGGACTTCTCGAAAGCCTTTACAACTTCCTTGGATTCTGTTTCGTAGGCCGTTTTCAAATGACAGGAGATGTTGTACATACGTTTCCCGTCGGTGATGGGTATGAGTATGTTCTCATACATCTGACCTTGGGTTTCGTACACCTGTTTGATTACCGGATTGGCGATTTGGGCCAAACGCTCGGTTTTGCGTTTGAAGTTCTCGATGGCGGCGGCAAAGGCTTGTTCCACCAGTTCGTCTTTCTTGCCGTTGCGCAACTGCTCTTCATTGAAGGGACATTCCATGGCCAATGTTTGCAGCATCTCCATGCGACAGCCTTCGTAATCGTTGTTGAGCACGGCGTTGGAGCAACGTTCCCAGATCATGTTCACGATGTCCATACCGATGCGTTCGCCCATCAAAGCGTGGCGACGTTTGGTGTAAACCACCGTGCGTTGTTTGTTCATCACATCGTCATATTCCAGCAAGCGTTTACGAATGCCAAAGTTGTTCTCCTCTACCTTCTTTTGCGCACGCTCGATAGAGTTTGAGATCATCTTGGATTCTATCATCTCTCCCTCCTTGAAGCCTAAGCGGTCCATGACGTTGGCAATGCGGTCGGAGGCGAATAGACGCATGAGGTTGTCTTCCAAAGAGACAAAGAATACCGACGAACCCGGGTCGCCCTGACGTCCGGCACGTCCACGCAACTGACGGTCGACACGGCGTGATTCGTGGCGTTCGGTTCCGATGATGGCAAGTCCGCCGGCTGCTTTCACCTCGGGACTGAGCTTGATGTCGGTTCCACGACCCGCCATGTTGGTGGCGATAGTGACCGTTCCGCTCAAGCCGGCCTTAGCCACAATGTCGGCTTCTCGTTGGTGTAGTTTGGCGTTGAGTACGTTGTGTTCGATCTTTCGCATCGTAAGCATCTTGCTCAACATTTCCGAGATTTCCACGGAAGTTGTACCCACCAAAACCGGTCGGCCCGCTTGCACGAGTTGCTCGATTTCTTCGATCACCGCCTTATACTTCTCGCGTTTGGTTTTGTACACGCGGTCGTTCAGGTCTTTGCGCGCTATGGGGCGGTTGGTGGGTATTACCACTACGTCCAGCTTGTAAATGTCCCAAAACTCTCCGGCTTCTGTCTCTGCTGTTCCGGTCATGCCCGACAGCTTGTGATACATACGGAAGTAGTTTTGTAGTGTTATGGTGGCAAAGGTCTGGGTGGCTGCTTCCACCTTCACACGTTCCTTGGCTTCGATGGCTTGGTGGAGGCCGTCCGAGTAGCGGCGTCCCTCCATGATACGGCCGGTCTGCTCGTCTACGATCTTGACTTGCCCATCCATCACGACGTACTGGTCGTCTTTTTCGAACATGGTGTAGGCTTTCAGCAATTGGTTGATCGTATGCACACGCTCCGATTTGATGGCATAGTTGGTCAGCAGATCATCTTTCTTTTGCAGTCGCTCTTCGTCGTTGAGGTGCGGAGTGTTTTCCAGTTCCGAGAGCTGTGCGGCGATGTCGGGCAGTACGAACAAAGTGGGGTCGGGCGAATTGCCTGTAATCAGATCCACACCCTTATCTGTCAGGTCCACGCTGTTCAGCTTCTCATCAATCACGAAGTAAAGAGGTTCTGTCACCTCCGGCATTCGTTTGTTGTTCTGCTCCATGTAGATCTCCTCGGTTTTGAGCATACCTGCCTTGATGCCCTGCTCGCTGAGGAATTTGATGAGTGCTTTGTTCTTGGGTAAAGCTTTGTGACTTCGGTAGAGAGCCAAGAAACCTTCTTCCACTTCCTTCTTATCGTTCGAGGCGATGAGGCGTTTGGCGTCGGTGAGATACTTGGTTGCCAAGCCTCGTTGGGCTTCGACCAGACGTTCCACCAAAGGGCGTAAGTCCTCGAAAAGTTGGTCGTCTCCCTTGGCCACCGGGCCCGAGATGATGAGGGGAGTACGGGCATCGTCGATGAGAACCGAGTCCACTTCGTCCACGATGGCATAATTGTGCTTGCGCTGCACCAGGTCTTTGGGGCTGATGGCCATATTGTCGCGCAGGTAGTCGAAACCGAACTCATTGTTCGTTCCGAAGGTGATGTCGGCCATATATGCTTGTCGTCGGGCATCGGAGTTGGGTTGGTGTTTGTCGATGCAGTCCACACTCAAGCCGTGAAACATATAGAGCGGCCCCATCCATTCCGAGTCGCGCTTGGCCAAATAGTCGTTCACTGTCACCACGTGAACCCCGTTTCCGGTCAGTGCGTTGAGGAATACCGGCAGGGTGGCCACCAATGTCTTACCTTCTCCGGTAGCCATCTCGGCAATCTTTCCTTTGTGGAGTACCACGCCACCGAAGAGCTGAACGTCGTAGTGAACCATGTTCCAAGCGGTGTCGTTGCCTCCGGCCATCCAGTGATTGGTATAGATGGCGTTTTCTCCTTCAATGCGAACGAAGTCTTTGGTGGCTGCCAATTCGCGGTCGAATGCGGTGGCTTTGACCACGATCTCTTCGTTCTCGGTAAACCGTTTGGCTGTGGCTTTGACGATGGCAAAGGCGGTTGGCAACACATCGTCGAGTGCTTTTTCGTATCGGTCCAGGATTTCCTTCTCCAGTTTGTCTATTTGAGCAAATACGGCTTCCCGGTCTTCGATTTCCAAGTCTTCGATGCCGGCTTTCAGTTCGGCCACTTTTTCGTGTTCGGCTTGAGCCGATTGACGGATGTAGGCTTTAAGTTCTTCGGTTTTGGCGCGCAGTTGGTCGTTGCTCAGTGCTTCGACCTCGGGATAGGCGGCTTTGATTCTTTCCACCCACGGCTTTATTTCTTTCATGTCGCGTGTGGATTTATTGCCGAATAATGCGCTTAAAAAACTGTTGAATCCCATTATGATTAGTGTTTTGTGAATATCGGGTTTGAAATAATAGGGCAAAGGTACAGCAAACCACTGATTTTTCAGTCGTTTGCTCCATCTTTTTACTTAGGGCGGTGGGTGCTTATCTATCTGCCGGACAGAGTGGGGCGACGCTGCAGCCGTTGGGGGCACGGATGCGTGCATGGCTCGACACGGTGGGTGCAATGCTTTCGATGCTTGCAGGCAGGACAACCACTTGGGGCTTGATGTCCCTTCCCATCAAGAAAAACGGAGTGGCGGCCGGAGCGTAGCGAGTGGGGGCATCTTGTGTGCCGTCTTCGTGTGCAAGGCTCCATCCGGGCAGAATCTCGACAATCAAGTCGCCCGAGTTCTTGCGGTGAAACCCATTGCGGATGGGGGCTGTTTGCGGATTCCAAGCACCGTTGAGCAGGCGATGGGCCGAGTAGGCCTCGTTCACTCCGCTGAATTGCATCAGGAATTCCACACACTTGGCTTCCACGGCTGCTCGGTCGAGCTGCTTTTGTTCGATGAGTTTATGGTTGAGGTAGATTTCCCGACCGTGAAAGGTTTCCACATATTTCCCTTCGCCATAGGTGGCCATGAGAAACATATTGAGCAGTGCCGTGCAGCGATTCATGTAGAAACTACCTGTGCCGGATTTGCCGGGTGCGGTTGTTGAGGCCGGTTCGTCGCTGTATCCCGTCGAAACGAGGAAGAACAAGACGTGCTGCAAGCCCACGTGTCGGTCGATTTCGTCCAAGAGTTGAGCCACGCAGCGGTCGAGACGAACGTAGCGATCGGCCGTTTCCAGCGGACTGTCGCCTGCGTCGGGCGAGGTGTTGAACCGACCTACGTAATAGGTCAAGGCCAGCAAATCGGTTTGGTTGTCTTGTCCCAACTTGCTTTTCATCAATGCCTCGCCGGCCAAGGCATTGACCTCTTCGTTGACAAGGGGCGAGGTTTGCAGACGGCGATAACGTTGGCGGTCGGCATTGAACGAGTGCTTGAAGCTCGGTGCTTTCTCCACCCCCACCGCCGAATAGGTGCTTACGGGCAGCAAGGGTTCCCAGCTCAGCCGGTCGATGCGTGTATCCACCGCTTTTCGGTCGTTGTATTGCGATGCCCATAGGGGAAACTCGCCATAGTAGGTGGTGCCGCTCCACTTGCCGGTATAGGTGTTGAGCCAAAACGCGCCATCGCCCCGATGGCCTGCTCCGAAGATAGCTGCATCGCTATGTGGAGCGATGGAGTAGACGATGGCTTCGTTGCCGCCGGCCTCTTTGAGCTCGTCGGCCAACGTAGACACCAACAGTTGGCTTGGGGCGTGGTTCTCATCGGTATAATAGCCCATGTAGCCGGCATCCTCGGTGGCTGCCACGGGCTTTAGGGTGGCGGTGTTCATCCACCGTTCGCCCACGATGCCGTGGAGCGAAGGGGTTGTTCCCGAGTAGATGGATGCAAGGGCCGAAGCGCGGTCGGGCGAGGCATACGGATAGTGCATGCGAGGGTAGACCAGAGCTTCCTTCCACAGACGCTTCAGTCCGCGCTCGCCATAGAGCGAGGCGAAGGCCTCCAAGTGGTCGCTGCGCAGCTGATCCACACATAGGCCCACAATGAGCCGCGGACGGTTGGTGGGGCTTTGTGCGTGGATGCTGCCAAAGGCCAAGACCGTGATGAGCGAAGTGAGAAGTCCTTTCATGCCCGAGGTTTATAAGTGAGTACCAAATGGCTACCGGCTCGTACCAGCAAACAGAGTGCCAAAGGTACGATGGCCGGGTCGATTTTTTGAGGCAGAAGGGGCAAAAACAGCATAAAAACTGTTAAGCTGCCGGCCACGAATGCGAGGTAACGGCTTCGCCCTCCTCGCCGTAGCTGTGGGATGACCCAAGGCAGAGCCGCCAAATGCAGGGGATGAAACACCCATAGCAAGAGGTTGGAACCCACGGTGGGGTGTTGCGAAAACAAAGCCAAGAATGCCAGCACGCTACCCACCAGGCCGGCCGAGGTCAGGAGCAAGGCATCGACCGCCCAAAGGGTGCGGTGACGACGAATGCCGTAGATCGAGGCTAAACTTATAGCGGCAAATAGTAGCCAAAAGCAACGGAAAGGAGTCCAGGAGGTGGCTTCGTGAATCGACTCCGTGGCGGGTACAAGCAAATGGGTGTGGTCTACCAAGGATGCGGAACCGCTCGAACGTTGTATGTGTGCTTGCTCCAAGGCTTGGAACAGGAAGAGAGGGGCAAACATGGTTTGACGCCGATCGATGGGGCGGTCGGCCTCAAAGCCCAGACAAAGATCCATGCCGAAACGCTCCCAAGGATGATTCCGGGCAAAGAGGCGCATGATGTCGCGGTAGGTGTAAGTGCCGTCCTTGGGTTCTGTGGGCAGCACAAGCCTGCCTTCCACGGCCTTTTCGATTTGGTCGAACGGACGGGTGGAACAATTGTCGTAGAAGTAGTTATAGCGATACATGCGATTCTCGGGGAGGTAGTTCGTTTGCAAGGCCTCGACCAAACGTGTGGCCTCGGTGGAAGTCAGGGCCAAGTGTTGCGAGGTTACGCTGCGGTTGTAGTAGCGATACTCGGCTTGAAACCTATCGAAAGGCGTCAGTCCCAGCATATAATCGGTTTGCCCCAATGCAAAGCGGAGCATGAAGTGGGGGGTGTTGAAGTCGAACAAACCGTAGTTGAACACCACGTCCACTCCCTCCCTGGGATTCTCGTAGCGAATGGCCGTATGTCCGAAGAGAGTGTACACTTCCTCACCCGGTGAACATGTGAGCAGACTGACCGAAATGGAGTCGCTTGCCCGAAGCCGTCCCAAGGGTAGGAGCAAGAGAGAGAGGATGATGGCCGGCAGGAGGCCGATGCTACATTTGCGATACATGGAACAAAGGGGGTTTGGTAGGCGAAGGTACGATATTTATCGGTAAGCCCCGCCCGTAAGAAATAAAAAGACTCTTGTCGCGTCTTTCAAGGGTCTTACACAAGAGAAACACGGGTGGTTCGAACCGGGCGTACACACTTTGCCGGCTAAGTATATGCACTTAGCCGGCAAAGTGTAGGCACTTGGGTCGCAAAGTGTAGGCACTTTGTTTGCTAAGTGTGGGCACTTGGGACGATCGTGCTCGCATCGTGCCGCACCGAGAGCAGATACAGTGCAAACGTATGCTTCGCGATGCAAAAAACAGACCTTGGCGCACGGGGCTGTGAAACTAAGCCTTACCTTTGTCCTGCGTAGGGCATACGCGCATCCGCCCATGGAGCATCGGCGGTCGGTCTGCCCCGAATCACAGACGAATCTTTTGAACGCGTGTTACTGAAACTTTACAATCGGAACAATTCGCCCCAAGTCTTGCAACGGGTGGTGGACGTGCTTCAAGACGGAGGAGTAATCATCTACCCCACCGACACGGGCTACGCACTGGGCTGCCATGCTTTGAAGGAACGGGCCGTGGAGCGAATTTGCAGGCTCAAAGGCCTCGATCCACGCAAACACCGCCTATCCATCGTTTGCTACGACCTCAGCACCGTTAGCGAATATGCCAAGGTGGACAACCTCACCTTCAAGCTCATCAAGCGTCACCTGCCCGGACCGTTTACCCTGATTCTCAACGGAACGAATCGTCTGCCCAAGGTGTTTCGCAACCGCAAGGAGGTGGGCATTCGTATGCCGGCCAACGAGATTGCCGCCGATATTGCTCGTGCGCTCGAAGCACCTTTGATGACTTCCACCCTACCCACGGACGATGAAGGCGTACACACGCACCCCGAGCTGATTCATGAATATTACGGCGACTCGGTGGACTTGGTGATTGATGGCGGCGAGCTTGAAAACAAGCCGTCGACCGTCGTAGATCTCACGGGCGAAGAACCCACGGTCACCCGCCAAGGGCAAGGCATTTGGGAAGCCCTTTAGCAAGAAACTTATCGCATGATACAACGATTTTTGAACCCCGCCACCCGCACAGCCCGAATTTTGACCGGGCTGGCACTATGCGCTCCGTTGGCTTGGAGCGGCTGTACCGACAAAAGTATGAAGATGAACGAGCCGCGCAACGTACGCGGCGTGGTGAGCTATGCTCGCTCTTTCCCCGACCTCAACGACAAGCATCTCGAAGCTGTCAAGGCCATAGGCATTGAGCCGGTGGCCGACCGTACGGAAGCCGACCGACGGAAGAAAGAGCTGGTACACATCGCTTCCAACGAGGCCTATGAGGTGGACAGTCTGACCCATTCCATTCCTTACCTCGTGCCACGAGCCGCAGAGTTGTTGGCCGGCATCGGCACCAACTTTTTGGATTCGCTGGAGAGCAAAGGGCTGAACCCCAATCGCATCATCGTCACCTCGGTGCTGCGCACGCGCGACGACATCAAACGCTTGCGACCGCGAAACATCAATGCCTCGGCCAACTCGGCACACCTTTACGGAACCACTTTCGACATCAGTTGGAAACGGTTCTCTAAAGTGGAAGACGAGGGCGGACGTCCCTTGCAAGACGTGGCTGCCGACACGCTCAAGATGGTCTTGGCCGAGGTGCTTCGCGACCTGCGTGCAGCCGAACGCTGCTACATCAAGTACGAGCGTAAGCAGGGATGTTTTCACATTTCGGCCCGATGAGCGGCTGCGCCCGGACGGTGAGATAAGGTTGCCAGGTGGCCGACCGTTTGCATTCGAATGGGCATAAACATTTGGGGCAGCAAAGGCGTGCGGTTGCACGGCCTTGCTGCCCCAAGTGTTTGGTACATAAAGTGTCGGACTATTTCACCCGAGTGAAGTATATGCGCAAGGGGAGCGACTTCATTACGGGATCTTCACCCCAAGTTTTCAGATCGTCATAAAGGGTGGTGAAGAATGCCGTGGGTTCGTAGTCGTCGATCGTACATTCGAGCACTTCCTTGCCGTCGATTTGAAGGATGCGGAAGCCTGCCACGGCCGGACGAATCTGACTCTTGTTGGCATCGAAATGAACATTGACCGCATCGAAGCGCAAAATGGCGGCATGGAACGACACTTGAGCGTTGCTCTCGTGCAGGTCTTTCAGGGCTTCGCCTTGGTAGGTCACCTTGCAGGGGGCGGTGAAGTAATTCTTCAAATCGCCTTGTAGCTCGGGGGTGAATTGATATTCCAGGTGCGAGGCACCGGCGAAGACCAATCGGTCGTCCGATGTTCCTTTGGGAGCTTCGGACACATCCGCACCCCATCCATTTTCCAAGTAGCTGAGGTTGGCGATGCGATCGAATGCCCATGTGCCGGTCAGCACGTAAGGTCCTTGTATTTTGATTTCGGTGGTGCCGTTGGTGCCATAGGCATATCCGTCGCGGGCGGCGAGCCGCAACACAATTTTATCTTTACCCTCTTCTTTCTTTAAAAACTTCAAAGCCACGGTGCCGGCCGATTTGCGACGACCGATTTTCGCCGTTGCACCGTCTGCGAACTGGAAGTGTACGCCCTCGACGGCGGTCGATGCGGGATCCACCTCCAAGGCAAACGCCTCGGCGGCCGGCAAACGATAGGGCTTTCCATTCAAATCCATCAGCGAGACTGTGCAGAAACAATTCTCGGACATGATTTGGCTGCTGTTTTCAAAGGTCATGATGAGGCCTTTGTTGCTAAGGAGGGTCACCGAGGTGTAGTTAATCAGTCCCAACTCGAATCCTTGCGGAGCGGTTCCCAAGTTTACGTAGAGCGTTTTGTTTTCGTCTCCGATGTTCTCGGGAATGCGGTCGAGCCGCAGGCTGCCCTCGGTTTCTCCGGCCTTGATGACAACGGACTTTTCAGGGGCGGTGAAGTCTGTTCCTTCGATGGCTGTTCCTCCAAAGTGAACGGGTACGGTGATGTCGGCCGATGGAGCTTGGTCGGCCTTGACCTTGATTTCCACACTTCCT
>JAXFUC010000016.1:0-5413 GCA_034176395.1 Bacteroides sp. | reverse complement strand
TCGAGCATATATGCTCCACGTAACAGGTCTATTGTAGTTGTTGTAGTACTAAACGTAGAGACGGTATAACGCTGTCCGTTCGAAAGGTTTTTAAGGACGATCGTACCCTGTATCTTCAGCGGTACAATCGTATCGGGTACTTGTAACGTGACGATGGCTTGCGTGTAGAAATCTTCTTCTTTCTCTCCACATCCTCCGATGAGGAACGGAAATAAAATGGCTGTGAATAGATAAAAGAGGCGTTTCGTCGCTAAGCGTTTCAGGCGGTTGGCTTTGGTTTTTATCTTTGACATACGTTTATAATTTCACATTCATTTCAAGACCAAAATAAGGAGTGACGTAGCGACGAATGGTAAAATCGTTTCGGTTATAGTCTGGATGCGCATCCCATAGCTTATTCACGAAAAGCGCAACCATCAGTTTATCCTTAAAGAATTTCTTGGTAGCCTTGAAATTCAAGTCCATACAGAAAGGCACTGTTTGCCGTAGAAACATTCCATCCGTATAATTTCTAACAAGATATTGTAGGCGAAGATCGTGTACATCGGCCCTTGTATAAGGGCGTATACCCCCATCTGTATCCATATATTTCAAAGGCAAATTCTCTTTGTGCATTGATTGTTCGGCCGTTAGCCAAACACATTGCGCCGATAATGAAAATCCCAGCTTCAATTTAGGAATGGTCGTATCGAAAGTGAAGTTGGTATTCACCATTTCCCGTATAAAACCATCGTCGTCCTTATATATACCGACCAACTCTAAAGGTTCTCCTCCTATTGTTGCAGTTGGTTTATACATGATTGGAAGCGAATTATGGTATTCAGTGCGAAACCAAGCCCCACTGACCGTCAAACGAGTGTTGATCACAGGAAAGCGAACGGTAGATAACATCCATTCCATTCCCTTTTTGTAAGTGCGACTGCCATTGGACGTATGTTCGTAACTCCTCATGACAGACTTCGTTTGATAGGGTAAGATAGATATATCGGGGCGTTCCAAGAGGGCATCTGGATCAATGGCGGATGCATCAAATGCCTTGTATTGATAAGGTGCATACACGCTCATAGACCGGAAACCCGATCGGAGGTCTTCCATAAAGTAGGTGATGGAAAGTCGATTTCCAGCCCAACTAACATCTCCTTTTATCTCCCATTTGAAGTTCCGAGCCGCTTTTAGGAGGGGATTTGTAGGGTCAATCACATAGGTTTGCAAATACATTCTGCGATATTCCGGCCGGACATGATAATAGTTCAGCTCCACAATATCCATATACGCAGGTTCTGGATAGAGGAGGTCGATAGTTGGGAACATGCTGTGCCAGCCGATGCCGGTGGAGAGGTTGAAGTACATCCTGTCTTTTCCCACTCGAAGTGCCGGAAAGTTCCAGCCGACATTGACACGAGGGTCTATGTTGAATTTTCCATGAATGGCGAACCGACGATTGAGTCCCAGCATCGTTTCGGACCTCACGCCAGCTTCTACATCTAACTTATGACGTCCTATCCCCATACTCACTTGCTCTTCGGCATAGAAGGCAAGTGTCTGCGAAGCAGGAAGGTCTATGTATCGGCGAGGGCGAAATGAACCTCCGGCATAGAGAGGATGTAGACGGTCATAGATTTGTCCTTCACCAAGATTGCGGTCCAACTGATAGTCTGCACCTACGAGCAAGGTGTTCGAGAGACCTTCGAGTGGAGCACTAAAGGAGGCATTTCCTTTCAGATACAGATTGAAGGGTTTACCGTCTACAACGTGTGTAGCGGTGTAGCGATAGGGCGTGATGAGCACTGCATCACTTTCTCCCTCCGTCATTGTTGTAGCCGCTGGAGTGTCACCATCCAGCTGTACCAACTTTGTGCGTTCCAAACGGTTGCGTTCGTAGGAAAAGGTCGCAGAGAATTCGGCTTTCTTGAAAAAAGAACGCTCCGATTTACTGTGTAATTCGAGTGAAAGACCGGCGGCGTAGCGGTTATATTTCGAGCTATACTTGTCAATGCCACCATGATTGAACTGTGGATCTACCTTGTCGTCGTCGAACGAACCGCCGTAATCGAAGTGAAGCGCACCAGTATAACTCATGATTCTCGTATCCCATTGCTTATGAAGACGAGTGGAGAAAGTGAAACGCTGGTAGGTTTCGAGTAAGTTTCTTGGTTCAGCTTTGTTGTTTAGATAATCGGCACTTAAGTTGAGCGATAACTTCTTGTGTTCCCACTCAAAAGCTTTGGAAAAATGAAAAAGCTTGGTGTCCATATCGGCCTTAAACCTTGCGGAGACATAGTTGCCCCCTTTGCGACGTTTCACCTTGACAAGTCCACTGGTTAGTCCGCCATATTGTACGGACGGAATGCCACGGATAATGGTCACTTCTTGAATGTCATCGGTCGATAGCGTGCGCATATCCACCCCGGCATTGGCAAAGTTCCGTTTGCCGGAAGTGCGGTCAATAGCTCCCGATAGGTATTGCATATTGGCATTGACGCTAATCGGTGCATCGTCGATGATAAAGCGTGTGCCTAACGAGGTCGTGTTGTATTGATCACTACTGATGGGAACTTCTCGCAGACAGATAAGATTGGGAGTGTTGAGATGAGGATCGTGTGCCCTTCCACCGGGAAGAAGTTCCGTGAGATCTGAAAAGCTCGATGGTTGAAGATGTTCCATCGCTTGTCGGCTGATGGTCGAAGCACTCGATAGTCCACGTCCCTCTTGTGCTGTCACCACAACTTCCTTCAGACGATTGACTTTTTCCGAGAGATAGTATACGCCAGAATGTTCAGGAATGATTTGTAAAGATTGATAGCCCAAAAGAGAAATACGAAGCGACTGCTCGCAACGATCAGCCAAAACAAACCTCCCGTCGGGGTCGGTCACAGCCACTATTTTTTTTGTATCGACAGTCATGACCATTGCACCAACAATGGGTGCTTTTGTGTCTTTGTCCAATACTTTGCAATACATTTGCGCTTGTAGCACTTCGACACAGAACAAAAAGCATCCAAAAGTCCATGAAATGCGACTCATGGCGGTGGTAAGTCCGCCTCCTTTCTTGAAAATAAAATTCACTAAAAAGAAGTTTTATTCAAAACTCCAAAGTTTCCAAGCGCCACAGACACAGAAGCGTTGCAGTGTAAAAGGAAACTTCGGAGTTGAAGAACAGCAAATAATAATTTTTTTTATTGGATCATTACCTTCTTGCCATTACGGATGTAGATACCCTTTGCCGTAGGATGTTCTATTCTACGTCCACTCAGGTCATACCATGTGGCATTCTCTTCGTTTTGAACAGTAGATGCAGTTTCAATACCTGTCACTTCCTGACCATCATAGTCCACCCAGAAGAAGAGTGCCATAGAGCCTGTAGTTTCCTTGGGTTGCCAAGCGCGTGCCTTTAGATCTTGAGCCTGTTTTGTGCTTAAAATGTTGTGTTCGTAGGCATAAAGCTTATTGTAAACACAGAATTCGTAATCGTAAATTCCCGGCAATGAGGCTACCGGCAACGATTCTATCAACTGATCCATTCCTTTTCCTTGGATATTATTACCCCAACAGAAGAGTTTTTCAAGGCGAGCATTTTGACTGAGATTTAGCGTCGTCAAGTTGTTCTTGCTACAATCCAGATATTCCAGTTCGGGGCAGTTGGAAACATCCAAGCTGTCCAATGTGTTGCCATTCACCCAAAGCGTTCTCAAACCGGACAACATGCTGAAATCGGTAGCCTTCAAAAGAGGATTTTCTCCAAGATAAAGCTCTTCAATTTTTGTCTTCTTACTCAAATTAAGCGAAGCAACCTTGGTGCTTTGCAACGATAAAGAAGTTAATTCCTCGCTATCACCCAAATTGACGGAAGTTAGCTCTGTGCAGTAGCTGGCCCAAAACTCTTTTAGATTTGGAGCTTGAGAAATGTCAATACTTGTAATAGGATTTTCGTTGATGCGTAGCAAGTACAGTTTGTTGGATTTGTCGATGTCTATACCGACAATCTCCTGCCCAACAATGGTGAGAGACCCGATATCACCACGAACAACAAATTCTGATGCCGTAGTAGTCATGTTTATATGTCCTGCTGTTGCAGACACAACGTTAGCCCCTTCAATGGAAAAGTTCTTTCCTAACTCTGGAGTTTCATCCACAATGTCACCATCTTTGTCCACTCCAGCGATAAAAATCGTCATTGTAATACCTTGTCCTAAAGGCTTGTTTGTCTTGATTTTAATGACACCTTCTCCCACTTCGGCATTTGCGTTGGTGAAGGGAAAAAGCATTCCACAAAGTAATAATAAAGAGTAGATTTTTTTCATACAAGTTGTTTTTAAGTTAAATCTCAATGATTGTTTCGGTTAGGTATTTTCCTGATGCAAAGTTATGAACAAGCAGAAAGGTATGCAATACCCAAAAATGGGTAAAAAGTGCACTATTGCAGAGAAAAACAGCACCGCATCCAAAAAAGAATGACCAGCGAGAAAACATATTCTCGCTGGTCATTTCATGGTGTCATCCTTGTCTGGCGACAAGGGGGCTTAGTTTACCATTCCTCTTCTTCGTTGTTGAAGAAGCCTCTTGCGCCTGCCATGCTACCATCCGTAGGGATGGGGGGCGTAGTGGGGTTAGGTTCGTTAACGTCCGACTTTGGAATCGATGTTGTCAAAAGCGAACTGCCAATTGTTGCCTGCACAACAACCGCTTGTGGATATACATATGCTTTTTTCATATTGTTACTTGTTGATATAAACCTTACGGCCATCTGTTGTTAGATAAATACCCTTAGTGGGCTTCGCCACACGACGACCGCTGAGATCGTAATACAGAGTGTCTTCTGCCGTGTTGTTGGCATCTACGCCAGTAATACCTGTTGTGGTGTCATCCTCTACTTCGATATAGAAAGCACGCACAGCTCCAGTTCCTACTGGGGTTGCTCCCTTCGCCGCTGTGATGTAGATGCGGTTAGGGTTGATGGTGCTGTTTTCTGTCGTTGTGGGATAGAAGCCAGCAGGATATACTTTGCCGTTGTATGTTCTATCTTGCGGAATGAGGATATAAGTACCCTTTGCAATCACACGAGGTGCCAAAGAACCTTCCCACACGTTGTCGGTGAAGTTGTCTCCACCTTCATCCGTAATGGTGAGTTTGATGGTGGTGGGTGCGTCTGTTTCAATGATAACAGGCGTCTCCTTAGTCACAACCTGACCTTCAATGGGCACAACCTTGATGCGATCTTTCTCCACTTTCGTAGAGCGATAAGCGCGGACGCCTGTGGTGTGGTCGGTGCTGAGCTGATCGTCGAACTTCACGTTGAAAGGATAGTTGAACGAGGCAAATTGTCCTACAACTTTCAAGTCGATGGTCTTCGCAGGTTCGATATAGAACGTTGAGTATTGGTTGATGTCGTCCATCTCTGTGCCCGACTTCGCCC
>JAXFUC010000015.1:0-14021 GCA_034176395.1 Bacteroides sp. | reverse complement strand
ACGAGCCGTTGGACTCGAGTATCTCGGAAACCACACGCACAACGTACGGGTAGCCTTGGGGAATCTGTCCCTTCAAAGCGCGCCATGCCAGGTTGCCGTGCCCAATTTCACGACGACCCACTCCACGCTGAGGACGGGCTTCGCCGGTGGAGAAGGGCGGGAAGTTATAGTGCAACAGGAATCGTTCCTTGCCGTGAACAAGCACGTCGTCGATAATCTTCTCGTCGAGCTTGGTTCCCAAGGTCACGGTGGTCAGCGATTGCGTTTCGCCACGAGTAAAGATGGCCGATCCGTGAGGCCCGGGCAAGTACCCTGCCTCGCTCCAAATGGGGCGGATTTGCGTGGTGCTTCGTCCGTCCAAACGCTTGCCTTCGTCCAAGATGCAACGGCGCATGGCTTCCTTCTCCACGTCGTGGTAGTAGCGGTCGATGAGTGCACCCTTTTCGGCCAATTCTTCTTCACTGAATCCGGCCTTGTATTCGTCGCGAATGGCCATGAACGCATCGTGACGTTCGTGCTTGTTGGCATTGCCCGAAGCGGCTACGGCATAAACCTTGTCATAGCACGCCTGGCGCACAGCCTTGCGGAGGTCTTCGTCGTTCACTTCGTGGTTGTACTCGCGTTTCACGGTCTTGCCCACTGCTTCGGACAGTTCCATCTGAGCTTTACAGTGAACCTTTATCGCTTCGTGTGCCACCTTCATGGCTTCCAAGAGTTCGGCCTCGGAAACCTCTTTCATTTCACCTTCCACCATCATGATGTTTTCGTAGGTTGCTGCCACCATGATGTCCATGTCGGCCTCTTCCAGCTGTGCGAAGGTGGGGTTGATGAGATACTGTCCGCCGACACGAGCCACACGCACCTCGGAGATGGGGCCGTTGAACGGAATGTCGGACACCGACAGAGCTGCCGATGCTGCCAATCCGGCCAAAGCATCGGGCATATCCACGCCATCGGCCGAGAAAAGGATGATGTTTACAAATACTTCGGCGTGGTAATTATCGGGGAAGAGAGGGCGCAGTGCACGGTCCACCAAACGGCAGGTCAGGATTTCGTAATCCGATGCTCTTCCTTCGCGCTTGGTGAATCCACCGGGGAAGCGTCCGAAGGCTGCGAACTTCTCTTTGTACTCTACCTGCAAGGGCATGAAATCTGTACCGGGAACTGCATCTTTTGCGGCACACACAGTAGCCAACAGCATGGTGTTTCCCATGCGCAGCATTACAGATCCATCTGCCTGTTTTGCCAACTTTCCCGTTTCGAGCGTGATGGTTCTTCCATCGGGCAACTCGATTGTCTTAACGATTGGGTTAATCATAAAATGGTTATTAACGATAGTTTCTTCACAAAATTCCCGCAAAGATAACGATAAAATCGGTTAACTCGGTGGTTATGAATTAAAAAACCACAAGAGGGTCAAAAAACCGTCGTTCCGTGGGGTCGAAGTCCCCGTAAACCTCCCTCACGAAGCCACCATGCACCGCCCTTGCAGTCGGTTTGGACACTCTCCACACAAGATACTCCACACCTGCGATGCAGCAAACCCGAACACCCCGTCCAAACGCTCCACCGCCAAATGGGCTATGCCTCCATTCTTGTGGCTTTCAAAGGCAGCCACAGAGCATTCGTTGCCTCACCGCAAGCCGGCCGTTCACAAGTCACCGACACTTCGCCTGCTAAGTGCAGGCACTTTGGTGGCAAAGCACAAACACTTCGGGAGCAAAGTGCCTGCACTTTGCTCCCGAAGTGTTTGTGAACAGCCTGTTTGATACAAACAGCCGAAGCGAGACGACGCTAATCGGCCGAGTTCAAGGCCAGCATTTCGTCGATATAGGTGCGTGTATTGCTCAGTCGAGGCACTTTGTGTTGCCCGCCCAACTTGCCTTTGCCGGCCAGCCAGTCGTGAAACAGCCCCCGGCGAGCAGGAATGACTTCGAGCGGTTGCAAAGCGATGTCTTTCCAGCGTTTGGCTTCGTAGTCGGAGTTGACCTCCTTAAGGGTGTCGTCGAGCACACGGGCAAAGGTGTCCAAAGACCGGGGAGGCACGGCAAACTCCACCAGCCATTGGTGGCGACACTTTGCATTGGCATCCATGAAGACGGGAGCAGCCGAGTATTCGAGCACCTGTGCTCCGGTGGCTGCACAAGCGCGGGCAAGACCTTTTTCGGCATTGTCCACGATGAGTTCTTCACCGAAAGCGTTGATGAAGTGCTTGGTGCGACCGGTAATGATGAACTTATAGGGGTACTTGGAGGTAAACTTCACGGTGTCGCCTATCAGGTATCGCCACAGTCCGCACGAGGTGGTTATCACCATGGCATAGTTGCGCCCAAGCTCCACTTCTTCGAGACGATAGGCACGAGGATGGGGCGACTCCAACTCGTCCATCGGGATGAATTCGTAGAACACACCGTAGTCTACCATGAGAAGCATGGACGGATCGGACGGGTCGTCCTGCGTGCCAAAGTAGCCCTCGGAGGCATTATAGGTCTCCACATAGTGCATCTTGGGACTGCGAATCACTTGCCGATACTGCTCGCGGTAGGGAGTAAAGGCCACACCACCGTGGAAGAAGACTTCCAGATTGGGCCACACCTCTTCGAGCGAGGCCTTGCCGGTCTTGTCGAGTATATGCTTGATGAGTACCAACATCCAAGAGGGAACACCCGAGAGGTTGGTCACGTTGGCGCGAATCGTGCTATCGGCAATGGCTTGTATCTTGCTCTCCCACTCGTCCATCAAGGCAATTTGCTTGCCGGGTACGCGAATGAAGTTGACCAACGGATTGATCTTCTCGATCAAAATGGCCGAGAGGTCGCCCACCAAGCTATGAGGCGAGTTCAAATTGGGGCTGTGGCTACCGCCCATGATGAGTCCTTTGCCCGAGAAAAGCCTACTGTCGGGATTCTGTCGAAAGTAAAGGGCCACGGCGTCTTGGCCTCCCCGGTAGTGCACATCTTTCAAAGCTTCGCGGCTCACGGGGATGAACTTGCTCTTGTCGTTGGTTGTGCCCGACGACTTGGCAAACCAGCGCACGGGCGAGTGCCACAAGACATTCTGCTCGCCGGCACGCATCCGTTCCACGTAGGGTTTGATGTCGTCGTAGGTTTGCACGGGCACTCGCTCGGCAAAGGCTTCGTACCTACCGATGGAAGCATAGTCGTGCAGGCGGCCCCATTCGGTGTGTCGGGCGTCGTGCAGCAGTCGTTTCAAAACAGCGTCTTGGAGTTCACCGGGATGGGTGTTGTATCGTTCTATCTGGCGCAGCCGTGGTGTGAAGGCGTGGCGCAGGAGCTGGGTGATGTGCATGGGCGTAGATTGCGTTTGCAGGTCTCTTTTAGGGAGCAAAAGTAACGCTTAATTCCCTTTTTGGGCTACCTTTGACACGGAAATATGGATTGACAACCCACAAACCAACCACCTATGCGCATCGGAATATTGACCTCCGGCGGCGACTGCCCCGGTATAAACGCCACCATCAGAGGCGTTGGAAAAACCGCCATGCATCGCTATGGCATGGAAGTAATCGGCATTCACAGCGGCTTTCAAGGGCTGCTGACCAAAGAAGTGGAAACCCTCACCGAGCATTCGCTCTCGGGGGTGCTCAACCTCGGAGGCACCTTGCTGGGAACCTCGCGCGAAAAGCCTTTCAAAAAAGGGGGCATCATCGACGGAGTGGACAAGCCTGCACTCATCGAACGCAACATTGCCGAGCTGGGGCTGGACTGCCTGGTATGCATCGGCGGAAACGGCACGCAGAAGACAGCTTTCAAATTGGCACAACGTGGCATTAAGGTGGTGACCATTCCCAAAACCATTGACAACGATGTATGGGGCACAGACTATTCGTTTGGCTTCGATTCGGCCGTAAGCATTGCCACCGATGCCATTGACCGCCTACATTCCACCGCCAGCTCGCACAAGCGAGTCATGGTCATCGAGGTGATGGGACACAAAGCCGGGTGGATTGCTCTCTATTCGGGTATGGCCGGAGGGGGCGACGTCATTCTCATCCCCGAGATTCCTTATGATATACACGAAATAGGCGCAGTCATCTTGGATCGCCTGAAACGCGGAAAGCCGTCGTCCATCGTCGTGGTGGCCGAGGGTATCAAGACCGCAGGAGGCAAAAGAGTGGGCGCCGGCATTGCCGAAGAGATCGAATTTGAAACAGGTATCGAGACCAGAGAAACGGTTTTGGGCTATATTCAACGGGGCGGCTCGCCCACAGCCTACGATCGCAACCTGGCCACACAAATGGGTGGCTATGCCACCGAACTGATTGCGCGCGGTAAGTTTGGGCATATGGTGGCTTTGAAAGGCGATGCCATGACGGCCGTTCCCCTGGACGAAGTGGCCGGACGCTTGAAGCTGGTCACCCCCGAGCACGAACTATTGGTGCAGGGTCGCCGCATGGGCATCTACTTCGGCAGCGAAACGAAATAGTAGGAACTTACCTCCGCCACAGGATGTGCGCGGAAAGAGGATGATGCGACGACGACAATCGCACAGCCATGATGCGAGCCGAGCGACCACCTTACTCAAAGATACGAATGCCGTTAAACGGAGGGTGTTTCGGTTTCGACCGGCGTCTCCACCGTTTCCACAGTGGGCTCTTCGGTCGTTTGTGGACGAATCAGTTCAGAAACATCCATCGTTTTCAGTTGAGCCAAGGCCGCACGCGCCGCTTGTTGCTGGGACTCCTTTTTAGAATAGCCCACACCGCTACCCATGGGTACGCCCGCCACCTGCACTTCGCTACGAAAGGTAGGATTGGAATGGCGGTCGGTGCTCTGCTCGACCAGCTCGAACACGGCTGTCACATGCTGCTTCTGACACCATTCGAGCAAACGAGACTTGAAGTTGACTTCCTTTCTCGCCAGCTGTTCCACATCCAGATAGCGACCGATGATTCTATGTTCCAAAAAGCGGACACAGTAGTCGTAGCCGCGATCCAAGTATATGGCACCTACGAAGGCTTCGAAGGCATTGCCGCAAAGGTAACTGTTATGAGATTGAGATTGGGAAGAACACTGGATGAGTCGGTCCAGTCCGATTTCTTTGGCCAGCTTGTTCAACGTGTCGCGTTGAACCATTTTCGAGCGAGTATTGGTCAAAAAGCCTTCGTGTCGTCTGCGAAAACGACGATAGAGATAGTCGGCCACGACGGCGCCCAAAATGGCATCGCCCAAAAACTCGAGCCGCTCGTTGCTGTACAAATAGCCCTTGCCCGCCCGCTGTGCGGTCGACTTATGCCGTAGGGCCTGCTGATAATGGGCTATGGTGTGGGGATAGAACCCCAGAATGCGGTAAAAACGACGATAAGACTCTCTGTCCTTACGAAACAGGAGTCTTATCTCGTCTATAAAATTTGCTAACACGTCGATTTTACTCTGCGTATTTTTTGAAGATGACACATGCGTTATGTCCACCGAATCCGAAGGTGTTGGACAGGGCAACATTTACTTTCCGTTGCTGTGGCTGACCGAAGGTAAAGTTGAGTTTGTAGTCAATGTTCTCGTCCTCGTCTCCTGCTTCGTGGTTGATCGTCGGAGGCACCACGTCGTTCTTAATGGCCAATATGCTTGCAATAGCCTCCACTGCGCCCGCTGCACCCAAGAGGTGACCGGTCATAGATTTAGTGGAGCTGATGTTCAGCTTGTAAGCATGCTCGCCAAAGACTTCTTTGATGGCTTTCACTTCGGAAACATCTCCCACGGGAGTTGAGGTTCCATGCACATTGATGTAGTCAATCTCTTCGGGCGACAATTGGGCATCTTCCAAGGCATTCTGCATCACTAAGCGTGCTCCCAATCCTTCGGGATGGGATGCGGTGAGGTGATGTGCGTCGGCAGACAGCCCCACTCCCACCAGTTCGGCATAGATGCGAGCGCCCCGAGCCTTTGCATGTTCCAATTCCTCAAGCACGATGCAGCCTCCTCCTTCGCCCATGACAAAACCGTCGCGCGAAGCACTGAACGGACGCGAAGCCCGTTGCGGATCGTCGTTGCGTGTGGAGAGCGCGTGCATGGCATTGAATCCTCCCACACCGGCCGGGAAAATGGCAGCTTCCGAACCACCTGTCAATATAGCGTTGGCCTTACCCAAACGAATCAGGTTGAAGCCGTCGATAATGGCATTGGTGGAGGTGGCGCAGGCAGAACAGGTAGAGTAGTTGGGCCCGTGCAGTCCGTACATAATGGAGATTTGTCCCGCAGCGATGTCCGAAATCATCTTAGGAATGAAGAATGGGTTAAACTTGGGACCCAGTTCTTTGCGGACGTAATAATTGCCCACCTCTTCCTCGAAAGTTTGGATTCCACCGATGCCGGCACCGAATACAACTCCGATGCGTGTGCGATCCTCCTGCTCCAAGTTCAGTCCGGAGTCTTCGACCGCTTCCTTAGCTACCGCAATGGCATACTGTGCGTACAGGTCCATCTTGCGAGCTTCCTTGCGATCCAAGTACCGAGTGACCTCGAATCCCTTCACCTCGCAGGCGAATTGGGTTTTGAAATCACTTGCATCAAAATGAGTAATAGGCCCTGCACCACTTACTCCCTTCGTAAGATTCTCCCAGAATTCGGGGACAGAATTGCCGATGGGCGTCAATGCTCCAAGACCTGTTACTACTACTCTTTTCAATTCCATATAAAGAGTCGGGTGGGGTTTATTTCGCGTTTGCTTCGATGTAAGCAATGGCGTCGCCTACTGTACCAATCTTCTCAGCTTGGTCATCGGGGATAGAGATTCCGAATTCCTTCTCGAACTCCATGATGAGCTCTACAGTGTCAAGAGAGTCAGCACCGAGATCATTGGTGAAGCTTGCTTCGTTCTTAACTTCTGATTCTTCTACACCTAATTTATCAACGATAATAGCTTTAACTCTTGATGCAATTTCAGACATAACTTTAAGTTTTTGGGTTAATAATGCGATTACTTTCTCTAAATTTGCGGTGCAAAGGAAGATATATTTATTCGCTTGCGCAAACATTTATCTGAGAAAGTCCCGTTTTTTGCACAACTTTTAATTATTTGCGCAGCACATTTAGGTTCTATGAAGAGAAACATCGCCATTTTCGCATCGGGTTCGGGAAGCAATGCCGAGAACTTGATTCGTTATTTTCAAGAGAATGAAAGATTTCGGGTAACCTTAGTCCTCACCGATCGGGCAGAGGCTTTCGTTATCGAGCGTGCCAAACGCCTGCATGTGCCCTGCCAATATCTGCCTGCCACAGCATGGAGAGAGGGTACGGAGGTCATGGAGCTTCTGGCCTCGCACGACATTTGTTTCGTGGTGCTGGCCGGCTTCCTTCGCCGTGTGCCCGATAGCATCCTACAAGCATTTCCCGAACGCATTGTAAACATCCACCCCTCGCTCCTCCCCAAGTATGGCGGCAAAGGGATGTATGGCGACCATGTGCACCGAGCCGTGGTGGCAGCCGGGGAAGCTCAAAGCGGCATCACCATTCATCACGTGAATGAGCACTACGACGAAGGCGCCATCATCTTCCAAGCCACTTGCCCCGTGGCCCCTTGCGACACGCCCGAAGCGGTGGCACAAAAGGTACATGCCTTGGAATACGAGCACTTTCCCCCTGTGGTGGAAGCGCAACTCATAAAGGCCTTCCCGTTGTAATCCACCTCTATTTGGCATATCGGCGGTTCGAACAAATCTTCGTTCGAACCGCCGTTTCTTTTATCCGCAACCTCGGTCGACGGCCGAGATCTCACCTACTTGCCTTTGTGCATCGGTTCAATCACCGTCCGGCCTACGCACCATTCCCGCCACAAATAAATATAGCGACCACCGAGGGTGGTCGCTACACCTATTTATATATGGTGTCTTTCCCGCATCAAGGCCGAGAAGACGCCGTGCCATATGCAAGCGTTTCCTATTCCAAGTACGTATAGCCGTACAAGCCCGAGCGGTAATTGGACAGAAATTCCTTCCCTTCTTCCAGGGAGATTCGCCCATCCTTCACCGATTTACTCACCCAGGTTTCGAGCGTACGTACCAGTTTCTTGGGATTGTACTGCACATAGTCGAGCACTTCGGCCACGGTTTCTCCGTCGATAACCTGTTCGATGGAATATCCTTTTTCGTTAACGGATACGTGCACCGCATTGGTGTCGCCGAACAAATTGTGCATATCGCCCAAGATTTCCTGATAGGCACCCACCAAGAAAACCGCTACGTAGTAGGGCTCGTTTCGCTTGAGTGCATGAATGGGCATATAGTGAGCCACGTTTCGAGTGGAAATGAAATTGGCAATTTTCCCGTCCGAATCGCAAGTGATGTCCTGGAGCGTGGCCGACCGATCGGGTTTCTCGTCCAACCGTTGTATGGGCATAATGGGGAATATCTGGTCAATGGCCCAAGAGTCGGGTAAGGATTGAAACAAGGAGAAGTTACAGAAGTACTTATCGGCCAACAGCTTGGACAGACCTCGGAACTCGTCGGGCACGTGCTTGAGTCCCTCGGCTATCTGATTGATTTCCCGGGTAATCGACCAGTAAAGGCGTTCTATTTGTGCCCTCGTCTTTAAGTCCACGATGCCGTGACTGAAGAGGTCGAGCGCTTCTTCCCTGATCTGCTGGGCGTCGTGCCAAGCCTCGAGCATCTTATTCTGGTTCAGCGAATCCCAAATGTTATAAAGCTCCTGCACCAATTCGTGAGCATCGGGTGCAATCTCCTCGGCATCGTCCCATTCGGGCAACGTAGCCGTTTCGAGCACCTCGAAGATGAGCACCGAGTGATGTGCAGTCAGTGCCCGTCCGCTCTCCGTAATGATATTGGGGTGGGGAATGCCGTTCTTGTCGCTCACATCCACCAATGTGGAGATGGAGTCGTTCACATACTCTTGAATGGAATAGTTCACACAGCCTCCACTGCTGGACGAGCGCGTGCCGTCGTAGTCCACTCCCAATCCTCCGCCTATGTCGACAAACTCCACCTTGAAGCCCATGGCGTGCAGCTGGGCATAGAATTGAGAGGCTTCGCGCAAGGCTGTCTTGATGCGACGAATCTTGGTCACCTGACTACCTATATGGAAGTGAATCAGTTTCAAGCAATCCTTCAGTCCCTTGCTCTCCATGAAGTCCAAGGCTTCGAGCAGCTCGCTGGAGGTCAAGCCAAACTTGCTGGCATCGCCGCCTGACTCTTCCCATTTGCCACTGCCCGACGAAGCGAGTTTGATGCGTATGCCGATATTGGGCTGAACATTCAGCTGCTTGGCCATGCGCGCAATGAGTTTCAATTCATTCAGTTTCTCCACCACGAGGAAGATGCGTTTGCCCATCTTCTGAGCCAACAAAGCCAGTTCGATGTAGCTTTCGTCCTTATAGCCGTTGCACACGATGAGTGAGTCCGAATCCGTATTGATGGCGATCACGGCATGCAGCTCGGGCTTGGAGCCAGCTTCCAGCCCCAGGTTGAACTTCTTTCCGTGGCTGATGATTTCCTCCACCACCGGACGCATCTGATTCACCTTGATGGGGTAAATGATGAAGTTCTGTCCGCGATACCCGTATTCCTCGGCTGCTTGCTTGAAACAAGACGACATCTTTTCGATACGATTGTCCAAAATGTCCGGAAAGCGCACCAACATGGGGGTGGACACGTCTCTAAGTTGCAGCTCGTCCACGAGGTCTTTCAAGTCTACGGCCGCACCGTTCTTGCGAGGGGTCACCACTACGTGTCCTTTCTCATTGATACCAAAGTACGAGGTGCCCCATCCGGTAATGTTGTACAGCTCCTCGGAATCTTCAATACGCCATTTTCTCATTTGCTATGTCTTCAGTAATTATTGGGTAAACCATGGATTTAACGGACAAAAATACGTATAAATTTGTGGCTACAAGCAAGAAACGCCCCTATTTTGGCACTGCTGTCGCAAAACCCCACATTCCCGGCCGGGCTTTGTTGTGCTTATGCCTCCTCTGCCCTATCTTTGTCCTTCGTAAACCAACCCCTCACAGCTTTGAGCACACCCCTCTTCCATTCTCTCGGCAACGGCCTGCGCATCCTCTTCCTACCTTCGGCATCGCCCATCGCCTATGCAGGCATCGCCATCAATGCCGGCACACGCGACGAGTCGCCTGCACAGCCCGGCATGGCTCACTTCATAGAACACCTGCTCTTCAAAGGCACGCAAAAACGACGGGCATGGCACATTCTCAACCGCATGGAAGCAGTGGGCGGCGAGCTGAACGCCTACACCAACAAGGAGGAAACCATGGTGCACACGGCCTTTCCCGCCGCACATTTGGAACGAGCCGTTGAGTTGCTGGCCGACTTGGTTTTGCACTCCACCTTCCCCACACAGGAGGTTGAGAAGGAAATAGAGGTCATTATCGACGAGATCCAATCGTACGAAGACAGTCCTTCGGAGCTGATTTTCGACGATTTCGAGGAGCTATTGTTTCCCAACCACCCCCTGGGACACAACATTTTGGGGAAAGCCGATGTGCTGAAAACTTTTACCTCGGCCGATGCCCATGCCTTCGTCCGCCGGCTCTATCGAGCACCCTCCATGGTGTTCTTCCTGAGCGGCAACTACAACTTCAAACAAGTGGTGCGCCTGGTCGAACGCTACTTGAGCGAAGCCCCTGCCACCGCCTCGCCCACCGTCCGCATCCGCCCGGACAACTACGTACCCTTTCGGCAAACGATGGAGCGTGGCACCCATCAGACCCACCTCATTCTGGGCAATCGAGGCTATGACTCGGACGACGAACGACGCACAGCCCTCTACCTGCTCAACAACCTGTTGGGTGGGCCGGGCATGAACAGCCGCCTCAATGTGGCTTTGCGCGAGAAGCGAGGACTGGTCTACAACGTCGAGTCGTCCCTCTTTTCCTATACCGACACCGGGGCATGGAGCATCTATTTCGGCACCGACCGGCACGATGTGGACAAATGCCTGCGACTCACCCACGCCGAGCTTCACGCCTTGCGCACTCACCGCCTCAGCCCCACCCGACTGCATGCAGCCAAGAAACAACTCATCGGGCAAATGGCCGTGGCGGCCGACAACCGAGAAAGCTACCTATTGGGGCTGGCCAAAACCCTGCTGCACTACAACCGATGCGAAAGCCCCGAAGACGTATTCGCCCGTATCGAAGCCATCGACGCATCGCTGCTGCTCGATGTGGCCAACGATATCTTCGACGAGAATCGTCTATCGTTACTAACCTATCGCTAAGCTCGCCCCGCATCCCCTCGCCCGCCATTGCCCAACGGGCTTACATACTTCACCCATCCACCACGAGCACCGGATTCATAAGCAAGAAGCACGCTGCGAGCAGCGTGCTTCTTGCTATAAACCAAAGTTATCCGTCAATAGACATAACTCACCCCTACCATGAGGCGCGAGCGGTCTTTGGCTGTGAAATGGTATTGAGCCGACAAACTGATGTGCCCCCACAGCTCGATGCCAATCAACGGACTGACCAGCAAGCGCAAGCGACGTCCGTCGTCGGGCAAACCGGCGTTTTCATTGTCCACCGACAGACCGACACCACCACCGGTATAGACGATGGTTTTGGGCGAGAGAAAGAAATTGTATCTCAGCAATGGAACGACAGAAAACGAACGCCCGTCGAAAGGGATATTCATATACTGTTCTTGCACAATGGTGTAGCTTTCAAAACCAAATCTAAAACCCACACTTATCGGACTATCCCGATAATTATAAAAACCTCCAAAAGTGAACCCCACACGACTTTCCTTGTATCCGTCTTTCCGGAGACTAAGAGGGTAGTTAAATCCCGATTCGGCTTGATACCTCTTACGCTGTGCCGATGCTGCAATGGCAACACTCGCGAGAATCAATGAGAATAGGCATTTCTTCACCATACAATCAAGATTTTAAGAATTATATTTAATCGGTTTTCTTCAAAATTCTAAGCCCTCCCCACCGGTTGTTTATCTTTCCGCCCAAGATGACTTGGCCTCCTGCCAAACGTTTAATAGGAAGGTTAGTAGTGTCTCTCCAACGATCAAAAAACGCCTTGCCTGAGATCGAATTGCGGAGGATGGACGACGAGATGAAGAACTTTGCAGAAGCATCTGTTTACACAACAAAAGTATACATTCATCACAGCCTATGCTGCGAATGTAGGCATTAAAGACCGAGTTGCAAACTTTTGGAAGAAAGCTTCATTGAATTGGGCAAAGAATACGTTCGCCTCCCATTTCATTCTCATTCTCCCGATACTCACAGTTCGAGAAGTGCCGATGCACATCAGCATGCATATTCTTCCCCCGAAACAAGGAAGCATAACCTCCTTATATGGAGTGCAAACACTTTGTTACCAAAATGCCCACACTTTGCGCGCTAACTGCCTACACTTTGCAACCGAAGTGCCCACACTTTATGAATCAAACCCTTGCCGAGACGAAAACCACCGCAAAACTCCACTCCACCCCCACCCAAAGAAAAGGGAAGACAACTTGGGGCTTTCGGCAAAGAATCGTAATTTTGTCCGCAAGAAACATACAACAACCAAATACACAGAACGATGAACTTCGTAGAAGAACTAAGGTGGAGAGGCATGCTGCAAGACATGATGCCGGGAACGGAAGAGTTACTGACCAAGGAACAAGTCACAGCCTACGTGGGCATCGACCCCACGGCCGACTCGCTCCACATCGGGCATCTTTGCGGCGTGATGATGCTGCGCCACCTGCAACGCTGCGGACACAAGCCGCTGGCACTCATAGGCGGAGCCACCGGTATGATAGGCGACCCGTCGGGCAAATCGGCCGAACGCAACCTGCTGACCGGCGAAACCCTGCGCCACAATCAAGAATGCATCAAACGCCAACTGTCCAAGTTTCTCGACTTTGAATCGGATGCCCCCAACCGTGCCGAGCTGGTGAACAACTACGATTGGATGAAGGACTTCAGCTTCCTCGACTTTGTTCGCGAAGTGGGCAAGCACATCACCGTAAACTATATGATGGCCAAAGACTCGGTGAAACGCCGTCTCAACGGCGAGGCACGCGATGGGCTGTCGTTCACCGAGTTTACCTATCAATTGCTGCAAGGCTACGACTTCCTCCACCTCTACGAGACCCGAGGTTGCAAGCTGCAAATGGGTGGATCGGACCAATGGGGCAACATCACCACGGGAGCCGAACTCATCCGCCGCACCAACGGGGGAGAAGTCTTTGCACTCACCTGCCCCCTCATCACGAAGGCCGATGGCGGCAAGTTCGGCAAGACCGAGAGCGGCAACGTATGGCTGGACGCTCGCTACACTTCGCCCTATAAGTTCTATCAGTTCTGGCTCAATGTCAGCGATGCAGATGCCGAACGCTACATCAAGATATTCACCTCCATCGGTCGGGAAGAAATAGAATCGCTCGTGGCCGCCCACCGCGAAGCCCCCCATCTGCGCGGACTTCAAAAACGCTTGGCAGAGGAGGTTACCGTCATGGTACACTCGCGTGCCGACTATGAGGCAGCTGTGGAAGCCTCGAACATCCTTTTCGGCAACGCCACCTCCGAGGCACTGCGCAAGCTCGACGAAGACACCTTGCTGGCCGTGTTCGAAGGCGTACCCCGGTACGAGATTGCACGCAACCTGCTGGAAGGCGAAGGCAGCAAAGCCGCAGACCTATTCGTGGATGCCGCACCCATATTCCCATCCAAAGGAGAGTTGCGCAAACTGGTGCAAGGCGGAGGCATTTCGCTCAATAAAGAGAAACTCGACAGTTTCGACCGCCCCATCACCACGGCCGACTTGATAGGCAATCGCTACCTGTTGGTTCAAAAGGGCAAAAAGAACTACTTCTTGGTGCGAATCGCAGACTAAAACACACAAAAAACAGGCTGCCTCAACAAAAAATTCCACAAAAGGCTTGGAAGTTTTCCGGAGGCAGCCTATCTTTGCACCGCTTTTCCACGGGAAAGCCACTGATTGGACTATGGTGTAATGGTAGCACAACAGGTTTTGGTTCTGTTTGTCTAGGTTCGAATCCTGGTAGTCCAACCCCAAAAACTCCCCGACCA
>JAXFUC010000014.1:0-41894 GCA_034176395.1 Bacteroides sp. | reverse complement strand
AGAAAACCAAGGCGAAGCCCCCTCGAAAACTCATCGCAAACAGTTCGTCTCCTTCGTGGCTCGACAACGAACACTCCCACCACAGCTTTCCATACCCACCCATAGTCTCTCACTCCATCAAGAAACAGCCTGATTCATCTTCTCCATTTGCACTCAACCGGTTGGCATTCCTCTTTCAATCTGTCAACCTCTTTGGCTCGATTATAATTCACACCTTGAAATCTATCGACCAAGGCACGAATGCTATGATTCACGGACTGAGTTGTACAATTCAAAACTCGATTCATCGTTGGGAACAGTCAAAGCCCGGATTTTCATCACCGAGTTTCAAAAGACGCTCGGGATTGTTCCTTCTTCGATCGCCTCAACGAGGTAGAATACTCCCCCCACTCTTATGCAAAAAATAAGTAAAACCAAAGTCGGACTATCGGGCTTTTCGCTACTTTTGTGCAAATGATTCGCGCTTTGCGGAAAAAGAAATCGCCTCGCTTATGCAAACATCGGACAGCCTTGTTATCATTCCCACCTACAACGAGCGGGAAAACATCGAAGCCATCATTCGGGCAGTTTTCGACCTGGAACACTTTTTTCACATCCTCGTTGTCGAGGACGGTTCACCCGATGGAACGGCAGCCATCGTGCGCCGCCTTCAAGAAACAGAATTTGGCGACCGCCTCTTTATGCTCGAGCGCAGTGGAAAGTTGGGGTTGGGAACGGCCTATATCACCGGGTTCAAATGGGCTTTGGAACGTCATTACGACTATATTTTCGAGATGGATGCCGACTTCAGCCACAATCCCAACGACCTCTTACGATTGTACGAGGCCTGTGCCAAGGACGGTGCGCACCTATCCATCGGTTCTCGATACGTAAGTGGGGTAAACGTGGTGAACTGGCCCATGGGGCGTGTGCTCATGTCCTACTTCGCTTCCAAGTACGTGCGGCTCATCACAGGTCTTCCCATTCACGACACTACGGCCGGCTTCGTATGCTACCGACGCGAGGTACTCCAAACCATTGATTTGGACAACATTCGTTTCAAAGGCTATGCCTTTCAAATCGAAATGAAGTTCACCACCCACCAATGCGGTTTTCGCATCAAAGAGGTACCGGTTATTTTCATCAATCGGGAGTTGGGCACTTCAAAAATGAGTGGCGGAATCTTCGGAGAAGCACTCTTTGGGGTTATCAAACTCAAACTTAATTCTTGGTTTCACACCTATCCACAATACAAAGCATGAAGCGTACACTGATTCAAAACGCCCATATCGTCAACGAAGGACGAATCTTCCGGGGTTCGGTCGTTGTCGAAGGCGAACAAATAGCCGAAATACTCGTGGGCGAGGCACAACCTGCCCTGCCTTGCGACTTCCTCATCGAAGCCCAAGGTTCGTACTTATTGCCGGGCATCATCGACGAACACGTGCACTTTCGTGACCCGGGTTTGACACACAAAGCCGACATCCTTACGGAGAGTATGGCAGCAGCGGCCGGTGGGGTGACCAGCATCATGGATATGCCCAACACACATCCGCAAACCACCACCCTGGAAGCCCTGGAGGCTAAACGCGAACTTTTGGCAGAACGCTGCCTGGTGAACCATGCCTGCTACTTTGGGGCCACGAACAGCAATTATACCGACTTTGCCAAACTTGACCGCAACAGGGTGGCGGGAGTGAAAATTTATATGGGTTCGAGCACGGGAAATATGCTGGTGGACCGCATGAAGAGCCTGCAACAGATCTTCGGAGGCACCGACTTGCTCATCTCGGCCCACTGCGAAGATCAGACGATTATCAACCAACAAACAGAGCAATACAAGAAACTATATCCCGAAGGGATGGTACCGGTGGAAGCACATCCCTTGATTCGCAATGCCGAAGCCTGCTTTCGCTCATCGGAATTGGCCGTTCGCTTGGCCGATGAAGCAGGGGCACGCCTGCACATTATGCACATCAGCACCGCTCGAGAATTGGAGCTCTTCTCCGATGGCCCACTGACCTCCAAACGCATCACCGCCGAGGCCTGCGTGCCACACCTTTTCTTCTGCGATGCCGACTACCGATCGCTGGGCGCACGCATCAAGTGCAATCCTGCCATCAAAACGGCCGACGACCGGGCAGCCATCCGCGAAGCCGTGAACAATGGACGCATCGATGTCATAGCCACCGACCACGCTCCGCATCTGTTGAGCGAAAAGGAAGGAGGCGCACTGAAAGCAGCTTCGGGTATACCTGTGGTGCAATACTCGCCGGTATCTATGCTCGAACTATGCGACCAAGGTGTGTTTAGCCTCGAAAAGATAGTCGAAAAGATGTGTCACGCCCCGGCTTTACTCTATCGCATTCCAAAGCGTGGCTTCGTTCGCACAGGCTATCAGGCCGATTTGGTGCTGGTGAAACCGCAGTCGCCTTGGGAGGTCGCCGACACAAAAACACTCAGCAAATGCGGTTGGAGTCCGTTTGAGGGTCGTACATTCGGTTGGAAAGTGTGCAAAACATTTGTCAATGGGCATTTGTTATTCGATGGAGAAGCCGTCGACACCACGTATCGAGGGCAAGAACTATTATTCACTCCCGACTCCATACCTCAATGATTGTCAACTACACCGTACACGATACTGCACCTTACATAAACTGGTTATACTTCTTTCACGCTTGGGGATTTCAGCCCAAGTTCTCATCCATTGCCCGACTGCACGGCTGCGACTCGTGTAGGGTCATGTGGCTGACTTCCTTTGCCGAAGCAGACCGTCCCAAGGCATCGGAAGCCATGCAGCTTTTCAAAGAGGCACAACGCATGTTGGCCGAATTGGATTCACAATACAGCATTAAAGGCTTGGTGGAGTTGCTACCTGCGGTAAGCGATGGAGATGATTTACTCATCACGGCTTTGGACGGTTCGATTCTCACCTTTCCTTTCTTGCGTCAGCAAACGGTGAAAAAAGAGGACGAGCCCTATGTTTGCCTTGCCGACTTCGTACGCCCCAAGGAAAAACAACAGCCCGACACGCTGGGCGTATTTGCCACCACCACAAACATAGATGTGGAAGCCGTTGCCCAAGACGATCCCTATAAAACGATGCTGGTGCAAACGCTGGCCGACCGACTTGCCGAGGCAGGAACGGAACGGATGCACGAGCAAGTGCGCAAGGAGTTATGGGCCTATGCCCCCAACGAAAGTCTAAGTCTCGAAGAGCTTTTGGAAGAGAAGTATCAGGGCATACGTCCGGCCGTGGGCTATCCTTCCATGCCCGACCAATCGGTGAACTTCCTCATAGACGAACTGCTCGATATGAAGCGCATCGGAATCTCGCTTACCGAAAATGGGATGATGATGCCCCATGCCTCGGTCAGCGGACTCATGTTTGCACATCCTCGGGCGGAGTATTTCAACATCGGAAAGATAGGCAACGACCAGCTGGAAGACTACGCTCGTCGCCGAGGAATGCCCGTGGAAACGATGCGTAAGTTCTTGGCCGGAAATCTGTAATATTTGTTCATTGCTTGCTAACCTCTTGCACTTAGCTGTCCATGCTACAAAACATATTCTTGTCGATATTGGTACTCATCCTCCTACTCGACTTGTGTCTATACCTCCAGCTACGTATTCACCGCGTTCGGTCGCTGTGGTTACGGGGGCTATATTGGTTGCCTTCGGTGCTACTCGTTGTCCGCTCGTTTCTCTTGGTCAATGACTCCGCACGCGCATTCGCTGCCGGCTATCCACGATTGATAGAATGGTTGTCGGCCGCCTTTCTCGTACTGACCCTCCCCAAATTGCTACTTACCTTGTGGATGTCAGTGGGATGGCTGCTTGGCAAACTATGGCCCATATCGCGTAAATGGATGGTTATCACAGGATGTGCAGTGGCCGGCTGTTGTTCCTTGGTGCTGTTCTATGGTGTTGTGGAAGGGCCTACCAAACTAACCGTCAAGGAAGTGGATTATCGGTCTTCACGTCTACCGCACGGATTCAATGGTTTTCGCATCGTACAGATTTCCGATCTGCACATCGGTAGCTTTCGGTATCGTCCTCAAGTGATTGAGCGAATGGTCGAGATGATCAACGCACAGCAAGCCGATCTCATTGTGTTTACCGGCGATTTGGTCAACTTTCAAGCAGCCGAAGTCTGTGGTTTTGAACCGATTTTAAGCCAGCTTAAAGCTCGATACGGGGTGTATTCCATCTTGGGCAATCACGATTATGCCACCTATCTCCAAGGAAGTAGCCCCGAACAGCAAGCGGCCGACCTCGATAGCCTTAAACAAAAGCAAGGTGAAATGGGGTGGGCTATGCTCAACAATGACCACACCTTGCTCCATCGCCAAGGAGACAGCATTGCCCTGGCAGGGGTTGAAAACGACGGTGAGCCTCCGTTCTCTCAACACGCCGATTTGAGAAATGCTTTGCAAGGAGCAGATAGCTTGTTCACCATCCTACTGAGCCACAACCCCACACATTGGAAACGTGAGGTGCTGCCCGAGTCCAAAGTCGATCTTATGCTTTCGGGACATACACACGGCATGCAGTTTGTCATCGGCAATTACTCCCCTTCTCGGCATCGGTATCCCGAATGGGGAGGTATGTACTTGGAGAGAGAACGCGGCTTGTATGTGAATCTCGGCATCGGCTATCTGGGGCTTCCTTTCCGCTTGGGAGCTTGGCCCGAAATCACGGTTATCACCTTGCATAAAACGAACTAACTGCTTGAAGCAGCATGGAATTTATTACTTTTGCTCGACCAACCTTTTACCTCCGTTCCTATGCGTCTGCTTTACTTGATTTACCAACTCGTGTTTGCCTTGCCGATGTTACTCATCGCCACCATCCTCACTGCTGTGGTGACTATTGTCGGTTCTCTTCTCGGAGGAGCACACTTTTGGGGCTACCACCCCGGTAGGATTTGGGCCAAACTGATATGCTTTGCACTGCTCATACCGGTTGAGGTGCGTGGACGTGAGCACCTCTGCCCCAACACATCCTACATCTTTGTTCCCAATCACCAAGGGGCATTCGATATCTTCTTGATTTACGGATATTTGGGACGAAATTTCAAGTGGATGATGAAACAAAGCCTGCGCAAGCTCCCTTTCGTGGGCAAAGCCTGCCAATCGGCAGGTCATATATTTGTGGACCGATCGGGGCCTAAGAAAGTGGCAGAAACCATTGCCCAAGCTCGTAAGTCTTTGCAAAACGGAACTTCGCTCGTTGTCTTCCCCGAAGGAGCACGAACATTTACCGGCAAAATGAGCCGATTCAAGAAAGGTGCTTTCCAATTGGCCGACGAATTGCAATTGGCGGTTGTTCCCATCACCATTGATGGGTCGTTCGAGATTCTTCCCCGCACCGGACGTTTTGTTCATTGGCATCGCTTGCAAATGACCATCCATCCCCCCATACATCCGCTTGGCGAAGGTAGCGAGAACATAAATCAAACGATGGAGAAAGCCTATCGAGCCGTGGAATCTGCTTTGCCTCCACAGCATCGGAACGAATGAGTCGGGTTGTTTGAAAAGGATGCGAGTAGGTAAATGCAGTGATTCGGATCACCGCTTTCCCCAAAAGTGAAATCGGAACGAACTATGCTTGAAGATCTCGCTCGCTGCGACGGATGAGATAAATGTCCATGACTCATACTCTCAAGAGCTTTGTGGGGCGGATGAACTACCTATCGGTGGCATCCGCCCCACAAAGCATCGAGTTAGAATGTAACTTCCACCGCCGTCGGGAATAGACGTTGAGGGTCGCCGAAGAGTACACAACTCTCGACCAATCTCTTCCAAGTGGGCGTGAGTTTTCCTTTGAATTTGAGCGTCTTATTCACGTAGATTTCCACCGGTTTGTCCAAATCCACCAATTCAGGAGCAAGGAATAAGGTGAATCGGCCTTCTGTCGCAGGCGTATAGGTCTTGACGAACTTCAGCTGAATGCCCCAATGAGGATCTGTTTCGGTGGTGGTATAGGCGACCCGGCTCACCGTCATGTCTACCCGATTGCCCTCAATGGACATTTCGTAGAACATACGCTTACCATCTTCCAACTTCGGTTCTTGGTCGATACGCACATTGTAGAAGCCCTTACGATATACACCGTCCAAATCCAAATTTTCCCAAGAAAAGGTCTTGGGGCAGGCTTTACGTCGGAATTGAGAGAGCCAAGGTGTGGTGGGAAAGTAGTCTATACTATGGCCGGCATCGGGTATCAGTTCTATGTTGTGCTTGAATTCACCTTGATACCGAGCCTGCAATCGCTCAAACTCCTCCTTTACATAGCCCGTCAACAGATTGCGATAAAAGCCCGTATCTTTGGCACCGGTGCGCAAGGAAAAGGCGATGTGACGGCAGTTCTCCGCAGGAGCATTGCGCAAAGGCTCTCCACCTGCCATGGGACCTGCCCCTGCCAAGTAATCGGCATAAAAGGAAGCCAATCGCTGACTACCGTATCCCCCTTCGGATATGCCAAAGAAGTAAATACGGTCGGCATCCACTGTTCCCGAAGCCAGTGCTTGCCGCAACAATCTGTTCCATAGGTAGGTTTTCCCTTTCTGCCACCATCGATAGTAAGGCCCCACATTGGGAATCTGAGGGATAAAGTAAACAGATGGGGCATCGACAAAGGCGTTGCACAACGTCAAGCCCGCCTTCCATTCCCGGTGCTTGTCGCCTGACCCGTGCAGGTATAGGAACAATGGATAACCCCTGGAAGGCCGATTGCCTTTAGAACCGTAAAAGAAAGGCATGGTGGCACGAGGCTCCAAGCTGTCGGGGATGCTCCACATAGCCGAGTCGACCTCGGACAAGGACTTCAGTGCAGGAAGTTTCTCCTCGTCCAAACCGGCGTTGAATTGCCTCCAAGCCTTCCACACTTCGGAACGTATCTGTGAGAGGTCGGCCAACGAAGTTCTCGTCTTTGGCAAAGCATCATCGAAAGCTTGGCCACACCATGCCTTGTTCATACAAATCGTAAGTTGGGCAACGGTGTCGAGATTAGTCGCTACATGGGTCGCTTTCGAAGGGAGCTGACCCACTCCGCAAGCAGCTCCCAAGCATCCATAAAGGGCGTACGCCAATAGTTTCTTCATAGCTTTCATTTTCCAATAACAAAAAAAGAGGCGGTTCACAGCCCATGAATGGCTTCCTCAACCGCCCAACCACGCAAAAATACAGAATGAAAGCGGAATACTAACCAAATATGTCTTATTTTCGTGCCCTACGCATGGGATGCACGTTCCTCGGCTGATCGGAACGGTTTCATGCGAACATATGTATGGGCTCGATAGGCTCTCGAGGACATCAGTAACCGACCGATGAAACAGAAAATCATAATCTACCAAGTTTTGCCCCGTTTGTTTGGCAACGACAACTCCCGATGTGTGCCTCATGGCGACAAACGCACCAATGGCTGCGGCAAGCTATCGGATTTCACCACACAGGCTTTGAACGAAATTAAAGAGCTGGGCTGCACGCACGTTTGGTTCACGGGCGTCATAGAACATGCCACGCAAACTGCATATGAAGACCTGAGCATTCCGGCCGATCATCCTGCGGTTGTAAAAGGAAAAGCAGGTTCGCCCTATGCTATCAAAGACTACTACGACATCGCTCCCGACTTGGCCGACAATCCGGCACACCGCATGAACGAATTCGAGAACCTGGTGAAACGAACCCATCGAGTCGGTCTGAAGGTCATCATCGACTTTGTTCCCAACCATGTGGCCCGACAATATCACTCGGATGTACAGCCCCCCGAAGTGGCACAATTGGGACAAGAGGACGATGGGACCCAAACTTTTGCACCCCATAACAACTTCTATTACATCCCCTATACAGCCTTTCAAGGTAACTTCGACCTACAAAACGGAGCCAATGTGCCCTATTTCGAGATGCCGGCCAAAGCCACCGGGAACGACTGCTTCACGGCCTCACCGGGACGGAATGACTGGTATGAAACCGTAAAATTAAACTATGGAGTGGATTATGGTACGGGCTACAAACACTTCGTCCCTATTCCCCGCACGTGGCAACAAATGCTTCACATCCTACACTTTTGGGCTTCCAAAGGTATCGACGGATTTCGGTGCGACATGGCCGAGATGGTTCCCGTGGAGTTTTGGGCATGGGCCATCGGTCGGCTCAAACACAACTATCCCGAAATCTTGTTCATTGCCGAGGTGTATCAACCCGCATTGTATCGCAGCTACCTGCAAGAAGGGGGCTTCGATTACCTATACGACAAGGTGGGACTTTATGACACTCTTCGTGCAGTGGCCTGCGGTTATGGGTCGGCAACAGCCATCAGCGGTTGTTGGCAAAGCCTCAACGGATTGGAACAACGTATGCTCAACTTCCTGGAAAACCACGACGAGCAACGCATTGCTTCGGATTTCTTTGCCGGGAATCCCGAAAAAGGTATTCCGGCCCTCATTGCATCGGCTTGTATGAATACCAACCCATTCATGATTTACTTCGGTCAGGAGTTGGGAGAACGAGGGATGGACAGTGAAGGATTCAGCGGATGCGATGGGCGAACAACCATATTCGACTATTGGAGTGTGGACAGTGTGCGCTGTTGGCGCAACAAGGGAAAATTCGATGGCAGGCTTCTCACCCCGCAACAGAAGGAGCTTAGGGAAGTCTACCACAGAGTGTTAACCCTATGCAATCGGGAGAAAGCCATTCGCGATGGCTTATTCTTCGACCTGATGTACGTAAACCACAACGGCTGGCGATTCAATGAACACCGACAATATACCTTCTTGCGCAAAGCCGAGAACGAACTCTTATTCATCGCAGTGAACTTCGACAATGACCCGGTACATGTGGCTATCAACCTTCCATCCCACGCTTTCGATTATCTGCAAGTGGCTCAACAAGAGTCGTGTCAAGCGGTCGACTTGCTGACAGGCTGCACCGAGGAACTTTCCCTGCTACCCTATCGAGCCACAGAGTTCAGCATTCCGGCACACGGTGGACGCATCTGGAAAATCACCTGGGAAAAAGCCCCACTTTCGGAAACCGAAAAGTGAGGCTTATTGCCAAAGTATCCAAATCAAAGAGATTCGTAGGCAGGCGAGAAGGTGTCGCCTCCTGCCAAATCGCCCGAAAGCAATCCCTTCTTGAGCCAGCGCATACGCTGCTGGGAAGTGCCGTGGTTGAAAGAATCGGGTACGGTATATCCTTGGGCTTTCTGTTGCAAATAATCATCGCCGATACGGGAAGCCACATTCATACCTTCCTCGATGTCTCCATCCTCAAGCGACTGAAACCTTTGGTGATCATGGTAAGCCCACAAACCGGCATAGTAATCGGCTTGCAACTCCAAACGAACGCTAATGCGGTTGCGCTCTTTCTCGCTCACTCTATTCATTTGTTCGTGCGCTTGTGAAAGCGTGCCCAGCAGATACTGAACATGGTGTCCCACTTCGTGAGCAATTACGTAAGCATAAGCAAAGTCGCCGTCGGCACCAAGCTGTTGCTTCATCTGCGAGAAGAAGGAGAGGTCTATGTAGACGGTCTGGTCGGCCGAACAATAGAATGGCCCCATGGAAGAGCTTGCTCCGCCACAGCCCGATTTGACACTACCCGTAAACAACACCAAACGGGGAGGTTCGTACTGCAGCCCCCTTTTTTGGAACTCGGCCATCCATACATCTTCCGTTCCGGCCAATACCTTTTTGGAAAATGTAGCCAATTCATCTTCTTCTGCCGTAGGTTGATGCGCTGCTTCGTTTCCTTGCATCAAAGCACCCATATCCGCTTGCTGCAAGACCGACAAGGGATTTCCTCCCATCAACCATGTCAACAGTCCCATAACAATCAATCCCCCTATACCCAAACCGGCTTTTCCACGCATGCCTCCACCTTGTCGGCGGCGGTCGTCTACGTTTGCACTTTCTCGTCTTCCGTCTAATCTCATAACATTTATATTTTGGGGGCAAAGGTGTTATTATTTACTCGATGTTCAAAGTTTATGTTCATCTTTTTGACAAAACACAACTCAAAAACAGACTACTACTCGCCTAATATTCATTACATGAAAGCGAGACGAGGTATAAGAAAGATAGATAATCCTCGTGACACAGCAGCCGCAACTTCGCGACTCGCTTGGCAAACAAGAAAGGAACATTTCGTGATCGTCTGCCAAACGGAATAGACTCTCAGGAGGGCTTCACCCAAAAACAATGGCTGCCGCAACTTTGCGGCAGCCATTGTTCAAATTCGCTTTCAATGCTTAGAGGTCATCTTCCAAAGCTGTACTTTTGGCATAGGCCGTACTTTTGGCTTCAAAGAAGTCCGTCTTCACCATATTTGCATTGGAGTATTGGGATACCCAGTTCATGCTTTCCGGTTCCTTACGGTTGTCTTCGTACAGTGGGTCAAAGCCCAGACTGGTCCAACGCAGGTTGCCCAAGAAATGAATATAATCCGAAACCATCCGGCTGTTCAAACCTTGAATATCGTCACCGATAACATATTGCCCCCAAGCCACTTCTTGTCGCACTCCTTCGCGCATCATGTCTTCGTAGACTTTGACCCGCTCGGGGGTGAAAAGTTCGGGTTCTTCCTTTTTCAGTTCCAAGATGATGTTGCGGAACAACCAAAGGTGCGTGTTCTCATCTCTATTGATATAACGGATTTCCTGTGCAGAGCCCGGCATTTTTCCATTGCGACTTAGGTTGTAGAAGAACATGAATCCGCTATAAAAGTAGATACCCTCCAGAATATAGTTGGCTATCAATGTTTTCATAAGTGTAAAGCCATCCTGACTTTCTTGAAACTCATTGTAGCAATTGCCTATAAACTTATTGCGTTGCAGCAAGTGCTCATCGGTTTTCCATTGATACAAGATGTCGTTGCGTTCTTCGGGGCTGCAAATCGTGTCGAGCATATAGCTGTAACTCTGACTGTGAACACATTCCTGGAAAGCCTGAATATGCAAGCACAAGTTCACTTCGTTGGCGGTAATGTACTCGCTGATGGTGGGCAAATTGTTGCTCTGCAGCGAATCCAGGAAAACGAGGAAACTCAGCACCTTGTCGTAGGCCGTTCGCTCGGCACGATCTAAAAGTTGGTAGTCTTTTGTGTCTTGAGTCAAGTTTATTTCTTCGGGAATCCAGAAGTTGTTCATGGCTTGCCGATACCAATCGCTCACCCACTTGTAGCGCATATTATTGAAGTCGTTCAGATTGGTCGAGTTTCCTCCAATCATACGTCTCAGTCTCACCTCAGCATCTCCATCCGGATTGAAGAGGGTGTTCTTTCTTAGTTTCTTTACTTCCATCGAAAGGCTGTTTTAGGAATTAAATAGTATTCGTTTTCGAGTTCTTGGAGCATCAGGAAGAACAGCTTTCGCATTCTTCCACCTCGAGCGATTTGCTACGCACGTAGTAGATGGTCTTCACGCCCTCCTCCCAGGCTTGCAGATATAGGTCGAGCAGCTGACGCATGGAGTAGTCATTGGTGATATACAGATTCATGCTTTGTGCTTGGTCGATGTGGCGTTGGCGAATACCTTGCGCACGCACACTCCAAGACTGATCCAACTGGTAAGCTCCCTTGTAGAACCAATAGGTCTTGTCCGACAGAGCCGGAGCCACTCGGGGCAGCATTGCTCCTTTCTTCTCTTCCAAGAAGAAGCGTTTCATCACCGGATCGATACCGGCCGTGGTTCCTGCAATAATGCCCGTACTGCTCGTTGGAGCGATGGCCAGTAGGTAGGCATTGCGCATTCCTTGCTCCTTCACCTTGGCGGCCAATGCCTGCCATGCGGACGAAGTATAGCGACGCTTGGCGAAATAGTCGCCCGACTGCCAATCGCTGCCTTCAAAGTACGGGTAGCTACCTTTCTCTTTGGCCAGTTCCGTGCTGGCTTCAATGGCCGAACGGTTGATGCGTTCGAACACTTCGTCGGCAAACTGCAAATGCTCGTCGCTCTCCCACCGAATGCCACGAATGGCCAAGGCATGGTGATAGCCGCTCACACCCAAACCGATACTGCGGTAGCGATGGTTGGTTATCTGCGCAAAAGGCACGGGATAGAAATTCAAGTCTATGACATTATCCAGAGCACGCACCACGGTGGCCACCTTTTCTTTCATCTTCTCATCGTCTTCCAAAGGAAGGTGTCCCATGGAAAGGCTGGCCAGGTTGCAAACCACAAAGTCGCCCGGACGGACGCTCTTCACCACCACCAAGTCGCCATCTTCGGTTCTCACCTCGGTGGACAAGGCTTCGATGGGCGACATATTTTGAGCAATCTCCGTGCAAAGGTTGGAGCAATAGATGATTCCCTTATGGGGGTTAGGATTGGCACGATTCACTATATCGCGGTTGAAGGTAAAGGGTGTGCCCGTTTCCACCGCCGAGCGCAGTACCAAACGTATAATATCCTTCAGCGTCATGCTGCGCTTGGACAAGCGTGCATCATTGACGCAATCGTGGTAGCGACGTTCCCACTCCTCGCCGTAGTAGTCTTCCAACGAATAGCCCTTGATATTCAGAATCTCGTTGGGACAGAAGAGATACCACTGTTGATTCATGTCTTCCTTGACCATCTTCCAAAAGAGGTCGGGGTAGCACACCGCAGGGAAGATATCGTGTGCCTTCATGCGGTCGTCTCCGTTATTGGTGCGCAGTTGCAAAAACTCGGGCAAATCCTTATGCCACACATCCAAGTAGACGGCTGCCGCACCTTGACGCATGCCCAATTGGTCCACGGCCACGGCAGTATCGTTAACCAGCTTCATCCAGCGCACCACACCTCCGGCAACTCCTTTGAAGCCACGTATGTTTCCACCGGCGGCTCGTACCTTTCCGAAGTACAGTCCCATGCCACCTCCGAACTTGCTCACCATGGCAAAGTTGTCGATGCTGCGATAAATGCCTTCCAGGTTGTCGGGCACGGTGTCAATGAAGCAGCTCGACAGCTGATGATAGGGTTTACGAGCGTTGGAGAGGGTGGGTGTGGCCATGGTCACCTCCAAACAGCTCAAAATGTCGTAAAACCGCTGCACCCAATGCAGGCGATTGTTTTTTTCGGGCATAGCCAAATGCAGGGCTATTCCCAGATACATTTCCTGCACAGATTCCAAGGGTTCGTGGTTGCGCGTACGAATGAGGTAGCGTTTGGCCAAAAGGTCCAATCCCGAAAAATTAAAGAGTTTGTCGCGTTCAGGACGCAGGAAGGTCGTAGCCTCTTCGATTTCCTCTTTCGAGTAGGAGGACAAAATGTAGCTACCGTACAGCCCTTCGTCTGTGAGATAGCGCAACTTGTCATAGAATGAGCGGATGCCCGACTCTTCTTCCTGCTTCACCAACGACTTTTGCAAACGGAAGTTCAGCAACCGTGCGGCAATGAACTCCCAGTGCGGAGCGTCTTGTGTAGTCAGTTCCACCGCAGCCTTGATAAGGGCAGCCAACTTCTCTTCCGTCTTCATCTCGGGTTTGCAGAATCCGGCAAACTTTTCCGACAGAATCATCAGATTGTATTCTTGCGCCTTATAGTCTTCCTGAATCTCGCGCAACACTTCACGAATATCGTCCTGCCCTACCCCCTGTGCGATGTCGGCAATGGTGCGACGACGTTCCATCCGTTGATAGCGGTAAACGATGTAGTTCTTGGCCTCGGGATAAAATCCATGCTCCATGAGCAGTCGCTCCACTTCGTCCTGTATCTTCTCCACGTGGCAACGAGTGGTATCTGCATTGACGTAGGCCTCTACCTGAGCCACCATGCCGTAGATGATCTCATCGTCTATGGCACGACCCGTACTCACAAAACTTTTGCGGATAGCAACCGCAATCTTCTCTCTGTTGTAAGACTCGGTGCTACCATTTCTTTTTATTATTTCCATTGGGGGATATTATTGTTATAAATGGGATATTCCCCCATCAGGGGGATAGGGCAAAGATACGCTTATTTGTAATTGATACAATCGGTTTTTGTAAAAAACTTCTTCCTTTTCCTCAAAGGATAACCAATGTGGTTGACTACTAAAAGGTTCGTACTTCTACTTCGTGCTCGAAAGATGTGAATCCAGCATTCATTTCCACTTTCGGCCGTCACGACAAACATTGCACTCCCCTCGATTATCAACACCCCATCACGGCTTTTTCGAGTACCTACACTTTGCAAGCAAACCACCCACACTTAGCGAACAAAGTGCCTACACTTTGCTCGCTAAGTGTGGGCACTTTATGCGCCGGGCACAAAGACCTGACAACACACTGAACAACAATATGTTATGAAGCAACAAGAAGCTAAATGCCTCTTCCATCGGTAAAAGCATCTATTCGTTTCTTTTACACCTCCCGGCTTTCCTATATCTTTGTCCCATTAGAAACAAGATTCCGTTACGATGAAAGTATTCCCGGCTTCGGCTCTTCGAGAGATAGACCGACTCACCATTCAAAACGAACCCATAGCCTCCATAGACCTCATGGAGCGAGCGTCCATGGCTCTTTGCGACACCTTTTGCAAACGTTGGGACAAATCCGTGCCCGTTGTGATTTTTGCCGGGCCGGGCAATAACGGAGGAGACGCTTTGGCCTTGGCTCGCCTGCTAAGCGAACGCGGCTATTGTGTAAAAGTTTTTCTCTTCAATCCACACGATAAACTTTCGCCCGACTGCCTCATAAACAAGGAACTTCTTGAGCTCATGCCCGAGGTTAGCCTGCACGAAGTCAAGCAGAGTTTCACCCCTCCCACCCTGACCCACGAACATGTGCTGGTGGATGGCTTGTTCGGTTCGGGCTTGGATCGTCCGCTCACGGGAGGATTTGCGGCTGTGGTCAACTATATCAACAGCTCGCCGGCCACTGTAATGTCCATAGATCTGCCTTCGGGATTGGACACTTTGGGCGAACACATTTTGCCCGATGCCTCGATTGTGAGGGCCGATTGTACATTCAGCTTTCAACTGCCCAAACCGGTGTTCTTCCTGCCCGATAGCGAACCTTTTATCGGACATTGGGACTTGCTCGACATCGGATTGGACCGACAGGCCATCGAAGAAATCGACACGCCCTACGAACTGACCGAGCCTCGTGCTGTGGCTCTGATGAATCGACCTCGCTCGTTCTTTGCCCACAAAGGCCATTTCGGACATGGCTTGCTCATCGCCGGCTCCATGGGCATGGCCGGAGCTGCCATCCTCGCAGCTCGAGCCTGCTTGCGTTCGGGCATCGGGAAGCTCACCGTGCAAACTCCTCCGTGCAACAACATCATCATTCAAACCACCGTGCCCGAAGCCACCACCTCGGTGGGCTTTCACGAACATTGTTTTGCCGAAGCCATCGACTCCGATCCCTATACGGCACTGGCCATCGGCCCGGGGCTGGGACAAAGCGACGACACCGCCTTTGCCTTCATGGAACTGCTGAAACACAACCGCCGCCCCTTAATTATCGACGCCGACGGCCTGAACCTGTTGGGCAAGGATCGCACAGCCTTGCGACTGTTGCCCCCCGACTCCATTCTCACCCCCCACCCTGCCGAATTGGAACGCATCGTAGGATCGTGCAGGAATGCTTACGAGCGACTGACCAAAGCAGCCGAACTTTGCCGGCAAACCGGTGCATGCTTGATTTTGAAAGGTGCTTTCTCCACTGTTGTCACCCCGGACGGACAGTTTTTCATCAACACCAGCGGCAACCCCGGAATGGCGACAGCCGGCAGCGGAGATGTGCTCACCGGCATACTCCTCGCCTTGATGGCACAAGGCTATTCGGCCTGCGATGCCGCACGCATGGCAGCCTTCGTACACGGCAAAGCCGGCGACTTTGCGGCCAAACAACTGGGCGAAACGGCACTGACTGCCGGCGACATCATCCGCCACCTCCCGGCCGCATGGAAGTTTATAAGCGAATAATTGTTAATGAACATACCGTCTCCGTGCATTCTTCTTTAATTTTGTTCTGCACAACCGTTTACATTTTATCATCATGAAGCATTGGATTATTGCACTCGCCCTGGGTAGCATCGCCACCACAGCCACCGCACAAACCGAGGTTCTCACCGGTGTTATGCACGGAAAAGACTACGGAGTGACCTATATGCTCCCAAAGACAGTATTCGAAATAGAGATACAAGCCCGACAGATCATTTCCAAACCCGGTGAGTTCAGTGCCTATGCCGAACGCTACCTGCGCACCAAACCCGTGGCAACCGTTCAAGAAACTCGATGGGAAATATCCAATATCAAAGTAAAATCGGCAGGCATCCCCAATCCGGACAATACGTACTTCGTGAAGCTGAAGGATAAGACCATCGCTCCATTGATGGAACTGACCGAAGCAGGCGTTGTGGTGAGTATCAATGCTCCACGGCTTGCTCCTCGCTCGGAAGTTCCCTCTTCACAAGCCAAGCCCGAAACTCCATCGGTAGACCCGCGCATGTTTCTCACCGAAGAAATGCTGACTGCCACCTCCAACGCCAAATTGGCCGATTTGGTGGCCAAAGAGATTTACAACATCCGAGAAAGCAAAAACGCTTTGCTTCGCGGACAGGCCGATAACACACCCTCCGATGGCGAGCAACTGAAACTAATGATCAACAATCTGGATCGTCAAGAGAAAGCATTCACCGAACTGTTCTTAGGCACGCAAACCGTCAAAGAACAGACTTTTATCGTCCGAGTTGCCCCGGAGACGGACGGCAATCGTAGGGTGGCCTTTCGCTTCTCGGACCGATTGGGCTTAGTAGAAGCCGACGATTTGGCAGGTGCTCCCTACTACCTTACGGCAACCGATTTGCAACGCATCCCCCCACAACCCGAAGAAGATCGTAAGCGCAAAGCCACGGAAGGCATAGCCTATAACCTTCCCGGACAAGCCCTCGTGAGCCTCACCGACGGAAAACGGGAGTGGTTCAAAGCAGAACTTCCCGTTACCCAATTGGGGCATGTGGAATACTTGGCTCCCGTGCTTTTCAACCGTAATTCAGCCATCAAGGTTTATTTTGACGACAACACCGGTGCTTTGCTCAAAATAGAACGGGAGGAAACCGGCAAATAAGAAAGGCAACGACGCGACTTTGCCGGTTGTTAACGGCTTTGCCCAATGTGTATGGAGGAAGCAAAACGCCGGGAATTCACGGCTGTTTATGGTAGTGCAGCACCAACTCCGGATAGATAATTCCATCCACATGGCTCGCTTGCACATAAAGTGAGAAGTAGCGAAAGAAACACATGTAGTGCTCAAAGATTTCGGGCAATAGGGTCTGAGCTCGATCCGATTGTTTGAAGACATCCTCCAATCGGGCCATCATGAGGAAGTGAGAAGCATCCGAAAGTTGTGCTATCCCCTTTGCATAATCTCCGTCCTCACCGAACAAATTGTCCGTCTCCAACGAGTCGGCATAATCCAGCAAACCCTGCAAGGAGGAGGACATCAGCAACCGATTGCGGTAAAAACAAACATGAGCCTCTGCCTCCGAAGAAGTTGTGTGCAAAATCGCTGCATAGAAACAACCGGCCGGCAAACGGTAACACTCAACCGTTCGCCCCGAAGAAGGCAGTCTGTGAAGAACAGGACGCCCCAACTCGGCGCGCACGTTCCACAACGTTTTCCAACTGTGTTCACTTTCTCCGGCATCGAAGAGTTTCCAATTGAGCACGGTAGCGGTGGTGTGCAAACTGTCCGAAGTAGCCATGCGACAGAACAAGACTTCATCGGCGGCTCGGTTGGCAAGAAAGTTACCAAACAAGCTATCGGTTTCCGTGAACGGCGAGACTTCGGACCTTGCCTCGGTCAATCCTTGTTGAATGTCGAGCCAAAGCTGCCAATCCGAAACCGAACAACGCATGAACTGGAAAGTAGAGGCAGGCAACCACTCTCTTGAGAATCCGGAAATGGGTTCTTTCCTTCCCACCATGTCTACAAACTGTTTCCCCATTTCATTCTTTGCATCCTCCATCCCCGAAAGATAAATAAAGCCGTTCTGCATCTTCAACTGAAAGGCCACCCAGCCGGCCCACTGCTTCCAGTTGACATAGAATAGGGTTTCTCCCACAGCTTTCCTTCGACGAGATGCTTTTTGAAATGCGGCATCGGCTTTCAATGATTTCCCTGAAAGATGAACATCGACAACTTCTTTCAACAAACGTGCTTCGTAGCTGATGGCCGAGAAATCCGATTGCAGATAGGCAGCCAAAAAACCTCCGTCTTCGGTTGGGTAAACATAGATCTCCTCGCCTCGGTACTTTAATATCTTAGGTGGATACTCTCGAAAGGCTCGAGAAGCAATGAATCGCTCGAAAACCTCATGATCGAACTCTCCTACATGGCAATAGAGCACTTGGTCCAAGTTCGTATAGGGAGCGTGGCAACTAAGCATGATTTGATTCAATCGGCTGCTGACTCCGTGTGCCTCGCCCTCATTGAGGGTATGAAGGTAGTCTCTCAAATCCGCCAACAATCGAGAAGTACGCAAAGAATGGCTATCTCCTCCCTCTGTCAAGTGTTCCCAATTGTCTACGAACATACTTGCATCGTCCACCACAAGTACAGCTGCCGCAGATGGAGGAATTACGGAAAACAGATCCAAATCTTTTTGCCTATCTGCGGCCGTGAGCCTGAAAAAGAAATACAATGCAAAACCTACACACAGCAATATCACCGAGAAGGATAGGACAACTTTAATGACTGTGCGCGTTTTCATAACGTACTTATTGAGGGAAGATTCCCTACAAAAATAGTCAATAAAGGCTAACATCAAACTTTATTGACTTATTTTCAGATCAAAGCATGGGAACCGTCCGTCGGAAACAGGAAGAGAATCTGCTCTCCAAAGCTGTTCCCAACTTGGCAAGCACGCACATGAGAATTTAGACAATCAAAAGAAACCGACATCACAAACGAACAACCAAACCATCGTGAGCCAAGTGTACATGAGGAGGAAGCTCCATGCTAACGGCCGAATGCAAACCCATATCGTGATTTATATGAATGAGGTAGGCCGATGAAGGGCCTATCCGCTCAATAACTGCCAAGGCCTCCTCGAGAGTTTGATGGGCCATATGAGGTTCGTGCCGCAAGGCATTGATCACCAAAACGTCAATACCCTCAAGAGCCACCATCGTTTCTTCCGGAAGCCAAGAGCAGTCGGTCACGTAGCCCAATCGACCGATGCGATAGCCCAAGATGGGTAGCTTACCATGATACACACGCAGCGGACAAATGGTGACATCGCCCACAGAGATTGGTAGATAAGGTTCAACTTTATGTAAAGTGATGGAAGGTACGCCCGGATAGGGTCTGTCCACAAAACAATAGGGAAGTCTGCTCAACAAAGCATCTGTTACACGTTGTTCTGCAAATATCGGGATATTCCCCCACCGACAGAAAGGGCGAAGATCGTCCAGTCCCCCTACATGATCGTAATGCTCGTGGGTAATCAATACACCATCAAGAGGAGCGAACGGCAAAGGGAGCATTTGTTCGCGAAAGTCGGGACCGCAGTCGATAAGCACACGTGTCCGCCCCTCCTCGACCAGCATCGAAGTGCGAAGACGACGGTCGCGAGCATCGGACGAGGTACAGATGGCACATCGACACCCGATGACCGGAACTCCGGTGGATGTACCCGTGCCTAAGAAAGTAATCTGCATGAATGTTTCTAAATGAAATTGACTTCCGGATGAAGATCCACGCCAAACTCTTGCTGTACCGAGGCTCGAACGGCATCGGACAGACGCACAATATCTTCGCCCGTGGCTCCGCCCAAATTGACCAAAACCAATGCTTGCTTGTTGTGAACGGCTGCTCGTCCCAACGCTTTACCTTTCCAACCGCACTGTTCAATCATCCAACCTGCCGGAATCTTGACTTTTTCTCCCTGGTCGTAATAAGGCATCCGGGGATATTTCTTCAGGAGATACTCCCAATGAGAGCGTTCCACAACGGGGTTCATAAAGAAACTACCGGCATTGCCCAGCACTTTGGGATCGGGTAGTTTACTTTGACGTATATCAACGATGACTTGGCGCAAAACGGAAGGGGTGAGCCGAGAATGCTTGGCCAGTTCTTCCCGAATCGTTCCATAATCAAGATGATACTGGGGAGATTTGGAAAGGCGGAAACGAACATAAGTAATAAAAACGTCCTTCATAGCAGGCTGCTTGAAGATGCTGAACCGATAGGCATATCCACACTCTTCGGCCGTATAAATCTTTTCATTACCTTGTATATCGATTGTTTCCAACTCACAAATCAGGTCTTTCACCTCCACACCATAGGCGCCGATGTTTTGTACGGCGGCGGCTCCGACCTCTCCCGGAATGAGCGAAAGGTTCTCTGCCCCGTGCCAACCCTGCTGCACGCAATGTGCTACAAAAGCATCCCACTCCATCCCGGCCCCCACACGCACAACGATGTACTCGGGCGTCTCCTCCAAGACCTCCACACCTTGTATGCGCGAATGCAAGACAGTTCCTTCATAATCTTTGGTGAACAAAAGGTTACTTCCACCCCCGATGTGAAGAAAAGGAGATGAGATCCGTCCCTCGGCTATGTATCGCTTCAGTTCTTCCACAGAAGCATATTCAAGGAAATCCGAGGCATATACCTCGATGCCGAACGTATTATAGGCCAGTAAGGACTGTTTCATAAGTTGAGAATTTGAGGATGAACGAAAATAAGGAGCAAATGGCTGAGTTAGACACTGGTGTCTTCGAACTTATAAAGTTCCCATCCATTGGCTTTGCGACGGAAATAAAGCACCACGTAAAAACCGTTTTCGATGCCCTTCATCACCAACACTTTGGACGAAGAGGAGTCTTCGTTGAGTTGTCCGTAGTTGATGTTGGACAAACGTGTGACGGGGAGTTCGGGTTTGAAAGCGAACCACTGATTAAGTTCAACGGTTGTTTCCAGGATACTGTAATCATCGTCCGGGTCGGTTGTCACAAAAGCCAACGGCTGGCGCACATGGCTGCTTTGAAAAAGACTGTCGGTGGAAAAACGAGCGAAGAAGTCGACAAAACTCTCGTTCTCATCCTCTTCGATGGAGCGCAAATCGATGGATTCGAGCATCCAACGTCCGGCTCTCCGCTCAAAGTAATAGCGTTTCACCCGACGACTGTCAAGCAAAAACCATTCGAACTGCACCGAGTTAAGGGATGTATCGTTGACAAGTTCCAACTGATCGTCCCGATCGAAGAGAAGCGTATAGTACACTTGATTGACAAATAACGAATCGTATCGCCATGAACGAGAGGTTATTTCCTGCTTATCCTCCCCATCGTACAACGGAAGAGGAAACTTGGTACGTTGCTTTTGAAAGGCACTATTGGCAATGAACTCATAGAGAAAGTCCGTAAAAGCCCCGTCCGCAGGCTGCGGAATAGAATCCTTGGGGGCTTCAATAGCGTGCACCACCTCCTCATGGAGATGGCGCACGGAATCTACTTCTTTGGTGATAGATGCAAAAGGGTCTATATTACTTTTTCGATTTCCACAGGAAACGAGAGCCAGCAACAGAAATCCCCCTGCAATTAGTTTCTTCATTTCTTCAATTTAACTCTTAATTTCTCGAGCATATCCACAGTCATGCGCTCCAGATCATACTGAGGAGACCATCCCCACTCTTGGCGTGCACAGCTATCATCCAAGCTATCGGGCCAGCTATCTGCAATGCTTTGCTTCAAGGAATCTACGGCATACTCCATCTCGAAGTTCGGTACGTGCTTCTTAATAGCTGCATAAATCATTTCGGGATCAAAGCTCATAGCAGTCACATTGAAGGCATTACGATGGACAAGTTTGGACGGATCGGCTTCCATTAAGTCAATGGCAGCATTCAAGGCATCGGGCATATACATCATATCCATGAAAGTTCCCTTGCCGATGGGACAAACAAACTTTTCTCCTTTGACAGCCGAATAGTAAATATCCACAGCGTAGTCGGTTGTTCCACCTCCCGGAGGAGTCACGTTGGAGATAATACCCGGGAAACGAACCGCCCGCGTATCTACTCCATATTTCGTGTAGTAGTAATCGCTCAACAACTCGGTTGTCACCTTACTAACCCCGTACATGGTTCGCGGACGCTGAACGGTATCTTGCGGAGTTTGAACATGAGGCGTGCTGTGTCCAAACGAACCGATGGAGCTGGGTGTAAACACAGCGCATCCGCATTCGCGAGCCACTTCGAGTACATTCCACAATCCGTCCACTCCGATTTTCCAAGCCAGTTTCGGCTTAGCCTCGGCCACCACAGACAACAAGGCCGCCAAGTTATAAATGGTATCGATCTTATACTGCCGAACTACGTTTGCTATCATGTCCTGATCGGTCACATCGACGATGGCCATCGGGCCGCTCTCTCTCAAAATGCCTTGAGGTTCTGCTCCGGGTATATACCCTGCCACAACGTTTTCATTGCCGTAACGTTTACGTAATTCCATAGTCAGCTCCGATCCGATCTGTCCGGTAGCTCCAATTACCAAAATGTGTTTCATCGTTTATTTAGTACATTAAGATTATAGTAAGGATAGTCCGAGTGTTATCCGCGGGCAAAGTAACTACTTTTTTCGGACATATTATATTGCTTATTCCGAGAAAAAGCGTGTCCTTTGCAGTATACTTAAATACTAAAAACTATGTATGGAAAAATGAAAGACTATCTCTGCCAAACCTTAACAGAGATCAAAGAAGCCGGATTGTACAAAGAAGAACGCCTTATCGAAAGTCCTCAACAAGCCGCTATCTCCGTAAAGGGGAAAGAGGTGTTGAACTTTTGTGCCAACAACTATTTGGGATTGTCGAATCATCCCCGGTTGGTCAAGGCGGCACAAGACATGATGGATCGCCGTGGATATGGTATGTCCTCGGTACGTTTCATTTGCGGAACGCAAGATATTCACAAAGAGTTGGAGCAAGCCATTTCCGAATACTTCCAAACCGAAGACACTATTCTGTATGCCGCTTGCTTCGATGCCAACGGCGGAGTATTCGAGCCTCTATTCTCGGAAGAAGATGCCATCATATCCGATTCATTGAACCACGCCTCAATCATCGACGGTGTTCGCCTTTGTAAGGCCAAACGCTACCGCTACGCCAATGCCAATATGGATGAGTTGGAAAAATGCCTGCAAGAAGCACAAGCTCAACGCTTCCGAATCATTGTGACCGATGGTGTTTTCTCGATGGATGGCAACGTGGCTCCCATGGACAAGATTTGCGATTTGGCAGAAAAGTATGACGCTTTGGTGATGGTAGACGAATCACATTCGGCCGGTGTGGTAGGAGCAACCGGACATGGTGTCAGCGAATTGTACAAGACCCATAATCGCGTCGATATCTATACGGGTACACTGGGCAAAGCTTTCGGAGGTGCCTTGGGAGGCTTTACCACCGGCAAGAAGGAAATCATTGATTTGCTCCGTCAACGCAGCCGTCCCTACCTTTTCTCCAACTCTTTGGCTCCGGGAATCATCGGTGCCAGCCTCGAAGTGTTCAAAATGCTCAAAGAGAGCAATGCCTTGCACGACAAGCTGGTAGAGAACGTAAACTACTTCCGCGACAAGATGACAGCCGCCGGATTCGACATCAAACCCACCCAAAGTGCCATCTGTGCAGTGATGCTCTACGATGCCAAACTGTCGCAAATCTATGCTGCCAAGATGCAAGAAGAAGGCATCTACGTCACCGGTTTCTACTACCCCGTAGTTCCCAAAGGCGAAGCCCGCATCCGCGTACAGCTATCGGCCGGTCATGAGCGCGAACATTTGGATCGTTGTATCGCTGCCTTCATCAAGGTAGGCAAGGAATTGGGAGTCCTGAAATAACCCATTCGAATCTGCAACAAATGGAAGAACTCACCCTCACCACCCCTGCCCTACTGTTCTCGGCTGTTTCACTCATCTTGCTGGCCTACACCAATCGGTTTCTTTCCTACGCCCAATTGGTACGCCAACTGCGAGATCACTACGTGGCTAACCCTTCGACCATCACGGTGGCACAGATTGAGAACTTGCGCAAAAGGCTAAACCTAACACGCATCATGCAGGGGTTGGGCATTTCCAGTTTGTTTCTTTGCGTGGTGAGTATGTTTCTCATCTACGTGGGGTTTCAACTCACAGCAGCCTACGTCTTTGGGCTGGCTCTTTTGCTACTTATAGCTTCACTGGGCGTTTCGTTTCACGAGATTCAAATCTCCACACGTTCACTCGAGATATATTTAAGCATCATGGAAGAAGGGAAATACCGAGAAAAGAAATCGTGAGTTCTCAAATCTCCCAAACGAAAGAGGTGCGAAGTCTAGACTTCGCACCTCTTTCGTTTGTACCAAGGTTCCGCAAATAGCTTGCTCGGTACCTTTATCAACGCTTGCCCAAGTAAGAGTCAATGTAAAGCAGACCGGCTTCTCCGGCTTTCTTCACCTTATCGATCAGTCCTTGAGCAGTGGCTTCTTCCTCTACTTGTTCACGCACAAAACCCCACAAGAAGTCTTGCGTAGCCTTGTCTTTCTCCGCAGCTGCCACATCAACCAAGCTGTCTACCAACTTAGACACATGGCATTCGTGCTTGTACACCTCTTCGAGCACTTGCAGAGGGCTGCTCCATGAAGTAGGAACTGCTTCCACAGCGGGAACCACAGCCACACCACCGCGCTTCATCACATAGTCGGCCATGGCGCAAGCGTGCTCCACTTCTTCCTGATATTGCTTTTTCAACCAATGAGCAAAACCGCTCAATCCTTCTCTTTCAAAGTAGAAAGACATAGACAAATACAGGTTGGCCGACCACATTTCAGCCTTGATTTGCTCATTAATTGCGCTTTGTAGTTTTTCAGTAATCATAATTTTATTGTTTTTATAGGGTTAAAATCATCTGCTATCATTCTTACATTAAGAAACGAACAATGGTATAAAATGTTTCGATTTACCTACGCTTTTAAGATATGTTCACAGCCACCAGATTGCCGATTATTTCCATTCATCCGAAAGATAAGCCTTGGGCAGTGAACGACAGTTGTAAGTCGAAGCCATAACCTCCCCATAGGCACCGGCCGAACGAAAGGCCACCAAATCTCCACGACGCAGACAAGGTAAGGTAAGTGATTTTGCAAAAACATCGGACGACTCGCAAATAGGCCCTACAACGTCATAGGTCGCTGTACCTTCAGCAGAAGTCAACGCCTCAATGCGATGGCTGGCCTGATACAAAGCCGGGCGAATCAGGTCGGTCATACCGGCGTCCAAAATCGCAAACTCTTTATTCGTCCCTTGCTTGATGTAAAGCACTTTAGAAATCAACGACCCACATTGCCCCACCACCGAACGACCCAATTCAAAATGAAGTGTTTGCCCCTCACGCAGTTTCAGATGGGTAGCATAGGTAGAGAAATAGGCTTGGAAATCGGGAATCAACCCTTCATCGGGATGGGAATAGTTTATACCCAGGCCACCACCCACGTTGATGCTCGATAGGTGGATGCCCATACTCTCCAGTTCATCCTGCAACACATTGATTCGGTGACACAAAGCCTCGAAATCGCCCATATCGGTAATTTGCGATCCGATGTGAAAATGCAAACCCACCCAATCGACAGACGCCATTGCCTTGACACGTTTCACAGCATGGGGCAGTAGCTCGATGCCGATGCCAAACTTATTCTCAGCCAGCCCGGTGGTGATGTGTGCATGGGTATGTGCCCCCACATTGGGATTGATCCGAAAGGCTATGCGCGCCTTCTTTCCAACGAAGGCTGCACGTTCGTTGATCACCTCCAGCTCGGGCAAAGATTCCACGTTAAAGCAAGCTATGTCGTGTTGCAAAGCCAGATCTATTTCCCAATCGGCCTTACCCACACCTGCAAACACGATGCGATGTGTAGGAAATCCGGCATCAATAGCTGCTTGAATCTCTCCCCCACTGACGCAATCGGCCCCCAAGCCGGCTTGTGCAATGCATGCCAGCACACCGGGGTTGGAGTTGGCCTTGACCGCATAATGCACCTCGTATCGGGGATTTTTGGTCACTTCAATACAGACGGCTTGCAACGTGGCCCGCAGTAGATCCATATCATAATAGTAAAAGGGGGTGTTCAAACCACGAAAGTTCAACACCCTGTCAGGCGCCAAATTCATCATAGACATTACATATATAGTGTTTCATGTCGGGATAAAGAACGGAGTGCAATCGGTTGCTATTGCCGACGATTGCACTCCGTTCTCGATAGAAATAAAGAGAAATCGTTCAGTCTTCTCCAAATAATCGTTCGCTCAGTGCCTGCAAAGCACGTTTCTTATCGGTCTCCCTAATCAAGAAAGAGATATTGTAATTGCTACCACCGTAGGAAATCATGCGAACGGGCAAGTTGCGCATGGCATCCAATGCACGTGCTTCAAAGCCGATGTTCTCCCACTCCAAGTCGCCTACGACACAGATGATACACATGTGATCGTCCACCGTTACCGTGCCATATTTCTTGAGGTCGTCCACGATGTCGTTGAGGTGTTTGGTGTTGTCCACCGTCACCGAGACTCCTACCTCCGAGGTACACACCATGTCGATGGAAGTTTGATAGCTTTCAAAGATTTCAAACACCTTGCGCAGGAATCCGTGTGCCAGCAACATACGGCTTGACTTTATCTTGATGGCGGTAATATTGTCTTTGGCTGCAACGGCTTTGATTCGTCCACGCTCTGTCTCGTTGGAAATCAGTGTGCCCGGAGCCTCGGGCTCCATTGTGTTTAACAATCGCACCGGGATGTTCCCATACTTGGCAGGTTGCACACAGGTGGGATGCAGAATCTTCGCCCCGAAATAGGCCAACTCGGCCGCTTCCTCAAAGTGCAATTGCCTTACGGGTTGTGTTTTGTCCACAATTCTTGGGTCGTTGTTGTGCATGCCGTCAATATCCGTCCAGATTTGAATTTCCTCCGCACTCACAGCTGCTCCGATGAGCGAAGCCGTATAGTCGCTGCCTCCGCGCTGAAGGTTGTCGATTTCGCCGTAGGCATTTCGGCAAATATAGCCTTGGGTGATATAGATTTCGGCATCGGGATGCAGTCGAAGCAGTTGCTCCAATTTTTCCTTGATAAAGGGGAGGTCGGGTTCGGCATTCTTATCGGTTCGCATATAATCCAAAGCCGGCAACAAAACCGACTTCACACCGCATTCTTGCAAATAAAGGTTGACCATCGCGGTAGATATCAATTCCCCTTGTGCCAGCACCACTTTCTCCTCGAAGAGTGTAAAAAGGTCTTTGGTGCACGCACGTATGTTATCGAAGTAGGTTTTCACCGCTTCGGTCGCTTGTTGACGATAGGTCTCGGTGGCGTAGAGTTCGGCAATGTGTTGCCAATACTTACGCTCCAGCGAATTGATTATCTCGTTGGCACCCTCGGGATTCTTTCGATACAGATAGTCGGCAATCTCAACCAGCGTATTGGTTGTCCCCGACATGGCCGATAGCACGACGATTTTCGGATTCCCATCTACTATCAATCGAGCCACATCCTTCATGCGTTGGGCCGTTCCGACCGAGGTTCCTCCAAACTTTAATACCTTCATTTCCTTTTGTTGATTTAATGTATTCGATACAACGTTTATTCAAATGCAGCAACACCTGCCCAAGCTTCGTCTACAAACTCCACACGGTGGTCCTCACAACGATAGACTTTGCCGGGATATTGCTTAATGAGTTGCAAATTATGTGTGGTCATCACCACCAATGCACCGCTTTGGCTGATGTGGTGCAAGAGTTCGACAATGGCGCGACCCGTTTCTACATCCAAATGGCCGGTGGGTTCATCGGCCAATATCACTTCGGGGTTGTTGAGCACGGCACGAGCGATCACCACACGTTGCTGTTCGCCTCCCGACAGCTCGTGCGGATACTTATAACCCTTGGTTTCCATACCCACCAGGCGAAGCACCTCTTCTATGCGTTCGGTCATCTCCACTTGGTTCTTCCAACCCGTGGCACGAAGCACGAACCTCAGATTCTCATACACCGTTCTATCGGTCAACAACTGGAAATCCTGAAACACAATGCCCAGCCGGCGTCTGAGTCGAGGAAGATGCTTGCGCTTGATGCGACTCATATCGTGCCCCAATACTTCGGCCAAGCCGGTGTGCACATTGAGCTCACCGTAGAAGGTTTTGAGCAAACTTGTTTTGCCCGCACCCACACGACCGATGAGGTAAACAAACTCCCCTCGGCTCAATTCCAAATTGACCTTTTCCAACACGACGAGTTCTTGTTGGCACACATCGACCTCTTGATAGCGAATGAGGATGTCGTTCATACTGTGTTCCTATTTCGACAATGGTTTGCAGGGAGTCCATCGCTTGTGTCAATTACTTGGCACACTGCCTTTCCGGCCGCTCCCTATGGGGCAAAGATACAACTAATCTCGAGATTTTGTGTGTTACCGCCCTGCACTTTGTCGGGGCTAAACGTCCATTTTTCAATTGCATAGCCTTTGTTCACAAGTGTCCAAGCGTGCCACTCTCGCAAAACAACCGACCATCTTGCGGTTTTATACCCCCAAAACTCTACCTTTGCATCGGCTCCTTGCCATCGCATTTATATAAATCCATCCACACAATGAAGAACAAGAAGTATTTGTTGTTTGCCCTCATAGGAATCTTGGTGTTGACACTTGCCGGACTGTCTTACCTGCTCATGGCCGAGAAGCAAGCCAATCATGAATTGGTACAAGAGTTTCAATTGCAAAAGGAAGACTTGGAGAACGAATACAGCCGCTTTGTACATCAGTACGACGAACTAAAGACTACGATTGCCAACGATTCGTTGGCACAACTCTTGGAACAAGAGCAACTCAAGACGCAACGTCTGCTCGACGAGCTGCGCACGGTCAAGAGCAGCAATGCTTCCGAGATAAGACGACTCAAACAAGAGCTGGCCACCTTGCGAAAGGTTATGATGAGCTATGTGAATCAGATAGACTCGCTGAATCGCATCAATACCGAACAGCGACAAGTCATTGCCGAAGTGACTCAGAAATACAACGAAGCATCGCGCCAAGTGTCCACCCTCTCGGCCGAAACCAAAAGCCTGAACAAAAAGGTGGAGCTGGCCGCACAGCTCGATGTGACCGCCATTCGTGTGGAAGCACTGAACAAACGGGGGCGTACGGCCAAAAAGGTGAAGGACGCCACCAAGCTGGCTATCGGCTTCACCATCGTGAAAAACATCACCGCCGAAAACGGAGAACGCACGCTGTATATCCGCATCTCCACCCCCGACAACACGGTGCTGACCAAGAACGAAGGGGAAACTTTTGCCTACGAAAACCGTCAATTGGCCTACTCCATCAAGAAATACATTGAGTACAATGGCGAGGAGCAAGCCGTGTCTGTTTACTGGGACATCGAAGAGTTTCTACACGCAGGCAACTACCGGGTAGACATTTTCGAGGGAGGCAACCTCATCGGGTCGGCCGGATTTACCTTGGGCTGACGGTTCTTGCACAATCATACCTCACTACAATCTCCATACCGTGCAATCGATCTTGAGTGCTTCGATTGACAACTGTCTGTGCCTCGGCCACGAAGTGCCCACGCTCGATCTTCAAAGATTGGATCGTTGATCCACTCCCCACTTCATCTTTGAATGCAAAGTATCAAAAAACGAATGGCCTATGCGCTTCAGCACCCGCACGCAATGCGGAGCCTTGGCTATGGTAAGGTGGGAGGTTTCGTGACAAGTGGCATTTCTTCCATCCACTGCCACCAAGAAGTTATGACTACGGCTTTCCACCTCCAAGGTAAGCTCGCAACTGTCGCAAATCACCAATGGACGTACGTTCAAGCTGTGGGGCGCTACTGCCGTAATAACAAATGTACCGGCTTGCGGCACCATGATTGGACCTCCCACACTCAGCGAGTAGGCCGTTGAACCGGTGGGTGTAGCGATGAGCAATCCATCGGCTTGAAAGGTATGAAGGTATGCTCCGTCAATGGAGGTGCGAATACTGATCATCGAGGCACTGTCGCGTTTGAGTACAGCAACCTCGTTCAAAGCAAATTCGTGGCCGGCAAGTGGCATTCCGTTTACCAAGATTTGAAGTGCACTGCGCTCTTCCACCCGATAATCGCCCCGATGTATCTCGGCAAACACGGCCGACATCTCTTGCGGAGATACGTCTGCCAAAAAGCCCAGTCGCCCGGTATTTATACCCAGTATGGGAATACCCTTACTTCCCACTTGTTTGGCCGTTTGTAAAAACGTTCCATCTCCACCGACACTGATGGCCACATCTGCATTCCAATCATCATCCACCCACACATCGGGCATCAAGGTTCCATCTCCTTCCGAAGTAAGGTAATCATACAGATCGCGACACGCAGCTATCTCGGCTCCATGCTGTCGAAGGATACCAAACAATTGCCTAAACACCTCGATTTTATCCGGACGGCATGTATTGCCAAAAACAGCATATCTCATAGTTCGTTTGTTTATAACACAAAAATGAACGTTTTTTCCGAAACAGCCTACAATTGGCCGGCTAAAGTTTGAAGAAGCTTTGCAATACGAACCGGGTATTCGCACCCAAGGTTCACTCATCTGACGTTGCATTACAATTACTTGAACGAAGATGGGGCAACTCACCGCTCCCAGAGTGCAACGCACTCAAAGAATCCAAAGCCATTCAACGTACTCAGCGAGCCGATCGTCATTGAGTGTCAATCCCATATCAAGACCAGTCGGGAAGAGAATGCTCCCTCCCCTCTCCTTGACCGACCTTATTTATGAAGGCAAAGTCGGCGAGCAGGTCTGCATTTTCACTACCTTTGCCTCGTATAAACCACACATATCGGTATGAAACAAGCTAAAGACAACATACGTTTTACCCCCGAATCTTATTCGGACGAAATAGAAATCAAAATTCAGAAGCTACGCAAACAAGGCGCCAAGCTCCCTCCCCGAAAGTCCTTACGCACCCCCGAGCAGCTCGAAGGTATACGTGCCAGCGCACGCATCAACACGGCTCTACTCGACTATCTGAGTACCGAAATCAAAGCAGGCATGAGTACCTTGGAACTCGACAAGCTGGCTCACGCTTTCACGCTGGCCCACGGTGCCATCCCGGCTCCCCTCAACTACGAGGGTTTTCCCAAAAGCATTTGCACCAGCATCAACGAAGTAGTGTGCCATGGCATCCCCAACGCAACAGATGTGTTGCGAGATGGCGACATTGTGAACATAGACGTGTCGACCATCTACAACGGCTACTTCTCGGATGCTTCGCGTATGTTTCTCATCGGCAATGTAAGCCCTGAGAAAGAAAGGTTGGTGCGTGTGACCAAGGAGTGTTTGGAGGTAGGAATCCAAGCTGCCCAACCCTGGGCGCAATTGGGAGATATCGGAGCGGCCATTCAAGAACATGCGGAACGAAACGGTTATGGTGTGGTGCGCGATCTATGCGGTCACGGCGTGGGATTGAAGTTTCACGAAGTCCCCGATGTGCCTCACTTCGGACGAAGAGGCAAGGGTATGTTCATTCTACCCGGCATGACTTTCACCATCGAGCCTATGATAAACATGGGCACGCATCGAGTATTCATCGACGAGGCGGACGACTGGACGGTTTGTACCGAAGACGGCTTGCCCTCTGCACAATGGGAACACATGATTCTCATCACCGAAACGGGCAACGAGATTCTCACCTATTAAAAACTTGGATTATGTGGATATAGGTCGCCGAAGTTTCAGCGAACTTCCTCGAAGTCCACGTACTCACCTTCGGATTCAGTAAATACTTTCGAGCGTTTGGGAGCGTCTTCGGCCGATGTAAATCGGCCGTTTTCGTCAGAGCCTCTGCCACTCTCGCCCCTCGCGGTGGAAGAGTAGGCCTGCGGTCCTTTGCTCGCACCGAAAAGGAATCCGAACAAACGGGCGAAAACCGCCAAAATCAAAGCCAGCAGGCTTCCGAGCAAGACAAAGAAAGATATTAGGAGGTAGCGCATCGTCGCAGGTGGTTTGGAGAATGGGGTTATGAAAGTTAAACGAGAATCGCGAGCCTTTTGTTTGCTCAGCAAGCGACCGAACGAGCACAAACGGCCAAGATGACCGACAGAAGGATGTACCACAAGATGACCGCGGCAAAGCCACTGATGCCCAAGAAACAAAGCAACAACACGCTAATCACCAGGAATAGGAATCGTATCTTGTTCTGCCTCAGCGATACACATTTGACTTTGAGCGAGAACATAGGCAACTCGGACACCAATAGAGCCGAAAACACCAGCACCAACGTCAACAGTGTCCATGGATGAAGCAAGAATGAAGCACATTCGTGGCGCAAAGCCCCCACGATATAAGCCCCCCAGAACAAGGCATTGGCAGGCGTTGGCAAACCTACGAACGAAGTGGTTTGCCGGCTGTCGTTATTGAACTTGGCCAACCTCAATGCCGAAAAAATCGAAATCAGGAAAGCGAGGTAAGGAACATAGGTACAAGGAGTCAGGGGCGATTCTCGCAAGACTGAAAAGACCAACAACGAGGGGACAAGTCCGAAACTGACAGTATCGGCCAAAGAGTCCAAGTCCTTGCCAATGGCTGTGTAAGCATGCAGAAGCCGGGCGAACAGTCCATCGAAAAAGTCGAACACGGCACTGATGATGACACATACCAGTGCCCACTCGTAACGAGCCTCCAAAGCCATGACACAAGCCACACAGCCCGAAAACAGATTCAAGCAAGTGATTGTATTGGGGATGCTGTTTTTAACTCGACTCAGTACCGATGCCATAGACGCGTTTATTTAAGTTTGGCCAGAACAGTTTGGTTGCCGGTGGTCAGCTGCCCCATTTTGACACAAACCTCCGTGCCCAAAGGTAGGTAGACATCGACCCGCGATCCGAATTTGATGAAGCCCATGTGTTCGTCGATATAGCATTCTTCACCTTCCTTGGCGTAGGTCACGATGCGACGAGCCACAGCCCCGGCAATTTGTCGAGTTAAAATTTCCACACCTTCGGGAGTCTCGATCACGATGGTGGAACGCTCGTTCTCGGTGCTGGCTTTGGGCAACCAAGCTTTCATGAAGTTACCGCTGTGGTGACGAACCAGCTTTACCACGCCATCTACCGGATACCAATTGGCGTGCACATTGACCACACTCATGAAGATAGACACCATCAGTCGGCGGTCGTGGAAGTACTCGTGTTCGTCCACTTCCTCTATCACCACGATGCGACCATCGGCCGGAGCCACCACAATCTTCTCGGTGTCGCAATCGAAAACACGAATGGGACATCGAAAGAAGTTGACCATCAGCAAATAGAAAGCAAGGCTCAGCGTACCGAATATGTAGAAGGGCAGCTCGCTATCGAACAGAAAATAGAAAGCGGCACACAGCGAGGCCAGTATCAAAAAACTAACGACCAGGATCGTAGTTCCTTCGCGGTGAAGGCGTATCTTTTTTAATTTCTTTAGTCGACTCATGAAACTTCGTAGTATAGTAGGACGCAAAAATAGACTTAATTTACCGATAAGACAAAGTTTTTGGCCCGGAAATAGCTTGCGAGTTCGGTTTACGGAGCACGATTTCGGCTCGATGCTGCCCCATCGTGCATTCGTTCTTCGCCTCGAAAGGATACATCGTTTCGCCCCCCGGCAAGTGTTTTCCCCTACTTTAGAAGCAAACGGAACCGACCGAACAGGACTCCTTGTCGCGCAAATAGCCCGCGAACCAATGTTCTTACCGACCGCACGAAACGGTAGCCACACAAGCATAGAGAATCGTTCCATCGGCCAAAGAGTGTGTAGTCGTATCGCACCGAACACAAGCCGATTTAAAGGTCACGGAAGCACAGATTGAGAGGCGACGCACCGACTGCCTACACTTTGCGACCGAAGTGCCTACACTTTACGACCGAAGTGCCCACACTTTGCGAAAGAAGTGTTTGTGCTTTGCAAACGAAGCGTAAATCAAGGGATGTGTCGACACAAAAATCTCGCCATCGGAGCACGAAGCCCTACCCGGACTCCCGCTCAAGTCCAAGAATCGACGCAGAGCCCTGAAGCACAGCGATGCCGAAAACTTATCGGTAAAATCTTCCTCGAAAACGAAACCGCACACCGAATTTCTCGTTAAATTTGTCCTTGTCAATACAACGCTATCGACTTGCCGACAAGTTGGCTTTTCGCTCCACCCGGCAACCGGAGCCATTGCACCCCCGATCTTAATCATACGCATTTTTCAACTCACCACACAACCCACTCCACTCGCCATGCACGATTTTGTTCACCTACACGTACACTCTCAATACTCTCTTTTGGACGGTCAAGCCAGCATCAGCAAATTGGTCGACAAGGCCATGAAGGACGGTATGAAGGGAATTGCCCTCACCGACCACGGCAGTATGTTTGGAGTCAAAGAGTTTGTGAACTATGTCAACAAGAAGAACAGTGGTACGAAGAGCGAAATCAAGCAGTTGAAGAAACAGCTGGCCGCCCTGATGGAGGTGCAAGAAGCGGGAACACCCGAGTCGGAGGAGCTGACCTCTGTGCGCCGCCAATTGGCCGACGCCGAGCAACGCATCTTCAAACCCATCATCGGGTGCGAAATGTACGTGGCCCGACGCACTATGGCCGACAAGGAGGGGCGTCAAGACCAAAGCGGCTATCACTTGGTGGTGCTGGCCAAAAACAAAAAGGGTTATCACAATCTCATCAAACTGGTGTCGCACGCATGGACCGATGGCTATTATATGCGCCCCCGTACCGACCGCAGCGAGCTTGAAAAATATCACGAAGGACTTATTGTGGCCACTGCTTGTTTGGGAGGCGAGGTGCCTCGTCGCATTGCCAACGACCAGTTTGAAGAAGCCGAAGAAGCCATTCGGTGGTATAAAAATCTGTTCGGCGACGACTTCTATTTGGAGTTGCAACGCCACCGCGCCACCGCGGAGCGCGCCAACCACGAATGTCATCCGCTCCAAATGAAGGTAAACAAACATTTGGTAGAGTATTCGCAGAAATTTGGCATCAAGCTCATCTGTACCAACGACGTGCACTTTGTCGACGAAGACAACGCAGAGGCGCACGACCGTCTCATCTGCCTCAGCACGGGCAAAGACCTCAACGACCCTTCGCGCATGCTCTACACCAAGCAAGAGTGGATGAAGACAAGACAGGAAATGAACGAAGTGTTTGCCGATATACCCGAGGCACTGACAAACACCTTGGAGATTCTCGATAAGGTGGAACACTACTCCATAGACCATGCTCCCATCATGCCGACCTTCCTCATCCCCGAAGATTTTGGTACGGAAGAAAGCTACCGAGCACAATACACCGAGCAAGACCTCTACGATGAGTTCACACAGGACGAACACGGCAACGTGGTATTGACCAAGGAGCAAGGAGAAGCCAAAATAGAACAACTCGGCGGATATGACAAACTCTATCGCATCAAGCTCGAGGGCGACTACTTGGCCAAGATTACCTTCGACAAGGCTCGAGAAGTATATGGCGAGCAACTTAGCCCCGAGGTGAAAGAGCGCTTGCTGTTTGAGCTTTACATCATGAAGACCATGGGTTTCCCGGGCTACTTCCTCATTGTACAAGACTTTATCAACGCTGCCCGCAACGAACTGGGTGTGTCCGTGGGACCGGGACGCGGCTCGGCAGCAGGTTCGGCCGTGGCCTATTGTTTGGGAATCACTCGCATCGACCCTATTAAATATGACTTGCTGTTCGAGCGTTTCTTAAACCCCGACCGCATATCCCTCCCCGATATCGACGTGGATTTCGACGATGACGGGCGGGGGGAAGTCCTACGCTGGGTTACGAATAAGTACGGATATGAAAAGGTGGCACATATCATCACCTATGGAACCATGGCCACCAAGCTGGCCATCAAAGACGTGGCACGAGTTCAGAAACTGCCACTTCCCGAATCGGATCGCCTTACCAAGCTCGTTCCCGACAAAATACCCGACAAGAAACTGAACCTGCGTAACGCCATCGACCATGTACCCGAGCTGCAAGCCGCCGAGGCATCGACCGACCCGTTGGTAAGAGATACCATCAAGTATGCCCTAATGCTCGAAGGCAATGTGCGAGGTACCGGGGTTCATGCCTGTGGAGTAATCATTTGCCGAGACGATATAACCGACTGGGTACCTGTGAGCACTGCCGAAGATAAGGAAACCAAAGAGAAGATGCTGGTGACCCAATACGAAGGATCGGTCATCGAGGAAACCGGATTGATAAAGATGGACTTCTTGGGACTCAAAACCCTATCCATCATTAAAGAAGCAGTGGAGAATGTCCGCCAAAGTCGAGGCATCGAAATCGACATTGAGAAAATAGCCATCGACGATCCGGCCACATATAAATTGTATAGTGAAGGACGTACAGTCGGTACTTTCCAATTCGAATCGGCCGGAATGCAAAAATATCTGCGCGAATTGCAGCCCACAACGTTCGAGGACCTCATTGCCATGAACGCACTGTATCGCCCGGGCCCGATGGATTACATCCCCGACTTCGTAGACCGGAAACATGGTCGCAAGCCGATAGTCTATGACATACCGGTGATGGAAAAGTACCTGAAAGAGACCTATGGTATTACTGTGTACCAAGAACAGGTCATGCTACTTTCCAGGCTATTGGCAGACTTTACGCGAGGTGAGTCCGATGCACTCCGCAAGGCAATGGGAAAGAAGTTGAAAGATAAGCTCGACCAGTTGAAGCCCAAATTCATTGAAGGCGGCAAGCGAAATGGCCATAACCCGGAAACGCTTGAGAAAATCTGGACCGACTGGGAGAAGTTTGCTTCCTACGCATTCAACAAATCGCACGCCACTTGCTATTCGTGGGTAGCCTACCAAACGGCCTATCTCAAGGCAAACTATCCCTCCGAATACATGGCTGCCGTCATGAGCCGAAGCTTGTCAAACATGACAGATATTACCAAACTCATGGACGAATGCAAAGCGATGAGCATTGCAACCCTCGGACCGGATATAAACGAAAGTAATCTTAAGTTCACGACCAATAAGGAGGGAAATATACGCTTTGGGCTCGGTGCCATCAAAGGAGTTGGAGAAGGAGCGGTGCAAGCCATCGTCGAAGAGCGCCGAGCTAACGGCCCTTACCAAGGAATATTCGATTTCGTTCAACGGGTCAATCTCAACACCTGCAATAAGAAAAACCTTGAGAACCTCGTGCTCTCGGGTGCCTTTGACGGATTCTCAGAATTAAAACGCGAGCAATATTTCGCGGTAAATGCCAAGGGAGAGAACTTTTTGGACGCATTGATCAGATACGGCAACCGGTATCAAGCCGACAAAGACATGGCTGCCAACTCGCTCTTCGGCGGGGATAACCTCATTGATATTTCCACTCCCGACATTCCTCAAACGAGCGAACAATGGAGTGACCTCGAACGCTTGAAACGCGAACGTGAACTGGTGGGCATCTACCTATCGGCACATCCACTCGATGAGTTCTCAACCGTACTGAAGTATGCCTGCAACACCGAAATGCAAGAGCTTGAAAGAAAGGAGGAACTTCTTCAACGCGAGATCACGATGGGGGGAATCATCACATCCGTGCGACAAGGAACCACCAAGAAAGGCAACCCCTTCGGTATCATCAAGATGGAAGACTACTCCGGTTCGGCCGAAATCCCTTTATTCGGGAACGACTGGCTCAACTTCCAAAAATTCTGCAACGAAGAAACGTTCCTTTATGTAAAAGCGCGCTGCCAGTCCAGTCCTTGGGACGAATCGCGCTTGGAAATCAAAGTTACCTCCATGGAGTTGCTGATCAATGTAAAGGACGAACTGCTGAAAAAGATAACCATTGCACTCCCGCTCTCGGCCATTAACTCGGAGCTGACCAACGAACTTTCCACGGTGGTGAGGGAACATCAAGGTGGTGCCGAACTACACTTCAAGGTGGTGGATGACTTCGATGAGTACAATCGCAGCCTCACTTTCATCTCTCGCCCACTGAAGGTCTCCATCAACAAATCTCTTGTCGACTTCTTGGAGTCCCGTCCGGAACTTTCGTTCCAAATCAATTAGTCGAGGGATATGCCCTTGTTCCTGATTTTGGCACGAAGTTTGTGGTTCCCTCACAAAAGATATTCTCGTCGGAGGTCATTTGGCCTTCAGAGATTATTGCTTATCTTTGCTGTTACTAACAACAAACAAGTTTAATCGTTTTATTAAAACCTTAAAAACATGGCTTTAGAAATTACAGACAACAACTATAAGGAACTCCTGGCCGGAGAACTTCCTGTTGTAGTTGACTTTTGGGCTCCTTGGTGTGGTCCTTGCAAAATGGTTGGTCCCATCATCGAAGAATTGGCGGCCGAGTATGAAGGAAAGGCAGTAATCGGAAAGTGCGATGTTGACGAAAACAGTGACATGGCTTCCGAATATGGCATCCGTAACATCCCCACCGTTTTGTTCTTCAAAAACGGAGAAGTGGTAGACAAGCAAGTGGGTGCTGCTACGAAAGCTGCATACGCTGAAAAGCTTGCCAAGCTGCTCTAATCGAGATCCTCGATAACTATCTGCAAACACTCGACACCCTCTTAATACACAAAACCATGGGAATAGACGAAGATTTCTTGCTGGCCGATGCCGATGATGAAAAGACCATTGAGTTCATCAAAAATTATCTGCCACAGGAGTTGAAAGAGAAATTCTCCGACGATGAGTTGTATTACTTCCTAGATCTCATCGATGAGTTTTACGTGGAAAGCGGCATTCTGGAGACAGAACCCGACAGCGATGGCTACATCGACATTGATTTGGAGAAGGTGGTAGATTACATTGTAGCCGAAGCACGCAAGGACGAGATGGGCGAATACGAGCCCGACGACATACTCTTTGTGGTACAAGGCGAAATGGAATACGGCGACTCCGTAGCCTCCTGATACAACGAAAGGCCCGGTTTCTTTCACCATCTAACGGGTTCCAAGTAGCTCGACACATATTGCCAAGGTCGAGAAGCTGCAAGGTTCGCTTCCTCGATGGGTGAAGAGAAGAGCAAGAGTTAGTACAAATAAAGAAGCCGCATCGGTTGTTTATCAAACCCGATGCGGCTTCTTTATTTGCATTGCCCTCCGCTCAAAGCAGATGTCCGTTCATGATTTCAAGGGCACGAGGAATTGATTATCACAGTACGTCCTTTGAGTCGGTAGGTAAACGAACCGTCTTTGCAAAGTGTTTTTAGAGCTTCTTCCAAATCGGTAGTGGGCAGTCCGCCATCAAAGGTCAGATCCTCGCAGAGGGAGTCGCCTTCGATTCGCACACGAAATATATGCTCCACGTCTGCCAATACATTCACCAACGGATCTCCTTCGTAATACAACACATCGGGCCATTGGGCAGTTTCTTCCACCTCTCCCAAACCTTCCTCTGTGAGATTCACTTGTTGACCTGCTTCCAACACACACTCACCTTTCGGACTTTCCACTCGCACCGTTCCTTCCTCGCACTCCACGTATAGCGTCTCTCCTTCCTGCTCCACCAAGAACTTGGTTCCCAGCACAACCACATTGCCTGCTTGTGTCTGTACAACGAAGCGTTTTCCCTTGGCAACCTCGAAGAATCCCGAACCTTCCAGTCTGAGTTCTCGCTTCCACAACCAGCTCAATCGGTTGTAGGACAGCTGTGCATCTTGTTTCAGTTCCACGCGACTACCATCGGGAAGTTCATGTGTCAACACCCCTTGCGCAGCATTCAGTTGATAATCCGAAAGACGATAGGTCGCTACTCCCAACACAATAGCCAGCACTGCGGCCGCACTTCCCATCATCCACCACGCCCCCAAGCGAGGCAGTGCCCTTCTCTTCGCCTTTAGCAAAAGGCGTTGCTGCTCACGCCATGCAATGAGCCTCTCGCCAATCTCCACTTTGCGCACAAAGGTAGGTTCCTGCCAAACGAGCTTCCTCAAATTCAGGCGAGATTCTATCTGTTCGATATTTTGTTCCATATATAATCTTGTTTAGTAGTTCTATGCAAAAGCCCACCTCAATCCCTCGATGAGCACCAAACAGCCCACTCCCAAGCGTTCGCGCAGACGAGTCAAGGCCGAGTAAGCTGTGTTGTAGACCGTACGCGGGGTGATGCCCATCATCTCAGCTATTTCGTCGGAGTTAAAGTTTCGGTAGTATTTGAGGTAGATAACCTCGCGCTGCTGTTTTGTCAGGCCATTGATTTCTCGTTGCAATTGTTCAACTTGCTCTCGCTCAAGCTCTGAGTGGACAATCGTTGTTTCAATATCGACCTCCAAGCCAAATCGGTCTTCATCGCCACCGATGTTTTTGAAGGACTCCCAGGCCTCGGTTTCCTCTTGTATGAGTCCGATGTGTAGCATCTGCTTCAGCAGGATTCCCAAGTGGGCTTTCACCGAGCGGGGTGTTGCCATCCGTTGCCGCTGCTCGAACAATTGTACGAACACTTGTTGAATGGATTCTGCCACCAATTCCGCATTGCCCACCAACTTCATTCCGTAGCTATACAGCCAATCTGCATTTTCGTCATACAGTTGCCTAAAGGCCGATTCGCTGCCATCCTTTATCTGTTGCCAAATGACTTTGTCTGTGCTCATTCTTCGATTGGTCTTGAAACTTAAAACTCGCTGGTAAAGTGGAAACGGATGTTCTTGAAGTCCATCTGCGCCATTTGCAACACATAGCCCGAGTCTGCCAAAAAGACATCCCTTCCCTCACGGTCTTTGGCCATGTATTGGTACTTGCGTTTCTTAAACGCCTCGAGTTCGGCCGGATCGTCACTTTCCACCCAGCAGGCTTTATACAGGCTCACAGGCTCCCAACGACACGAAGCGTTGTATTCGTTGAGCAAACGGTATTGAATAACTTCAAACTGAAGTTGCCCCACCGTTCCGATAATTTTGCGTCCGTTAAACTGATTGACGAACAACTGTGCCACACCTTCATCCATAAGCTGATCGATTCCCTTGGCCAGCTGCTTTTGTTTCATGGGGTCGGCATTCTCGATGTACTTAAACATCTCCGGCGAGAAGCTGGGCAGTCCTTTGAAATGCAGCAGTTCGCCCTCGGTCAGCGTATCGCCTATCTTGAACGTACCGTTATCGGGCAGTCCGATGATGTCGCCCGCATAGGCCTCGTCGATAGTGGTCTTTCGTTGTGCCATGAACTGGGTGGGCGAAGAAAAGCGCATCGTCTTGCCATGGCGCACATGGTAATAGGGTGCGTTGCGAACGAACTTGCCCGAGCAAATCTTACAAAAAGCCACACAAGAGCGATGGTTGGGGTCTATATTGGCCGTTATTTTGAAAATGAAACCGGTGAACTTAGGCTCCTCGGGCGAAACCTTTCGCTCCTCGGCCTGCACACTGCGTGGCGCAGGAGCTATCTCCACGAAGCAATTGAGCAATTCCTGTACGCCGAAGTTATTGAGTGCCGAACCGAAGAAAACCGGAGCCGTTTCCCCATCCAAGTAGGTTTGAACATCGAATTCGGGATATACACCTTCTATCAACTCCAGATCGTTGCGCAGCTTTTGTGCCAATGTCTCGCCGATCTGTCGATCCAACTCTGCCGAGTTGACATCCACCTCCACTTTTTCCGTTACCACCTGTTTGGAAGGTTGATACAAGTCCAGCTTTTGCTCATACAGGTTATACACCCCTTTGAAGCGTGCCCCTTGGTCAATGGGCCAAGACAAGGGGCGCACTTTGATCATGAGTTCTTCTTCCAATTCGTCGAGCAGGTCGAAGGGGTCTTTACCCTCGCGGTCCATCTTGTTGACAAAGATGATTACGGGTGTGTTGCGCATGCGGCAAACCTCCATGAGTTTGCGCGTTTGCGACTCCACCCCCTTGGCTCCGTCCACCACGATAATGACACTATCGACGGCAGTCAGGGTGCGGTAGGTATCTTCTGCAAAGTCTTGGTGACC
>JAXFUC010000013.1:0-8049 GCA_034176395.1 Bacteroides sp. | reverse complement strand
ACAACCCACAGAAGTCTCCAGCGCCCGACTCGAGGACAAGAGTTTGGTGGAGCTTCAAAGCGAAGGGCGCAACATCGCGTTCTCCGTGGGCAACATGTACTTGGGTCGCATCAAGAAGTTGATGCCCGGCTTGAATGCATGTTTTGTGGACGTTGGATACGGAAAAGACGCTTTCCTTCATTACTTGGATTTAGGGCCTCAATTTCACTCTATTCAAAAGTTTGTCAAACAGACTTTAAGCGACAAAAAAAAGCTAACCAACATTAGCAAAGCCTCTATCCTCCCCGACCTGGACAAAGACGGAACGGTGGCCAACACCCTCAAAGTGGGTCAGGAGGTAGTGGTACAAATAGTCAAAGAACCTATATCGACCAAGGGACCTCGACTGACTTCGGAACTCTCGTTTGCCGGACGTTATCTCGTACTCATCCCTTTCAACGATAAGGTTTCGGTGTCACAAAAGATTAAGTCCAGTGAGGAACGCGCCCGACTGAAGCAATTGCTCATGAGCATCAAGCCGAAAAACTTCGGTGTGATTGTTCGTACCGTAGCCGAAGGAAAGCGAGTGGCCGAACTCGACAGCGAGCTTAAAGTGCTGGTTAAACATTGGGAAGAAACCATGCAGCGGGTACAAAAGGCCACCAAGTACCCCACCCTTATTTACGAAGAGACCAGCAGAGCCGTGGCTCTGTTGAGAGATCTCTTCAGCCCGTCGTTTGCCAACATACACGTGAACGACGAGGCAGTCTACGAAGAGATCAAAGACTATGTCACCCTCATCGCTCCCGACAGAGCCGACATTGTCAAACTGTACAAAGGTAAACTTCCCATATACGACAACTTCGACATTACCAAGCAAATCAAAGCATCCTTTGGCAAAACGGTTTCCTACAAAAGTGGAGCCTACCTCATTATTGAACATACGGAAGCACTGCACGTTGTAGACGTGAACAGCGGAAACCGTGTAAAGAATGCCAACGGACAAGAAGGGAATGCACTTGAAGTGAATCTTGGAGCAGCCGATGAATTGGCGCGCCAATTGCGTTTGCGAGATATGGGCGGCATCATCGTAGTGGACTTCATCGACATGGCCGATGCAGCCAATCGGCAAAAGGTGTACGAACGCATGTGTGCCAATATGCAAAAAGACAGAGCGCGGCACAACATTCTTCCCTTGAGTAAATTTGGACTGATGCAAATCACGCGCCAGCGTGTGCGCCCCGCAATGGACGTCGACATCAGCGAAACCTGCCCCACTTGCTTCGGTAAGGGCACGATCAAATCGTCCATTCTCTTCACCGACACTTTAGAGAGTAAAATTGACTACCTCACCAACAAACTGAAGGTAAAGAGCTTTTCACTCCACGTTCATCCCTATGTGGCAGCCTATATCAACCAAGGACTTGTATCCTTGAAGCGCAAATGGCAGCTGAAATACGGATTTGGTATCAAGGTTATCCCCAGTCAAAAGCTGGCATTCCTGCAATATGTGTTCTACGACACGGCAGGAGAGGAAATAGATATGACCGAGAACATCGAAATTTAAGATTGGAATGCTCAAAAGATTAAAGGCTGACTTTAGAAAAAGTCAGCCTTTCTTTATAAAAACTCAAAAAACAACTCGCAAGGTGAAAATCGGCCTTTTACAAGAAAAGCGTCTTATCGCATAACGCATAGAGACTGGAAGCATCAGTTCTCCACCGTTCGAGTATATCGCTGCTGAAACCTCGAGAATGCGGGAATTCGCAACAATCCTTTTTCAAATACCACAATACCCAACAAGGCACAACCCACACCCAGCAACACATCAATCACATAATGATGGGCCGAGTAAACGGCCGTTGCCCAAATGCCCAAAGCGATAATCGAAAAAAGTGCGATCAACAGACGGCTGCAACGACCCGCCACGGCATAGTACAAAGCTACGACCATATAGGCTGAGTGGAGCGAAGGAACGGCAGCGAATACATTGGCATTACGCCCGTAAATGGATTCGAATATGGGTACACCCACCAATGCGTCGAAACGCCCCAAACCGGCCACATTCCCCGGAGTACCCAACACCGGTTCGAATCCGTGGTAGATGACATACCAAGGCGGTGCTGCCGGATGCAAGTAATAGCCCACAAAACCGAGGAGATTGACCAACAGAAACACTTGAGCAAACCGAAGATAAAGCGATCGGCGACCGGTGAAATAAAGCCAAATGCCGAAAGCAATGGGCACCGGCACCCAACAAAGGTAGAAAACACCCGCCAAGAAATCGGCCACGGGGTGGTGATGAACAGCAAAGAATTCACAAAGTGTCTGCACGTGGCCATCGATCGGTAGGCCAAACAACGACAACTCGGCCTCGTACAATCCTCGAACATCAATGGGATTGACCATATAGTTAGGGTAAACACGCATCCAGTCATAAGACAATCCGAAAAGGATAAAAGGTAGCAAGGCCACCGCCAACTTACGAGTGGAGGAGTCGGCAAAGTGCAACAGACCGTAGATGCCCGCCATCGCCACGTGCTCGGGACGTAGCCCGATGAAGAGGGCCGTGAGCACAAAAAAGGCCGTGAGGGCTATCAAGACAAAAACTGCTTCCCTACGAGGAGGGAAGTGCAATGGATTCGTTTTGTTCATTCCCCGAGCCTACTATCGTTTTTCCATCACACGATAACAATGGAGAATACGCATCAATGCCGTTTGATTGGCAGCCACAGCAATCACAGCCAAGGGTATGCCCAGCCAAAGCAAATGTCCCATGAGCCCATACAGCAGCACACCCAAAGAAGTAAGAACCACCCGCTCGGGACGCTGCATGAATCCCACTTTGCATTCAATGTTCAATCCCTCGGCACGCGCCCGTACATAGCTCACCATGAGCGAACCGTTCAAGGCCAGCAAAGAAACCAATCCCCAAGCAGAATGCCCTTCCGTGAAAAGGAAGTAAGAAATTCCCATATAGGTTATGAGTTCACTATAACGATCGAGCACAGAGTCATAGAGTGCTCCGAAAGTGGAAGATTTGCCACTGAGACGAGCCACTCGCCCGTCAAGCATATCGAAAAGACCGGCAAAAAGTATGGTTCCACCCGCCACAGCCACCCAAACAAGTATGGTTGATTCGGTCACCTGCTCGGCAGCCCAGAAAAGCATGGCGGCGGCAATTAAGTTGAGTACAAAACCGGTAGTAGTGATAAAGTTCGGTGTTATTCCAAGGCGGATAAATCCTCTAACCACAGGGTCCACCAGTTTGTAAATGACTTGCTGAAGAAAATCTCGATAGTTCATATTTGAAGAAAGTTTGTTTACAAGGGAGTTCTAAAGTTCTTATCGTCCGAATTGCCGTGATGACATCGGTACACAAAATGACTGTGCATATAGTAGTTCCAAAAAATAGCCACCAAAATAGCAACGACCAACTTGGGAATAAGGAAGAAGTCGGTTACGTATCGGCTAAGCCACTCGCCCAGCCAAGGCAGATGTAACATCAGTTCGGTCAAGGTGTACGTGCCCCATGTATTGAGCCAAATACTGCATAACCAAACAATCAGAAATCGAAAGGCCGTTCGCCATTTGCTACCTCTGTCTTTGAAAGTCCATTTATAATTGATAATACCGTTGACAACGCCACCGCATATCGTCCCCAGCAAGGTGGCATAAAGATAGTACATGCCACACATACGCACCAAGAGAATGGTCAATAGGAAGTCGCAGATGCTTGCCATCTGTCCCGACAACTGCGCGCGAAGAAAGACAAAAAAGCCTCCCCGCTGAGAAACTGCGGCCGTCGCCTCTTTCAACCAATCAGAAAACGCCATAAAAGTAATAACACCAAGCTATATAAGCCCGCCAATACATCGTCCATCAAGACCCCGATTCCTCTGGGAAGCTTTTCCATGGCACGTATTCCGAACGGCTTGACAATATCGAAAAAACGGAATAACAGGAAAGCAGCACCGACCATTTCCCACTTACCCTCGCAAGGTACAGCCAATAGGGGAATCCAAACACCCACCATCTCGTCCGAAACCACGCGAGAAGGATCTTTGCCCCAATAGGGCAGCACCGCATTGGTGGCACGCACGCTGAGCACACTCCAAATCGAAATAAGCAGCAACGTGATGATCCAAAAAGTGTCACACACAAGCCACTGACGCAGCCCCACCCACAGTAGCACAGCCAACAAGGCCCCCACGGTTCCGGGAGCAACGGGCGAATAGCCCGTACCCAATCCGGAGCTCACCAGTACAGCCCAAAAAGGAGGTTTATTCATACAATCACAAATGGTTGTTCCCACTATCGAAGGCGCAAACGGTCGCCCACCTCGGGAACGTATTCTCCGTCCTTACGATTCATCTCATAAAGATTCTTCAATCTAATGCCATAGGTCTGGGCAATGGAGTGCATGGAGTCGCCATCGCGCACTATATAAACTTCATGCGGACGCATGGCACGTTTTTTCTTCTTCTTCAGGTAGACTATGTCCCCTTCTACCAAGGTGTAACCCTTATGCCAGTCGTTGTACTTCATAAGTTTGCGAGCCTTGATACCCAGTTCTTGCTCCAACGACTCGAACGTATCGCCCCATCGGGCCACGACGTAAGCCAATCCGTTGGCAATGTACACCTGATGAGCCGCCCTTGCTGCGGTCGGCACTTGTTTACTTACACGACGATGTTTGCCCGGTTTATCGAAACGATACAACTCATAATCTTCGATGATGGATATGAGTCTATTGGCATAAGAAGGGTCGGTTGCATAGCCAGCTTTCTTCAACCCACGTGCCCAGGCTTTGTAGTCAGTCACGTCCAAGTCGAACAAGAAAGCATAGCGCGGCCCACGTCTAAGAAACAAAGAATGATCTTCATAGGATTCGCGCGGGTGCTTGTAGGCTCGGAAGCACTCATTGGGAGCATCGTCGGTATGCCTAACCGAAGGGCCTCCCCAATTGCCTCCGCACTTAATGCCAAAGTGGTTATGACTCTTCGAAGCCAATGCACTTACACCGGCACCGCTCTCCAACAATCCTTGAGCCAGCTTGATACTGGCCGGAATGCCGTGTTTCTGCATTTGCTCCACAGCCAGCGAGCTATACTGATCTATATAATTTAAATAGCGTGCATTGCGCCTCTGGGCCTGAACAAGCAGGGCACAGCACAGAGCAAGACACAAAGTGACAACGTATCGCTTAAAACTCATGTTCTTCTTACTGGAAGCCTTGGATTTGGTGTACAAAAGTCTGAAAAAATATTTGTATAATCAATCTCTTTCTTAACTTTGTCAAAAGGATTGCGAGCCTTTGTACTGCTTTTTACTTGTGTATGAAAATCAAAACCTTCACTTCCACCTTTCACATTTATGCATTCGAGGAACTTGCTCCTGCCGATCAGGCTTTGATAACGGCGGCACAAGTAGCTACCGAAGGAAGTTATGCCCCCTACTCTCAGTTTCGCGTGGGTGCAGCGGCTCGATTAGCCGATGGCACCATCGTCACCGGCAATAATCAAGAAAATGCAGCCTATCCATCGGGACTTTGTGCCGAGCGAACCACCTTGTTCTATGCCAACGCTCAGTTTCCTCACCAATCGGTAACGACATTGGCGGTGGCAGCACGCAATGCCGCGGGATTCCTGGCTCGCCCCATCCCTCCTTGCGGAGCCTGCCGCCAGGTCATGCTCGAGGTGGAACAACGCTTTGCACGTCCCTTGCGCATCCTTCTTTACGGACGCGAGGAGATTTATATCTGCGATTCCATCAGTCATCTGTTACCTCTCTCGTTCGGCTCCGAAACGCTTACCACCCCATAACTTCCACCCTATGGCTCTCACCTACCGCACCAAGCTCAAAGGCACCGTTGCCATCACCGACAGCTATCATTCAGATCTTGCCCTTCAACACGAACCGGGACTATATAAGTTCATTTGGATACGAAGCGGAAGCATTACCCTTGAAATCGACCATCAGATTCAAGTCTTGCACGCCGACGAAATTATTTCACTCACCAATCTCCAACACATCGAGTTCAAATCCATTGATGGCGAATACCTAACGCTTCTCTTCAACGGAAACTTTTATTGCATCCATGTAAACGACCACGAAGTCTCGTGTAGCGGCTTCTTGTTCAACGGTTCATCTCATCTCATCCGCTTCACTCTCCTACCCCAAGAGATCGAACAACTTACACTCATCGCTCAAACCATGGAACATGAGTTTACGGTGGCCGACAGTTTTCAAGAGGAGATGCTGCGCATACAACTCAAACAATTTATCATTTGCTGCACCCGCGTGGCTCGTTTGCGCATGGACATTACGCCCGAAAAAGAAATGCGGTTTGAGGTTGTACGTCAATTCTATAACCTGGTAGACGAACACTTCAAAAGCAAAAAACAAGTACAAGACTATGCTGATATGCTACACAAGTCGCCCAAAACACTGTCAAACGTATTTTCCTCGTACAACCTCCCTTCTCCCCTGCGCATCATTCGAGAACGAGTGGAAGCCGAAGCCAAGCGTTTACTACTATATAGTAACAAGAGTGTGAAGGAAATAACAGACATTTTGGGATTTGAAGACCAAGCAGCCTTTAGTCGATTCTTCAAAAACATGACCGGACAAAGTGCTTTACGATATCGTAACAACCCGATTCACCCCACCTTCGAAGAGATAGAATAAATCTCCGTTCCCTCTTCATCCGCTATTCCGAAGACATAAGATTTGACAAACGGAGTGCGACTACCGACACGACAACAACGTGGAGTTTATCAACGAGGTTCAGTTCATGAGCACACTCACGAAGGGGACAACCTTTGATGCGACTTACCAGGGGCATACAACAATTGTTTCAATTCATGCACTTGCAAGGGACGGGAAGTTTTGCTCTCTATGACTGTACCTAAGGCATAGAGAGCTTCAGTTCACGTACCCACACAAACATACGAGATTTGAAGATATTTCATGTTTCATAGCCGTATTAATTTCACCTTGTACACCAATGAAAAAGTGATGATCTGTCTTAAAACAATGTTTAAGTCTTTATCATATCCTCATTCATGTAAAGACAATCCATGGAATCATTAGGCAGGTTTCACCATCTCTCCATCCACGACGATGAAGCCACGTCTGATTGCTTCTTCCACTCCACGTCTCATGGCAGCATCCACAGCGGCCGTGGTACGCGTGAAACCGAAGGCTTTGGAGCATCCTTTCACCAAATCGGGCAAAGCCAGTCGTAGGGAGGCTTCGGTGATGTGCTTCACCGCATTGGCCACTTCCTCGGGTGGAAGTTCGTTGGCCGTACGGCCGGCTGCCGTGCGATAGCCCTCGTAGTGCTCCCATTGATCCGAATTGAGCCAGTACACCACTTCCTCTTCGGGGAAGGATTTGAACAGCCCCGCCTCGTCACAGGCTATGGCAAGTGGAAGTTCCATGCGTTTGGTTACCCGACTGATGCCCCATTCACTGAGCATTCGTTTCACGAGCAAAGATTTGCAGATGGGGGCTTCCAGCTCGGCAATACGCTTTGCCTGCTCGCGCAGTACGGCTGCCGACCGTGCTTCAAAGAAAGCATCGGCCTTATATCTTCCGGATTTTAGCTCGGTGATCACGTATTCCTGACAATGGGTGATAGGTTCGGCAACGAGCGGCACTTGGGGTTCGATGGTGGGCACAGCCTTCAGTTCGGGCTCGCGACGAGGGGGAATAGATGGGCTCGGTAAGGCCTCGTCCGACTCGATGGCCTGTACAATGGCTGCCAACACCTCGTCGGGCTTCTCCCACCAATCCAGCGTCCAAAGGCGGAAGATACGCCAACCCAGCATGTGCAACACACTGCCTTGTACGATTTCTCGATCGCGCACGGTCTTGGTACGATGATAGTTGGCACCGTCGCACACGATTCCCAGGCGGTAGGTCGCTTTGTTCCGAGCATCGACCACCCCCAATCCGATGCGATAGCCCGAACAACCAATGTCGGTATGCACCTCATATCCCAAGCTTCTCAACCGCTCGGCAACGGCTTGTTCAATACCTGGCGTTTGCTCACCACGGTCGGTT
>JAXFUC010000012.1:0-12788 GCA_034176395.1 Bacteroides sp. | reverse complement strand
CGGAATCGCTTAGCGTCTTGCTCTCCTTGGCTTGGAATACAATGTTCTCTATGCTTTTCACCTTGGTAGGAGAGCCTGCCAAACCGCATTGGGACAGGTCACCGTTGACATCGGCCACGCTCCATTCGGGCAGATTCAGATACGAACGCCGGTCGTACAGTTCGGTATAGTCGAGGTTGCCCTGCTGTTTCTCGGTGATAGTCTTGGCGTGTTTGAATTTTTGCACCAGCTTGGCATTACGTGGGCGGCAAGGAGCCGCCGAGCCATTGACCGTGAGTAAGATGGGCAAGGGAGCTTCCACGGTTTCCACACCTCCATCGATGAGTCTGCGAGCCGTGATACGCCCTTCTTTGACTTGTAAAATCTCTTCGGTATAAGTGACTTGAGGCCAGCCCAACTTCTCGGCCACTTGAGGACCTACCTGCGCAGTGTCTCCATCGATGGCCTGCCTGCCTCCGATGATGAGGTCGCAATGGCCCATCTTTTGGATGGCAGTGGCCAAAGCATAAGAAGTGGCCAAGGTATCGGCTCCGGCAAAAGCTCTGTCGGTGAGCAGGTAGCCATCGTCGGCTCCACGGAACAATCCTTCGCGAATGATTTCCGCTGCTCGGGTCGGTCCCATGGTAAGGATGGTGACGGTAGAGCCCGGATGTGCATCCTTCAAACGAAGGGCTTGCTCCAGTGCATTCAAGTCTTCGGGGTTGAAGATGGCCGGCAGTGCACCGCGATTCACGGTGCCATCGGCCTTCATGGCGTCTTTCCCCACATTGCGTGTGTCGGGAACTTGCTTGGCCAATACTACAATTTTTAAGCTCATGCGAATGTATTATTTAAGGTAATTGAGTGTTTTTCGAACGCAGGCCTCGTGATTGTGAGGATACTCGAAAGAGAGTTATTGAGCACAAAGAGAGGGTGTGAACGGATTTGCAAAAGTAACCAAACCGATGGGGTATGCAAGAAAAGGGTGATGAAAAAGGGAAGGAGGAGATGTGTTTTATCAAATACAGTCTATCATTATCGTTCTTCGGTCGATGTTATTTGTCGCAATGTGGTGGGAGAAGCAGTCGCCTTATCGGTTGGTACATCCACTCCCGTTGAAGAAGATGGAGGACGTAAAGAAACTTGGCGTAGCTTCGTATTGAAACGAGGCTGCGCCAAGAAGACGGTTGATGAACCTATATATAAACGCTGACACCCTTGCTCTTCATACGATGGGTGTTGATCCGGTGTTATGACTGTTTGAGGTTGGCCAGAAAATCTCGACCGAAAGCCACCCAAGCCACAGACCCTACGGCTGCAAGAAATAAGGTGGCAATGAGAATCATGGCTTTGCGTGGGGCGGTGGGATGCAGCGGTACGGTGGCCGGTTGTATGGTAGTATAAACCGGGGTGATTTCTTGTACCTTGGCTTCAGCCACTTGTAGCTGCTGTGCCACGGCAGTGTACATATTGTAGGCCAGCCTCATTTCATTCTCCAATCTCTCTTGCTCCACTCGATAGCTTTGTTGAATGATGTTTCTGTTTGCATCGACGAAAAGGGCGTATCGCTCTTGCGCCTGCTCATACTCCTGCTTCTTGCGTTCGAAGAGCGTTTGCTGAAAATTGAAGTCTTGGCGAGCTTTGTTGGTACGATACTCTGTGATATAGGTTTGTAGACGACGCAAAACGGTGTCGGCCAGGGTGGCTGCTACCGAAGGGTTTTGTGTTTTGACTGAGATTTCGGTGATAAACGTTTTCCGGTCAACCGAGACAAAGATGCAACTTTTTATTCGTTGCATCACGGCGGTCTGCTCGGGACTGAGTCGAGTCGGGTCGAGAGAGGTCTTTTCTTCCCCGTCGCTTGGCGAGGTGAAAATCGATACGAGACCTCCTACCAATTTAGAGGGTAGAGACAGTATGGAGTTCCACCAGGGTGTACGTTGATGGCTCTCCATGTATTCATAGAGCGATAGGGTGTCTTTGCCGTTGGGGTGAGTTACGGGTACATCGAACAGGCTGACTAAGAATGGAGTGGATGATACGATGTCGGGGTAGAGGTCGGGTTGAATGGCATCGCCTCCACTGTTCCCACCCAAACTGATACCGGCCATGGCGGCCAACGAGGAGAGATTGCCACCTCCTCCTCCCTTACCGTTGGTCTCGGGAGCAATAGTGGCCGAACTGGTGTATTCGCGGGGAATGCTGAAGGCCACGATCAGTCCCACCAGTAATGCGCCGGCACAGCACTTGGCTATCCATTTGCGCTCGGCCCACACCTTGTGAACTACTTCCTTGAGATCGATAAGATCCATTTCCTCATGTAGGGGATGCGGAGCATTTTCTGTGGGGGGGGGGAGCTGTGTGTTTGAGGGGTATTTCTCCATGTTCATGCCTGTGTTACGTTTTCCTCTATAAGGTTTGAACTTTTTCTTGCCGTTTAATTCTATGCACTTAGTTTCTCTTCAATACGTTGACCAGCGTGGCTACCATGGCGGCTACCGACGTGGTAGTAGAAGTGATGCTCAAGATTTCCGCCAATTTCAGTCCCTGCCTTGCTTTTTTGCTGGGTACAATAATCTCGCATCCCGGCTGTATCTGGTGGGCTGCGTTGCGTTTGGCTCGGCTCACTGTACCGTTGAGATAGACGATGTATACATCGCGCTTCTTGGCCATGGAGTCGTAGCCACCTGCCATATTGATATAGTGTTTCAGCTTTTGGCCGTTCTGCCAAGTAACGGTGTTGGGAAACATCACCGAGCCGCTTATTTTGACTGTACTGATAAACTCGGGAATGTATATCACATCGCCTTCACGCAGCACCACATCGTGATCGCTACCGGGATGTGCCAAGGCTTTGGACAAGTCGATACCAACGGTGTAAACATTGGTGATAGCCAGTTTTTCGGTGGATATGCTGTCTTGTGAATCTTTGCTTCGATTGGCTATGTTTTGAATATCTTTTGCGCGAAGTCTTTCTTCATCACTCATCTTACGCAGCAAGCGAGCACCGGCCACATAGGCATCGGGGGTCACACCACCGGCTCGTTTCACCACATCGCTGATACGTTCATTTTTTCGTTGCAGCACGTAGTCGCCACCAAAGAGCACCTCGCCCGTCACGGTGACGCGGCGCTGAATTTGGTAGGAGGGGCTGCGTCGCACCTGAACCAAATCGAACGGTTCCAGTCGGAAGTTATCCATGCCCACGGGGAGTCCATCGCGAATGTCGAAGGTAAACGTCTCGGTAAGTTTTTCACTATAAACCCTGCTGTTGGGCATCTTTTGTCGCCGACTCACACTGATGCTGGCCAGCGATGCCGCTTCGCGTAAGCCTCCGGCTTGGATGATGAGGTCTTCCACCGTCATATTCTCGGCAAACGGAAACACTCCGGGCGACATCACTTCGCCATAGATGGATACTTCACGGTTTTCCTGCAGACCTTGAAGTTCGGGAATGTATAGGTGGTCTTCCTTGCGCAGGGGAATGTCAGCGATAAGTCCAGACATGAGGGCGTTTAGGTCTATGGAGAGCATCTCTTGCGAATAGTCTTCTCGTTCCCGATACAGCAGGGCACGGTTGAGGTAGGCGTCGCCGCGTAGACCTTCGGCTTTCTTGATAAGCTGTTTGACTGTATTCACTTCGCCGTTGAGTTGGTACACTCCGGGGCGGAATACGGCTCCGCTCACTTCGATTCGGTTTTCAAATCGCTCAATCACTGCTCCCACATCAATGGAATCGCCGTCGTCCAAACGGAATTGGGCATAATCTCTCTCGTCGATGCTGAACACTTGATACTCGCTGCCGCTTTTGCGCACCAAGCGTACTGACTTTTTGAACGCATCGCCGGTGAAACCTCCCGTGTATCGCAGCAGTGTGGCAATGGTTTCCGACGGTTTCATTTCATAGAACATGGGTCGCTTCACTTTGCCGGCGATACGCACCAGCGATTGGTAGGGGTTGACTGTGATGACGTCGCCATCTTCCAAACGCAAACCTTCCTTGTTCTGCCCTTTCATAATGAGGTCGTAAATGTCGACCGTGGCCACGACCTTGCCGCGTCGCACCAACTGTACCGAGCGGAGCGTACCTATGGGGCTGACTCCGCCGGCCTTGTACAAGGCGTGAAAGATACTGGCAAAGCTCGACAATCGGTAGGTGCCGGGGATGACGACTTCGCCCATTACATCTACTTGGATGGAGCGAATGTCTCCCAATGTCAAGCGTATTTGAGAATTGGGTTGGTTGCCTCCGATGCCCGAGTAAATACGGGTAAACTGTTGCTGTAAGTGGTTGTTGGCCTCTTGTATGGTCAGACCGCTGAGGTAGACGGGACCGAGATCTTGCACTTGAATGGCTCCTTCGGGACTGATGACTTCGCGAATGGTTCGCTCGGAGGCTCCCCACACATCGATGATTACTTCATCGCCCGGGCCCAAACGGTAGTTGGCCGGTGTGGCCAGGTTGAGGCTGGGCTCGAAGGAGAGGTTGCGGTTGCGAAAGAGGTTGTGACCGAAGATTTGGTTTTCGCCCTCGGCTTCGGGAAGCGATGTGGCAAGGGAGTCCGTGGGTTGTTCTTCTTTTTGCTCCCAAGGCGATGGGCTTACTTGGCTGCCTTTACGCAAGCGACTGTCCGGGGTGGATTTTGACACATCGGTCTTGACATTTTCGGACGATTCGTAAAGTTTACGGATGCGCTCCACCTGAGCCGGGGTGACTCCTCGTTTCAAGAGTTCGGCGGTCATTTGGTGTTGGGTTTTGCCTGCTTCGCGTGCCTGTTTCACATAGTCGATCACTTGTTGGTCACTCATTTGCTGGGCACACATAGTCGCTGCCAGGAGGCAGAAAAAGAGTAGCGTGAAATATCTACGCATCATGTTGAAAATGGTGTTTATGGTCCGTATCGGTTCATGACTTCGACCTGCCGAGTCACAAGGGGATGCCTCGATGTTCACAACTTTGCTTCCAGGTGTATCGTATACATTCGTAGTAGACTTCTTGCTTGGAGCAAATCACGGCGGCGTTCGAAGAACAGAGCAAAGATAACAAGAAAATATATATCGCTTTGTTTTGTATGGGTTTTTTAAGGCTTGGAAGACGCCGGATGCAGTTTGTCCACTTCCCGATATGGAAATACGAGGAGATAGGCAACAAGGCTTGTTCCACGAAAAAAACCAGTGTCGGTCGCTTCGGCGGCCGACACTGGTTTGCGGATGGGTTTATGATGCTTTGTCAAGTGCTTGCACTCAGTCGGCAAACAGCCTGCACTTTGCTTGCTAAGTACAGGCACTTTGTTTGCCAAGTGTCCGCACTCAAATGGGCAAATGTTTATGGTTAAGAAAACCAGCGTACGTAGCAGAAATCCTGACGATGGGGCAGATCGGGGTGTTTGGGGAAGATGCGATAGGCATACTTGAAACTGCCGGCGTTGGAAATGCTGCACACGGCTTGGAAGGTGTAAAGGTTTCCTTCTCGCTTCACCACGTTGAACGGTTCTACCGAGTAAATGTGGTGTTTGCCGTCGGCATCGGCATAGGTGGTCACCAATTCGAGTCCAATGGCATCGTTCAGTCCTTTCTCGTCGATGACATAGGAAATGGTGTATTCTCGTCCGCTCTCGATGACTCCGCTTTGCAGGTTTTCTTCCTTTTGACACGACACCACTTCGATTTCATTCCATTTGGCGGCTACTTCTTCTTTCCATGCGGCTATCTCACGAGCCTTGGCGGCATTGTTGGCCACTAGGGTGCGGAAACGTGCGGCCTGCTTGTTGTAGAATTTGTGGAAGTAGTCATCCAGTTGGCGTTTCATGGTGTAGTGGGGCGCAATCTGTGCGATGGAATTTTTGATCACTTTGACCCACCCCTCGGAATAGCCCTTTTTGTTGTGGGCGTAGTACAAGGGCAGTATCTCGGTTTCGAGTATGCTATATATGGTGGCGGCATCGAGCTGGTCCTGGTACTCTTGGTTTTGATACGTTCGCTTTTCGGTCAACGCCCAGCCGGCTCCCTCTCTATATCCCTCGAGCCACCATCCGTCAAGCACGGAGAAATTGACTACGCCATTCATCAACGCCTTCTCGCCGGACGTACCCGATGCTTCCAGCGGGCGAGTAGGGGTGTTGAGCCAAATGTCTACGCCCGAAACGAGTCGTCGAGCCAAGCGCATGTCGTAGTTTTCCAAGAAGATGATCTTGCCAAGGAACTCGGGTCGGCGCGAAATCTCGATGATGCGTTTGATGAGTCCTTGGCCGGCACCGTCGTGAGGATGGGCTTTTCCGGTGAAGAGGAACTGTACCGGATAGTCGGGGTTATTGACTATCTTGGCCAGACGCTCGAGGTCGGTGAACAACAAGTGGGCACGTTTGTAGGTGGCAAACCTGCGTCCAAATCCGATGAGCAGGGCATTGGGATTGATTTTGTCCATGAGCGACACGATGCGCGAGGGATCTCCCTGATTCTTTAGCCAGGTTTCACGGAATTGTTGGCGGATGTAGTTCACCAGTTTGTTCTTCATCGTCTTGCGCATCTCCCAAATTTCTTCATCGGCCACTTTGTAGATGGCTTCCCAAATTTGGGGGTTGGACTGGTCGGCAAGGAACGATTCGTCGAAGTGCTTGGCGTAGAATTGTTTCCATTCCGAGGCTGTCCATGTGGGGAGGTGGACACCGTTGGTGACATAGCCCACGTGGTTTTCTTCGGGGAAGTAGCCTTTCCAAATTTCGGAGAACATCTCTTGAGAAACCTGGCCGTGAAGGCGGCTCACACCATTGACCTCCTGCGAAGTGTTGCAAGCAAAGGTGGACATGCAGAAGCGTTCGCTCTTATCGCCGGGGTTGCTGCGTCCCAGATCCATGAACTCATCCCAGGTGATTCCCAACAGTTGAGGGTAGCCGCTCATGTATTTGCCAAACAGGCCTTCGTCGAAGTAGTCGTGGCCTGCGGGTACGGGTGTGTGCACGGTGTAGAGCGAGGAGGCTCGTACCAACTCCATGGCTTCGTTGAAATTGAAGCCTTTGCCCACATAGTCGCAGAGCCTTTGCACGTTGATCAGGGCTGCATGTCCTTCGTTGCAGTGGTACACTTCCTTTTCGATGCCCAAGGCTTTGAGTGTCAGCATACCGCCGATGCCTAAGAGGATTTCTTGTTTGAGACGATTTTCCCAATCGCCTCCGTAGAGCTGGTGAGTGATGGGGCGGTCGTATTCGCTGTTCAGCTCGTTGTCGGTGTCAAGCAGGTAGAGTGCAATACGGCCCACATTTACTCTCCAAATGTTGGCATAGACCGTATAATTCATATAGGGCACAGCCACCACCAAAGGCTTCCCTTCCGAGTCGAGCACACGTTCTAAGGGCAGTTGTCCGAAGTTTTGAGCCTCGTAATTGGCCAACTGCTGCCCGTCCATCGACAGGGTTTGCGTGAAGTAGCCATAACGATATAAGAACCCCACTGCGCAAAGATCCACATTGCTGTCGGAGGCCTCTTTCAGGTAGTCGCCCGCTAATACTCCCAGACCACCCGAGTAAATCTTCAGCACGTGACTCAAACCATATTCCATACTGAAATAGGCCACCGAAGGTCGTCGGTCGTCGGGCTTCACATCCATGTAGGAGCGAAACTTCTTATAAAGCGTGTCGATGCGCTTGAGTATGTCTTTGTTGCGAGCATGCTCTTCGAGTTTTTCATAGTTCATGCTCTCGAGCAGTAATAGCGGGTTTTGTCCGCACTCCTTCCACAAAGAGGAGTCCAATTCGCCGAAGAGGTCGGTAGCTTCGTGATTCCACGACCACCAAATGTTACGGGCAATCTCTGCCAATGGTTCCAATCCGGCAGGGATGCGCGATTTGACTGTAATGTTTTTCCAGTTGGGAGTATTGGCGTTGCTTACTTGAGTTCTCATAATGTGTTGTGCGTATGATTGTTATTTGTAAATGTGAGCAATTATGGATTAAGAGATCTTAAACTTTGGCTTGACGTTGCATGGCTTTGCGTAGGGCATGGTCATAGGCTTGGAAATAGTAAGTGATAAAGTGCTTCCATGAAGCCCGTTCCGAGAGAACCGATGCCCGACGTCGAACGTCTTTGGTCTCTTTCTCGGTTTTGGTCATATAGTTCTTCAGTAGGTTCACGATATTGTTGATTACTTCCTCCTGATTGCTATCGGTACGGTGAAGCACCTCGGTACCTTGTTCGATGTCGTTGGGAATCTCCAGTGACTGAACCCATCGACCGAAGCCGGCCAAGTCGGTGGTAACGGTCGGTACGCGGAATGCCAAACTTTCCAGCGGTGTGTAGCCCCACGGTTCGTAGTAAGAGGGGTAGATGCTGACGTCCAATCCGGGCAGTAGGTCGTAGTAATGTTTGTTCACGATGCCGTCTTGTCCGTCGAGATAGCAGGGGATGAAAAGCACTTTGACTTTGTGGTGAGGCTCGTTGGTCAGTCCCAAACGGTTGAGCGTGCTCAAGATGCAGTCATGTTCCATATTGTGCAACCAGTGGGTGATGTTGGGATGTGGCAGAGGTGTTTCGAAGTATTTGCGCACTCGCAAGCGAGCGTTGAGGTCTTCACGTGGCATATTTACCCATCCGGGAACCGTGATGACAGCCAATACGGGATTGGGTAGATAGTCGCAGCGGTTGAGGCTTGCCAAGGATTCGAGTAGAATATCTATGCCTTTATTCTTGAATTCATAGCGTCCGCTTGTTCCCACCAAGAGGGTCGAATCGTCCATACGGCTGCCCAATAGATTGTTGGCAATTTTCAGCAGCAAGGCTCGAGCGCGCTTACGTTTGCCCGAGAGGATGGTTCCTTCGGGCACAATACGATCTTCAAATCCGTTCATCAAAATCACATCGGCCGATTTTTCCAGCAATTGAGTGCATTCCTTGTCGGTGATTTCGCTCACGGTGGTGAAGCAGTCGGCTCGGTGTGCCGTTTGTTTCTCCACCGAGTGTTTGGATTGCATATTCAATTCCTCGGCCATCTGATCGCCGTTGTAAGCATGAAGATAATCGTACAAAGGTTTGTGATTGCCGGCAATGGAGCGACCTATGGAGGTGGCGTGGGTGGTGAAGATGGTGGCTATTTGAGGAACAGCGCGGCTGAGATAAAGCAGTCCCATGCCGGTCATCCATTCGTGGGCCTGGTAGACAACCTTGTCGGCGGCGGAAAGGCTATGTCGATAAAAACTTTCGACCACTCGGCCGGCGGCATAAGAGAACATGGACGCCTCGTCATAATCGCCGTAGGCGTGCAGCGAGTCTACGCGGAACTGTTCCCACATGGAAGCGTATATCTCATTCTTTTGGGTGAAGAAAGGGGTGAAGTCTACCAAAATGGCGATGGGGCGACCTGGGATTTCCCAGCGACCCACCCTCACTGCGAGCTCGTCTTTTGTGCGAGCCGTTTGAACCCAGAGAGGCAGTAGTTCGGTGTCTTCGGTGAAGAGTGGATTGTCGTGCCCTTTCCACAGGTCGGGCCCTACAAAGAATACTCTATCGGGATGTGTTTGTTGAAGTGTGTTGGCTCGGGTGGAAAGGACGGTATATATACCGCCCACCTTATTGCAGACTTCCCAACTGGATTCGAATATATAGTCGGGAGCTAACAGAACTTTTTCCATAAAAAGAACGAATACTCTATGATTGCATTGAAAACTGCGCAAAGGTAGGTTGTTTGATGGTTGAAAAACGTCAAATAGATGCTAAAAGAAAACAAAAATAGAGCGAAAAGATTTGTAGAGTGTTAATTGGTTGTGTCGGTCGAAGTTTTCGATGCGAGTAGAGTGTGAATCTATCTTATTTGGTGGAAGCAAAGTGTCGTGGTTTGGGATGAAAAATTTATTTTTGCAAGGATTTTATAGAAGTTAAATGACAAATTACAATTGATTAGACGTATGAAGAAGCAAATTAGAGCAGCCATTGTGGGCTATGGAAACATTGGACGTTATGTGTTGGAGGCCTTGCAGGCTGCTGCCGATTTTGAAATTGCAGGTGTTGTTCGCCGTGCAGGAGCAGCCAACCGTCCGCAGGAGCTGGCAGCCTATCCTGTGGTGGCCGATATTCGCGAGCTGGAAGCTGTCGATGTGGCCATTCTGTGCACACCCACACGCAGCGTAGAGCAATATGCCAAGGAGATATTGGCTTTGGGCATCCACACGGTGGACAGCTACGACATCCATACAGGCATTGTCGATTTGAGACGTTCGTTGGGCGAAGTGGCTCGGAAGCACGGTGTGGTATCCATTATTTCGGCCGGATGGGATCCGGGGAGCGACTCGGTGGTGCGCACCTTGCTCGAAGCCATAGCACCCAAAGGCATTACTTATACCAATTTCGGGCCGGGCATGAGTATGGGGCATACGGTGGCTGTTAAAGCAATCGAAGGGGTGAAAGCGGCCTTGTCGATGACCATTCCCACGGGAACCGGTATCCATCGCCGCATGGTGTACATTGAGTTACACGAGGGGCACGACTTCGAGAAGGTGGCAGCTGCCATTAAGGCCGATCCTTACTTCGTGCACGACGAAACCCATGTCACCTTGGTTCCCAGCGTAGATGCTTTGCTCGACATGGGACATGGCGTGAACCTTACCCGTAAAGGTGTGTCGGGAGCAACCCAGAATCAGCTCTTCGAGTTCAATATGCGTATCAACAATCCCGCACTCACGGCTCAAGTGCTTGTGGGGGTGGCACGTGCAGCCATGAAGCAACAGCCCGGTTGCTACACCATGGTCGAGGTGCCGGTCATCGACCTATTGCCCGGCGAGCGTGAAACGTGGATAGGCCGTTTGGTATAATCCCTCTTGTAACAACCCTTCTTCAACAGCCATCGATGGGCACTGAAGAAGGGTTGTTTGCTTTCTTTCTTCCTTCCCTTCTTTGAGCAACGCTTTCGCCTCACCGGCTGCGGTATGCTTTTGCCTGCTTCCTCTTACTCTCCTTGCTTATGAATAACACCTCTCAACTCAACCGACTGTATTTCAAAGACACCCAGTTTGCCAACCTCATGGCTCGGCGCATCTTCAACGTGCTGCTCATTGCCAATCCCTACGATGCTTTCATGCTCGAGGACGATGGTCGCATCGACGAGAAGATATTCAACGAATACACTTCCTTGTCGTTGCGCTACCCACCTCGGTTCACGCAGGTGTCCACTGAGGAAGAGGCCTTTGCTCAGCTCGAGTCCATGCCTTTCGAACTGGTTATTTGCATGCCGGGAACGGGCGATACCGATAGTTTCGACATCGGGCGACGTATCAAACGTGAATATGCCCACATCCCCATCGTCATCCTTACGCCCTTCAGTCACGGCATTACTCGACGGCTGGTCAACGAAGATCTGTCGGCCTTTGAGTACGTGTTTTGCTGGCTGGGCAATACCGATTTGCTACTGTCCATTATCAAGTTGATGGAGGACAAAATGAACCTCGAGAGCGATGTGCGCGAGGTGGGCGTTCAGCTCATTCTTTTGGTGGAAGACGGTATCCGCTTCTACTCGTCGGTATTGCCCAACCTTTATAAGTTTGTGTTGAAACAAAGCCGAGAATTCTCTACCGAAGCACTGAACGAACACCAGCGCACCTTGCGCATGCGTGGCCGTCCCAAGATTGTGTTGGCACGCACCTACGACGAGGCCCTCGAGCTCTACCGTAAGTACAGCGACCATATGTTGGGGGTGATCACAGACGTTCGCTTCCCTTTGGCCGAAGGGGGTGAGAAGGATGCGCAGGCGGGCATCAGGCTCTGCGAGGAGATTCGCCGCCACGACCCCTTTGTGCCACTCATCATTCAGTCATCCGAGAGTTGTAACGAACGTTTTGCCGAGGGATTATCGGCCTGCTTCATCGACAAGAACTCCAAGAAGATGGATGTGGACTTGCGGCGCATCGTTTCGGATTTCTTCGGCTTTGGCGATTTCGTGTTTCGCAATCCTACGACCGGTGCGGAGATTGCTCGGGTGCGAAACCTCAAGGAGTTGCAAAACGTGCTTTTTGCGCTTCCGGCCGAGTCGTTTCGCTATCACATCAGCCGCAACCACGTGTCGCGTTGGCTCTATTCGCGTGCCATGTTTCCGGTGGCCGAGTTTTTGAAGCCCATCGCCTTCACTCACGACGATGAGTTGGATATGCACCGACGCACCATCTTCGATGCCATTGTGAAGTATCGTAAGATGAAGAATCAGGGCGTGGTGGCCATCTTCCGTCGCGACCGCTTCGACCGATACTCCAACTTTGCACGCATCGGCGAGGGTTCCTTGGGAGGCAAGGGTAGGGGATTGGCCTTCATTGACCATATGGTGAAATCCCATCCTGAGTTCGAGCAATTCGAGCATGCCGGGGTCGCAATTCCCAAGACCGTGGTGCTTTGCACCGACATCTTCGATGAATTCATGGAGAGCAATAATCTTTATCAAATGGCACTCTCGGAAGCAACCGATGAGGATATACTCCGGGCCTTTCTCCAGGCTTCCTTGCCCGAGGAGCTGACCGAAGACTTTTGTACTTTCTTCGATGTGGTCAAAGGCCCCATTGCCATTCGTTCGTCATCGTTGCTTGAAGATTCCCATTATCAACCCTTTGCAGGCATATACAATACCTATATGATTCCCCATTTGGACGACCGAGCCGAGATGGTTCGCCTGCTGTCCAACGCCATCAAGGGTGTCTATGCCTCGGTGTTTTTTGCCGATAGCAAGGCCTATATGCAAGCTACCTCCAACGTTATTGACCGCGAGAAAATGGCGGTGATTCTCCAAGAGGTGGTGGGGCATCAGTATGGCGAACGATACTACCCGTCCATATCGGGTGTGG
>JAXFUC010000011.1:0-86738 GCA_034176395.1 Bacteroides sp. | reverse complement strand
GAAAGCATCTAAGTGCGAAGCCGGCCACAAGATTAGATTTCTTCATAAGGGTCGTTGTAGACTACGACGTTGATAGGAGGCAGGTGTACGTGTGGTAACACATTCAGCCGAGCCTTACTAATTGCCCGAATCTTTTTGGTTTTTTCCCTTTTTATAATGCTTTATGGGGTTTGATTATACTTTCGGTTTTTTCTTCTGTCTGTTGTGTATAGCTTTTTTTCTTGGTTGTATTGATATGTCTACCTTATTTAGGTGGTTATAGCGTGAGGGTTCCACCTCTTCCCATTCCGAACAGAGAAGTTAAGCCTCACCGCGCCGATGGTACTGCGTACTAGTGGGAGAGTAGGTCGCCGCCGTTTTTTTTGAAGAGTCCTCCTTTGCGATGAGCAGAGGGGGACTTTTTGCGTTTAGACTCAGAGGGAGGGGAAAGGTGTTTTGCTATTCATTCCTGTCTGCCCACTGGCTCTTTCTACTCCATCTTCCACTGCTGCTCTTCCTTCTTCTTCTTCAACCTCTTCTACTACTGCCGCTACTAATAGTGCCGCCTCCTCTTCTTTTTCTTCCTTATCGGAGCTTTTTCACTTCTTCTTCCGCAACCTACACTCCTGAGCTTGCTTTAATATGTCTATTGTACTCTGTCATTTCTCTTTCTTTTAGGTTGATGCTAAGCTTTCTTCTACCACGAGTGGAGAGTTCCTTTTTGGGGCTTTGTTGGATAATCGTTACATTTGTCTTGCACAATTTATTCACTCAAGCGTATGAATGCATTGGGAACCTTTGTCTCATACTGTAATTCTTATCAATTGGCAGATTCTCTCTGGGCGGGATGTAGATTACCGATTGGCTTATAGATTAAAAACTGAGGTGAAATTGTGTTTGTTAACTTGCTCCACCGATAAAGGAAAGGAGAGATTAGATTTGTAGAAAAGAAAGAAAATCAAACGAAAGAGTCTTGTTTATGATAAATCGAAATTTTGTGGATCGCTGTATGCACTATCTCGATTGGGTGGTAGATGGAGTGATCATCTTGAATGCGTTAATCATCTTGATAGCTACACGAAGTGATATAAGAACTTGTTATGGAGAAGAGATAGAGTTGTTTTTCACTGTTAGCACGTGGATTTTTATCTCGGAAATCACTTTGCGCATCTTGTGGAAGGGAAGGAGTTTTGGACGTAATGGATGGGACGTATTCGACTTCGTGGTGGTTGCTTTGTCTTCATTCACTTTAATGCACGCAATCATGACGTTGCGCTTCTTCCGTTTGTTCCGGATGTTTCGACTGTTTCGATTGTTTTCCATCAATACCTCGTTGCGAAATCTGGTTGGTTCGCTTGTGTTGGCCTTACCTCGTGTCATGTGGACAAGTGTCCTTTTCGGCATCCTTTTTGGTATTTATGCGACCATCGGTATAGAGAGTTTCGGGAAGAGCCTTCCCGAGTATTTCGGAAGCATAGAAAGCGCAGTTTTCACTCTCTTTCAAACGATGACGCTCGATAGCTGGGCATCGGGCATTGCTCGTACGGCGATGAAAAGCCATCCTTATGCTTGGATTTATTTCATTAGTTTTATTCTGATAGCCACCTACATTTTGCTGAATCTTTTATTGGGTGTCATTACTGCTACCACCATAGAGGTGTACGAAAGAGAGAATTCGGCGCAGGCCGATAGAGATCAGGTACATAGGGCTTTGCAAGATGAACTTAAGCAATTGCGAGAACAAGTTTCTCATGTTCAGCACCTTTTAGAGCAGCAAGTTGGGCGACGGAAGGACTGAGAATTATCCCGTAGCCGTTGTAAAGGCACCGAATCGTTTGTCTCTTACTCTTGGATGCAGCGATGAGGTCGGTTTGTCAGAGAAGGGTTTGTAATCGGGTGGTTCTATGTCTAAACGCAACACCAGATCTTTGATAATTGAGCAATCTCTGACTATGTTCGCCAAGTCAGACTTTCTTTGCCTTTGCTCGAAAGTTTGCGACAGACCAAAGGGCGAATTAGAAAAGTCTCGAACGGAGTAGAGCATCGTTATTGTGTTTGCCCGCCATTCTCCCCCTGAGTCGCTTTGGAGTCTTTGAGGTTTCGTCGATGACAATCTTTTTCCTCTAAGTTATCCTCCCTTGCCGTCCTACCCAGTTTTGAGCAATGAAGTTCCTCGTGGTCAATCTTCTCAGTTGGAATAGGTATGTATGCTCACTCCTTGTGCAGCGGGTAGATAGTTCACGCCATACCAGCAGATTTGGAGAAATAAGAAGCTGATGCCTAGTAGCAGGAAGCTCACCGCATAGGATTTTGGATTGTGTATTCGATGGTGCACGTACATTAGGTAGCTCAGCAGGGTGATGGCCGCCCAAGTCTCTTTGGGGTCCCAGCTCCAGTAGGTGCCCCAAGCCACCTTGGCCCATAGACAACCCAGAATCAGTCCCACCATTAGGAAAGCCAAGCCTGTGTAGACCAGGTTGTCGCTCGAGACGAGTAGTGGGCGAACGTTGAACGAACGGTCGTGTCGGCTTCGATACAAGATGTACAGCCCCAGAAGTAGTCCCGCTCCCAGCAAGGCGTAGGCAAAGATATAGGAAATGACGTGCGGCACGAAGTAAGGGCTTTCCAGCGCAGGCATCATGGATTTATTGTGTATCTCGGGTTTGAAGATGTTGATCAACATAAAGACCGATGATAGCACACCCGAGAAACTCAAAATGACGATGTAGCGCCAGCGAACGTAGGTTATCAGGCCGGCGATGATGACGAAGAAAGAATACCACAGACGGGTTTCGCCCATGGTTCGTAGGGGCGGACGCTCGAGCGATAGCCACATACCTGCGATGAATACTCCCAAGATGACCAAGGCCGATAGCCCCCAAACAATGGCCCACGTGCGTTTGTGCCTCATGGCCGACAGGGCAGAAGCTGTAAGTACCGCCATGCAGGGCAGGGCAAAGTAGGCAAAATGTATCCAGCTAAGTTGGGGAATGAGGCTTATCATGGTGTTTTTTTTGGGGTGTTTGGTGATGAGGGGGATGCCGGCAGAGGTCCGAGAAATAGGCAGATAGCTCCCAGCAGAAGCATAAAGAATCCCACGTATACTCCCGTCAGCCAAGTGTCGTGAACGAGTTCAAATTCTGACATACGGCTCCATCGGCCTTTCTCCTTATCGTAACTCAATTGATAGATATACCAGTCTTTGTACTTGAGCGGGGTGTTTACTTTGATTTCGGCACTATCCACTCCTCCGTCTTGTGCGTAAAGCATCACCCGACTGCTGAATTGTTTCGGTTCGGGCTCGGCCATTACGAGCGATAGGCTGTCACTCAAGCGAAGACTGCGATAGGGGAATAGGTGGCTACCTGCCGCAACCCAACCCACGTGGCTCGTAGCAGAAGCGGGGTGTGTAGCTCTCACTTTGGCCGAGTGTACGGCTCCTGTGGTTCTGAATTCTCTGAAGACTATGCTGTCTTTCGTGGGCACGGCCGCCGAGTAAGGTAGGTACTCAAGAATCTCCACCTCCCAATCGCAGATCCACCCCTTAGTTCCTACGGCATCGGTTGGCAGGTGCTGGGGTAGGTCGATGGGCAGGGGTTTGCCGCTTACATTGCCGATAATCATCAGCTTGGGCGGGTACTCAACGATATTAAATTCTTTTAGCTCGATGGCTATCGGCAGTTCTTCCATTTGGTCGGTGTCTGCATGGATGCCTCTCCACTCGGGATATTCGCTGTCGGCATTTACCTGTATCCGATAGCGTTGCACGTCGGCCGCGGCTATTAGTCCAAAGAGCAAAACGATGAACAGGCCCAGATGATTCATCAGGAAGGCGAAATCGCGAAAGCTGCGCCTAAGTCTTGTCAGTCTTTGTACCGTGGTGCAGCCCAGCACGAAGAGCATATAAACGTAGAGCAAGAGGAAGTACCAGGTGGACAGTATCGAACTGAATCCGATGCGATGTATAGGGTTGGCCAATTCTTGGCTCATGACCACAGGGATCTGTTTGGTAAATCCCATGATTACCAGTACGGCCAGTAGTCCTGCTATGGAGCTGAGCGTGGCCACTTGTCCTGCAAAGAACAATCGGTGTTTCTTGCCTTGTGCCCGGCCTCGCTGTCCATGGATGGTGTAGATTGCCACGGCTGCAACCAAGAGGATGCCCCAGCAGATGTTGACGGGGTACGCAAAGGCCGTGTGAGGAACAGGCCCTATGCTCAGTTGTAGGGCCAGGCCCACCATGGTCAAACCGCCGACAATAGCGAAAGCTTCGCTCCAAGACCATTTCTTCTGCCACATATGAATGAGAGGTATTTGTAGGCAAGGTCATGCGCGACCTACCCGGCAAGGTTGGTGCACTACCTTGTGGAATTCGGCTGTTGTGAGGGAATCTGCAGTTTGCTTCACTGAGTCCAAATACGCCAGCTCCTCACGGATTTGTTGGGTTTCCTTGTTTACTTGCCGGCAAGCAGACGTCCCTTGGCTTTGGCTTCTTCAAGCCATTTGGGAACGACGGTTTTCATAAATTCGGCTTTGTCTGCTTCCATCTTTTCGGGAGAAAGGCCGATGTAGCGCTGAGCTTTTTCTTTGGTCGACACGTCGGGCATGGGCACCTCTTGTGTATAGCCGTGGCGTGCCAGCACACGTGCCAACTCCAAACGGGCTTGCATGGCGCGTTCCAATCCGTTGCTCAAGATGCGAGTCACCTCTTGCGGGGCGTGAAACGAAGCTCCGTGCGAAGCCACACCGTAGTCCCAACGCCATTGCGACTGGCGGATGAACTTCAGCACGGGAGCCATCTCGCTTTCGCTGGCTCCTTTGCTCCATGCAAATTGGGCTTCGATGTGAGCCTTTGCCAACTCAGTTTCCAATTGATTGCGCACCTCGTTGGCCTTGCGTTGACGGTCAAATACGGTTTGTCGCAACACTTCTTCGCTTTCTCGGTGGCAGGTCTGGCAGGTGCGGTCTATTTTGGCCAATGGGCTGGTGATGTGGTGGTCGCTGAACTTCACTCCGCCTTGGCTGACATAGGGCATATGGCAGTCGGCGCAGGACACTCCGCGTTGAGCGTGTATGCCTTGTTGTGCTATTTCGAAGTCGGGGTGTTGTGCCTTTAGGATAGGTGTTTTACTCAAAGTATGGATGTAGTCGTAGTATTCGGCCTCGTCGTAGTAACGCTCGGCATCTTCCATCGTGAATCCCTTGTCCCAGGGGAAGGTGAGGTATTTGCCATCGCCTTTGAAATAATACTCCACGTGGCATTGTGCACACACCAGCGAACGCATCTCTTGGTGGGTGGCCTGAGTGATGTCCACACCTCGGCGGCTGAATGCTTCCACCAAGGCCGGCCGAGAGATGTGTAGGTTCATGGTTTCGGGGTCGTGACAGTCAGCACACCCAATGGGGTTCACGATCTCGCTACCCATTTCGCTCCATTTGCTTTTGTAGAAATTGTCCACGCCCACGGCTTGCATCATGCGAGGCACATCCGGACTTTTACACGTCCAACAGGTGGCGGGTTGCATATCCGCCGCACCGTTTACGCCCGGATTGCCCGTACGCAGTATCTTTTGTACGTCTTCGATGGCGTGCATATGCCCCCGGGGCGTGGCATACTCGCGCGAGAAGGCGTAGCCGGCCCAAAGCACCACCATGTTGGGGCGTTGTGCCAAGACATCGACCGCCTGACTGCCGTTAAACTCGCTCCTGAAGGTTGTGTCCTTGGTTTGCGTCCAAGTTTCGTATTCTCGGGCGTAATTGCCTTTGTACATTTCGTTGCGAGCTTCCAAGGGAGCTATTTTGTCTTTCTTGTTGGCATAGATGCTGGCTATTTCCGCACGCCTTTCTGTGATGGAGGCAGCCAATAATCCCAGGCAAAAAACAACGGCCATGGAGCCACCGAATATGGCCCAGCTTTGCCATGGTTTGAGTTTACGTTGACTGTTCATAACTAATGTATTGGTGTGTTTAGATGTTTCTATCGCTTAGATGCTCTTGCAACCACGTGGGTACGGGCGATTTAGGGTAGGGAATGATGGCATGGGGTGTGGCCGATAGGCTTGTCTTGCCGCCATGAGGCACATCGCGATGACAATCCCAGCAGGCACGTCCCTGCCCATGCTTCACCTCTTGGCTTGTCAGGTGTCCCGCTTGCACAAACTCTTGATTAAGCTGGGCGTGGCAGCGCACGCAGTTGGCATAAATCACGGCCTGTGCTCCGGGGATGGCTTGCATGCGTTGCGGTTCCTTGCGCAGTGTGAAGACGGTGGAATGTCGCAGCCCGTCGGTTGCTTTGAAATAATACTTGGCAAAGATACTCGTATGGGGCACGTGGCAATCGTTGCATGTGGCTACCGAGGCGTGGGAGCTGTGTTGCCACGTAGCGTAGTAAGGCCCCATCACGTGGCAGTTGATGCACACCTCCGGATCGTCGCTGAGGTAACTGTAAGCCTTGGACACATAGACCAGGTAAGCACACAACCCCACGAATCCTCCTGCAAAAGCCACTGCCAACATCTGCGAGCGCAGTGTTGGGAAGAATTGCATGATGAAGCGATTTCGGTAGGTGAGAAGCTTAGCCATAGCAATGATACAAAAGGTAATTGGGACAAAGATATACAAATAATTCAAAATCGAAAACTTAGGTTCTTTTTTAGGAGAATGTGGATGTAGCTGTCGTCAAAGAAAACCCTGAACAAATGGGCTGCGAGCTTGGCGGCCGGTGATGACAAACGATAGGAATAGCTTGTTTGTATATGCCGTCTTTACCGACTGTTCTGTCTTTGTCGCAGCGTTCACTTTTTCGGAGCAGTTGGCTTGTTCTAAGAAGGAAAACTTCTTATCGGGAGGGGGCGGTTCACATATCGTGGTGCGAAACATAAGATTCAAGACATGATTCATAGAACTCAAGCCTTGAACGAAACGGTTCATGCTTTGAGTTGCAAGACAAAGTGTGAACCTCACCTTTCGGAAGTCCGGAGTCCAAGAATTCGATGGGCTCACTTGTCCAAGGATTTTTCTTTCCTACCTTTGTCGAGGGTCGGTCCTTGTCGATATGGGCAGACGAATATCGGCTGTCGATTCTGTGTTCTCGATTTGGAAGAACCGCAAATAGACAAATCATATATCATCTTATATGCGCCTGAATCGTTTATGAAATGTGCCTTTTTGTTTCGTGAAATATTTGCCGGCGGCGGTGAGCGGGTGACGCTGAACACGATCCGTCTGTTCCGGCAAATGGGGATAGAATCGAGTATCTTCACTTTGAAAACAACCGATTCCATTTTCACTCCGGGAGATGCCACGGGGTTGATGGTGCAGTTTCCTCATACAAAGAGGCTTTTTGTGCCGGAGAATTTACGCTTTCTTGTCGAAAAGATCAAGGAACAAAACATCAAGGTATTGTTCTTGATCGGTTGGGGAGGAACATACGAAGCATTAGCCACGGTGAAGGCCGAAACAGGTGTTTGTTTGGTGCATTGGGAGCACAATGCTCCCCTCTATCGCTTCACGGCCAAGCGAGCGGGAGCTGCTCATCGTGCCAATGAATCGTTGCCGAAATGGCTGGAGTGGCAAACCATCGGCAAGCTGAAGTACGTTTACACACCGTTGGGGCTGTGGCGCGAGTTCAAGGCCTACAGAACTCGCTTGCAACAGGTCGATCGCTATATTGTCTTATGCGATGGCTTTAAGGAGGAGATCTGTGAGATGCTCCGCTTGGCTGACGATAAGAAGAATCTCATCGTTCCCATGTACAACACCATAGAGCTACCTCACGAAACGGTGACTGTCAAGGATAAGCAAATCATTTACATGGGACGGTTGACCTATCCCGACAAGCGTGTGGATCGATTGGTTGAGGTTTGGCGACGAGTGCACGAGCAATTGCCCGATTGGCGATTGGATATTTATGGCGATGGTCCCGAGCGAACCAATCTGCAAACGTTGATAGATCGCTACCGATTGCCCCGCATTTCGCTGTCGGGCTATGTGGAACACCCGGCAGAGATCTATCGACAAGCCGCCGTGCTTTGCATGACCTCCACCTCTGAAGGTTACCCTATGGCTATGATCGAGGCGCAGAGCCACGGAGTGGTGCCTTTGGCGTTTGAGTGTTGCAGCGGCATGCGCTCGATCATCGGGGCGGACCAACGAGCCGGAGTACTTGTTCCTCCATTCGATTTGGATACCTATGCCACGCAGTTGGTGAGCCTTTGCAGGGATGAGGGTCGCAGGGCAGAGCTGCAAGAAGGGGCCATTCGGAAAAGTTTGGACTATGCACATCACACCAACATACCTCATTGGCATCGCTTTTTTGCTTCCTTGGGTTTGGAAATGTAGCTTCCCTCTTCACGAAATGAAGTGCCCACAGCTCCTCCGTACCGAGGTGTTGTGGGCTTTTTTTTGAGAGTGAAGTTCCGGACAGATGCAAGCAATACGTGAGAGGAGGCGGTAGGCATAGCGCGGAAGGAAAAAGGCGAGAAGGTGCCATGCTTTCGGTATGGGCAATAAAAGTTTGTTTTTGAGAGGATTTTGTTGAAAGTAGTGACAGTTGGAGCGGGATTGTTTGTATTGGATTGTCATACTGCTTTTATTTTCTGTTGCATAATATGCAAATTGCTATATCTTTGCGCCCATATTGTATTTTTTATGAGAATATTGTGTTTTATTTGTGCGGTGTGCCTATCGGCAACTCTCTCCATCCACGCTTCGGTGGTACGTATTCAGGTAAAGGGAGGAAATCAGGAAACGGTTAAATGCTATGAACCGAGCGGTAAGCCGGTGTCGCTTCCACTCGATTCGTCCGGAGTGGCATTGTGGCAAATTGATAATACAGTCCCGGTGTATGTACAGGTGAACTATAACTACGCCACCTACACCTTATGGTTGCCTGCGTCGGCCCATCTGACGGTGGACATAGACGGTGCGAGCACGCCGGCTCGCTTCTTGAAGGCGAAAGGTACTGCCGAGGAGGTGAACAGCTATTTGAATGCACAGCCCTATCGGTCGACCGAGATAAACGACGCATCGCTCGAGGAAGAAGCCTTTATACAGAAAACCGACTCCTTACTGCGTGCAAACGCCGTGTGTCTCGATGCGGCCGTCTTGCCCGAAGCATTCAAAGAAATGGAACGTCGGCGTATGCAGTATTATACCTATCGAACGCTGCCCGACTTTCCGACCTATCATAGGCGCATCACCGGAGACGAAAGCTATCGACCCTCGGCGCGTTTTTGGGCATTGCTGGATGCATTGATGAATGATGGGATAGATTGCTTGGACATGGAAGAATACCGCACGTTGGCCTACGAAGCTTTCGGTTGCAAGGCTCGGCATTTGTTTCCCACTTTGAAAGGAGCCGAACGCTTGGAGGCTTTTTTGGAGCAAGAAAAACCGGCCGATGTTTTAGCCGAATTCTTGGTTTACCGGACGCAAATCGGTTTTTTGAATCGTGGACAAGCGTCTGAGTTCAATCCCTATGAGTCCCTTTTCAGTCGCTACGTGAAGCACGAAGCGTGGAAGGAAGAAGTGGAGGCGCTGCTTGCCGGCTTTCGGCAATTGGCGGTGGGTGCACCTTCGCCCGACTTCGTGTGCACCGATGTCGAAGGACGTACGGTCACTCTTTCGGCTTTTCGCGGAAAGTTTGTCTATATCGACCTTTGGGCCACGTGGTGTGGACCTTGTGTGAAGGAAATTCCCCATTTAGCCCGTTTAGAAGAGGATTTGGGCAAGGAGGATATATATTTCGTCAGCATCTCGTGCGATGCCAATCGTGAAGCCTGGTTGAAGCGCGTGAGGCGAGGCGATTTGAAGGGCGTGCAACTGCACTTCTCGCCCGGTAATGACTTCTTGAACGCTTATAAGGTGACGGGCATTCCTCGGTTCATCCTATTGGACAGAGAGGGGAGAATTCTTTCGGCCGACATGTCACGTCCGTCCATGCCCGAAACTCGGCAGAGGCTGGAAGCTTTGCTTTCGGAATGAAAATGACTGAAATCATTATTATAAACCAAAAAACATGAAGATGGAAGTGTTTGAATCTCGTTTAAAAAAGAAATGGAACTTGGCCGTGGGTGTGGCTTGCCTGATGGCAGGCTCGTTGTCGGGTGTTCCGTTGTTTGCATCCGCTCCCGAAATGACCACTCATTCCCGAGAAGGAGAGCAAGTGCGCCTGATGGTGAAGGGTGTGGTGGTCGATGCCGATGACCTACCTCTCATCGGGGTTACCGTGCGCGAAAAAGGCGTGGCAGGCGGTACTATTACCGATGTAGACGGTAAATTCTCCTTAAACGTACCCAAAGGGGCGATCTTGCAATTCTCCTATGTAGGAATGAAGACAACAGAGGTCGTTGCAACGCAGGAACGTGAATTACGCGTTGTGCTGCAAGCCAATAGCGAACAACTCGATGAGGTGATGGTTACGGGTTATCAAACACTTTCGAAGGAACGTTCCACGGGTGCGTTTACTCAGGTGAAAGCGGAGAAGTTTGAAACACGGCGCATGGAGAACCTCGGTTCCATACTCGAAGGGCAGGTGGCCGGCTATGTCGATGGTAAGATTCGAGGTGTCACCACTATGAGTGCGGTGGCCAATCCGCTGGTGGTCATCGACGGCTTTCCGGTAGAGAATACAGGTATTGACCGAATGGGGCAAACAACCGACCGGTTTCCCGAACTCAATCCCGAGGACATTGAGAGTGTCACTGTGTTAAAGGACGCGGCAGCGGCTTCCATCTATGGGGCACGAGCAGCCAATGGGGTCATTGTTATCACGACCAAGAAGGCCGCCTTGGGTAAAACCGAAATCAGTTTGTCCACTTCTTATGCCTTTCAACCCTACTCGTACTATGTGGCCAATCGCACGGATGCTGCCGATGTGGTGGGGCTGCAACGTGCGTGGGCCGCTCAGAGCGAACAGTTACAAAGCGGAGTGGCCGGAGCATCGGTTGTTGCGGATGACTTGCGAACCACCGGTGCTTATCCTTCCAAGGGGATAGACATTTTGCTGAATATGTACACGCAAAAGATCGGTATGGAAGAGGGAGAAAAGTTATTGAACGAACTGGCCGCGAAGGGATATCGTTACTACGACCAGGCTGTTGAACGTGCCAAGCGCAACCCCATCTATCGCCAATACAATATACGCTTGGCCAATCGAACGGATCGCAATAGCTTTGCTCTTTCGACAACCTATTGGGACAATCAATACGAGGACATCTTTCGCAACGACAAGAAACTGGGTGTTAATCTATCCAATAGTTTGAAGCTTACCGATTGGTTGCAGGCAGATGTGAACGTTTATCTCAAATACGGCAAAGAGCAAGGTCAGAGCTTCGATGTCTTCTCTCCCGGGTTTTCATTCTTGCCCTACGATGAGTTGTTCGATGAATCCGGAGCATCGGTGGCTGCACCATCGCAGATTGATGCAAGTCGCAGGGAGTTGATTGCTCGTTATGGATTGAGAGAAGAGGTGCTGACACCGTTGGATGAACTTCGTCGTCAGCTATCCAAAACGCAGAGCTTGGAAACAAGAGCATCGGGACGATTGAACTTCGATTTGACTCCATGGGCTAAGTATCACGTTATGTTTCAGTATGAAACCGGAGAAGGAAAGACCTCGATGCTGCGCGAACGAGAAGCCTATGATGTGGTGTCTACATTGAATAATTTCACATCATTGGTCAATGATAAGGTGTTTTACAATTTGCCGGAGGGCGATGTTCTGGCCACTACCGATACACGCAACCGCTCCTATAACCTGCGTCATCAGTTGTCGCTCACCAAAGATTTGGGTACAGCCCACAGCTTGGCTTGGATTTTGGGACAGGAGGTGCGTGAGTCAAAATTGGAGTACCAAGACAATACGCGCTACGGATATGATTCGGACTTACTCAATTGGCCGGCCTATAATGCGGCCTCATTGGCCTATTTCTCCGGCTTGTTGGGAGCTGCACAATTCTCGTACAGCAGCAACACCTCACAGCGTGAGTTGCTCAATCGCTTCGTTTCATTCTACTCTAATGCTTCTTATTCTTTGTTGGACAAGTATACGCTTTCCGGTAGCATCCGTTGGGACCGTTCCAATCTTTGGGGAACGAGCTCGAAGTATCAAAACAAGCCTGTTTGGTCGATGGGTGGAAGTTGGAATGTGGATAAAGAACCCTTCTTTCGTTGGAAAGCTATGGACCGTTTGCAACTCAGAATGTCCTATGGTATAGGAGGAAATATAGGGCGCAACACTGCTCCCTATTTGGTGGCTTCTTACTATCCGGCCATCCTTTCTTCGGGCCTTTTTGGTGCGGTGACCGCTCCTCCCAATAAAGATATCCGTTGGGAAAAGACCACCACGTTCAATCTCGGTGTAGACTTCTCGTTCTTGCGTGGTAGGCTATATGGGAGCATTGATTACTACAACAAGTATAGTACCGATTTGCTAGCCTACATAAATAGCAGTCCCACGCAGGGGTTCGGATATTCCATGCTGACAACCAATAACGGTGAGATGCTGAATAGGGGAGTGGAACTGACCTTGCACGCAACTTTATTGAAGAGCAAAGACTTCCGTTGGGATGCCACCGGTTTGTATGCATTCAATTACAACCGTGTGAAGAAGATTCACATTGATGCCGTTCAGTACAATAGTCGTTTGAGTTATCCCACCAGCTTTCCTACGGAAGGAAACCCGTTGCATGGAATCTATGCTTACCGATGGGCCGGATTGAGTCCTACGGGCGAACCGCAGGTATATGATGCCGAGGGCAATGTGACATCTCAGCCGGTGAGAGACTCCAAGGCAATTGTTTATTGCGGTACGAGCGTGCCTCCACATAGCGGTACGTTGACCAATGTGTTGCGCTACAAAGACGTGGAGTTCTCGCTGCAACTTCTATTGCTGGCCGGGCATAAATTGCGTGATACGTTTGTGCCTGCCATCAATATGGGTAGCGGGCGTGTGGTAAGTACGCATAAGGACATCTTGAAGCGTTGGCAGCAAGCCGGAGACGAGAATAGAACCCAAGTTCCTCGTTTGTTGTTCAGCGACAACCGACAAGAATACAATACACACCGTTCCGAGTTATATGGAGCTTCCGATCTGTTTGTGTACAATGCCTCTCATCTGCGGGTGAATAATTTGTCCTTGGCCTATTATCTTCCCAAGACTTTGACCAAAAAGTTGTTTTTGAGAGATGCTAAGTTGCAGTTTATCGTGGAAAATCTGGCCGTGATAGCCTTTGACGGCAGAGCCTCGTATGCACTTGGCGGAAAGCAGAACCCGAACTTTGTGGGAAGTATTCATCTTAATTTTTAATCTTCAAATATGTATTCGTATGAATATAGATAAAATAAAAGTCCTGGCGTGGAGCGCATTGCTGACTTCTTCAATCGTGCTGTGTGGATGCAATGACTATTTGAACGAAATCCCCAAAGGGCAGAAAACCCCTACGACCTGGGAGGATTATAATGCTTTTATCAGGACGACCGAGAAGCACTACCTCGAGATGGATCAGATGTTTTGCCTGGTCGGTGACTTATTCTACACGCCCAATCAACTTAATTCCAATCAACTGGCCAATGCTCATTACTTTTGGAATGAAGAGGTCGATCGTACACAAATCAACTCGACGGACAAAAACGCATATTACAATGCCTACGAAGCGTTGTTTTATGCCAATTTAATCATCGACGGGGCACCCACGGCAGCCGATGCCACGGAGGAAAAACGTCAAATGTTGACGGCTCAAGGGCGTGTGCTTAGGGCATGGGTCTATTATTATTTGGTCAATTATTATGCCGATCAGTACACGGAATCGACCAAGCATCTGCTTGCTGTTCCTTTGGTGACTTCTTCCTCGGTAACGTCTCCCTCTCCCCAAGGTACGCTGGAGGAGGTCTATCGGCTTATCTTGTCCGACTTGGAGGCCGCCGTTCCGCACCTTCCGCAGGAGGGAGAAAGCCTGTTCCATCCCACCGTGGTGACAGCTTACGGATTGTTGGCACGCACGCATCTCTCGATGAACAATTACGATCAAGCCTTGGTGTATGCCAATAAGGCGTTGGAGATAAACGATCAGTTGTTCAATTGGGTGGCTTTCTACGAAGCCGATCGTGCGCGCTACGAGAGTTCTTCGAATTATGCTGTCGGAGTGAATGGAAACCCCGAACGCAACAATCCCGAGAATTATTTCTTCCACTTCGGCTCGATGAATATGTATCGAGGCAATAATAATGTATCATATGCCCTTCCTCCTGAGCGGGCTACTCGCTTCGAGGCCGGTGATACACGGCTGTTGACCCACTGGAAGCGGCGTGTGTCGGCTTCTGGTATTGAGTATCAGGCCGGTATTTATGGTCTTGAACCCAATAAAGGAGGAATGAGAAGCCCCGAGATGTATTATATCAAGGCCGAATGTTTGGCTCGTCAAGGTGGAGCAGCTAATCTGGAGGCTGCCATGGAGTTGGTCAATCGGGTCCGTAAGACGCGTATTCTTCCGGAATACTACACCGACTGGACTGCTTCGACGACCCAAGAAGCTGTTGAGAAGATTATAAACGACAAGGCCAATGAGTATATTCAAAGTTCTGTGGTGTTTTGCGACTACCGCCGTTTGAATAAAACTCCGGAGTATGCTCGTACCCTTACCAAGACGGTCAACGGGACGATTTATAAATTGAACCCCAACTCCCATTTGTGGATTATGCCTTTCCCCAATGAGGCAATGAGTAACCCCGGTAACGGAACCTTGAAGCAGAACGTTACCCGATAATCGGGAAAACGGGAGTCGTTTAGACGAATTCTTTGGATAAACCTCATCTTTCTTGCAAGAAGAGATGAGATACAATCAAGGGCCACCCATTAAGGTAGCCCTTGACTGTTATTGGACGTCCTGCATAGGATTTTTTCCGAAAAGATAGACGATCGAAAGAGGCAGAAGCCGGTGGTTTCGACTTCATTTGATGGAGCTTACGCCATGTTGTTATGGGGCTTTAGGAGAATAGAAGGCCGACAGGGTTGTAAGAAATATGCTTTGTAGCCGTACCGGATATGAGAACTTCGTGGACGAAACCTATGAGATGCGGTTGTATGATCTTGTGGTTTTATGTTTCGGATACTTCTTTTTACAAAAAAAATGTCGCTTCGGTGGGTGGGTAAAGGTTTTTTAGTACATTCGTCGCTCGAACTATTAAAAATGAAGAATCTATGAGGTATTTCTATTTAGCTTTAATTGCCTTAGCGCTTAGTGCCTTGCAGTCGTCAGGATTGTATGCTCAAAGCAACAAGGATGAGATTGTCATATCCTTGTCGTTCAAGGATAAATCTTTGGCATCTGTGCTTGATATGATCGCTAAGCAAGGCAAGTTTCTTGTAACCTATACCGACGAGGTGAAGCGTTATGAAACGACGCTCACGGCTTCGCTCGACAGAGTGAGTGCTGTCGAAGCGGTGCAACAATTGCTCAAGAATACGCCTTTCACTTATACAGTGGAAGGTAGGGCCATTAAAGTTTTTAAAGTTTCTACTTCTGCTGCCTCGGCCACTCAAGGACAAGAAACCATCGAAGGGGTGGTTATTGACTCCAAAGGAGAGGCTATTCCATTTGCTACGATTGCTATCAAAGGTACGACCTCGGGAGCGATTGCCAAGGATGATGGAACGTTCAGTTTTGTGACCAATGCCACCGGCGGAGACATTCAAGTGAGTTGCATAGGTTACACTACACGGGTGATTCCGTATAAAGTGGGCGAGCCCCTTAAAATTGTGTTGGAATCCACGGCACAAAATCTTGGAGAGGTTGTGGTGGTGGCCTATGGTAAGCGTAATGTGAGAGAATTGGTGGGATCTATTTCATCGGTCAAGGCAGATAAGCTGCAGCATACACCCAGCGCAAGCATTGAGAACCTGCTGCAAGGACATATGGCAGGAGTAGAGGTGACAAACGTGTCGGGAACGCCCGGTGGAGGTGGCTCGCAAATAACCATACGTGGATTAAGTTCCATCGGAGGGGCTAATGCTAAAATAGACGGATCGCCTTTGTTTGTGATAGACGGTGTGCCGGTGGTTTCAACAACATCGGAGCAGACGGGAGGTATCAATACGCTGGCCGGCTTAGACCCCTCGAGCATAGAATCGGTGGAAGTTCTCAAGGATGCAGCTTCTGCCTCGCTCTATGGATCGCGTGCAGGAAACGGAGTTATCTTGATAACGACTAAGAAGGGTAAAACAGGTAAGTCGGAGTTTAGCGTCAATGTTTCACAAAGTTATTCGTGGCTTCCTGAAACGCCGGTGCAGATCATGGGTAAAGGCGAACGCGACTTTGCGCTGCTTTTGGCAAAGATGCAACGCTTGGGACATTACGATGCAATGACAAATCGTGTGGTGATGCCCAAAAGCCATAGAGATTCGTGGGGTTGGGGTAATTACGAAGGAGCCTATGACTACCTTTGGCGCAATGGGTTGCGTCTGTCCGAAGAAGAGCGACTCCCGGGCATGGTGCAAGACTCGTTGAATACTTTTTATAACAATAGAACGAATTGGTGGAAGTACGCTTTTCGTGTGGGACGTGTGACGAAAGCAGATGCCATGGTTTCGGGGGGTAAAGAGAATATCAAGTATATGATCAATGCCGGCTTTTACGATGAAACGGGTATCATGCTTAGTTCGAGCTTTAAGCGTTTTAGTCTTCTCAGCAATCTCGACCTCAACTTGACTCCACGTCTGACCGCCTTCCTCCGCACGAACCTTTTTTACACGGACAAGAATGCCGGCGAGGATATGGGTAAAATACAGGGACTTACGCTCGACCCCACTTCGTCGTCTACCTTACTACCGGGTAAGGGTTCCATCGCTGAACGGGAAGCAAGTAAGAAGCTATTGGACATTAAGCGGGAGAACAGCAATTATAATATACGCTTGAATGCAGGTTTCAATTATGAGATCTTGAAAGGGCTGCGTTTCAGCTCTACGGCAGCTCTTGACCACTACAGCACACGTAGCTACCGCTTTACGCCGAGTTACTTGGCCTATGACAAGCGCTCGTTGGTCGATGAATCGCACATTGGCATGACGATGCTGCAATTTGAGAACCTGCTCAATTACGAATTGCGCATTAGAGATAGCCATGTGCTGGACTTTATGACAGGCATCACCTACAACAGGGATCTCTTGCGAACACTTGGCGGTGAGGCACGCAATGGCCCGACAGATTATATCACCTATGCAAAGGACTGGGGAGATCCCTTACTTCTCGATGAGGCCAATAACAACTACATAGCTCTTCAGAAGTTTAGCAATAACAAAGAAGAACAAGCTATGCAGAGCTATTTGGGACGTGTGGCCTACAACTATAAGCAACGTTATTTGGCCGAGTTCTCCATTCGTGCCGATGGTTCGTCGGTATTCGGTAGTGCCGTTCGGTGGGGGCTATTCCCTTCCATGGGGTTAGGTTGGGCTTTCTCGCAAGAGAAGTTTATGAAAAACTTGTGGTGGCTCAACTTTGGTAAACTTCGGGCTTCTTGGGGACGTTCGGGACAGAAATTCCCCGATGCATACCTTGCGCTCGGAGTAATGGCAGCAGCCAACACTTTTATGGGTACGCTGGCACTGATGCCCGAGTTTATGGCCAACAACAAACTTACGTGGGAGAAGAGTGATCAGTATGACCTTGGTCTGGATTTACATCTCCTGGACAGTCGTTTGCGCTTCAAGTTGGACTACTACTATAAGTACTCACACGCTCTGTTGATGGAGATACCGTTACCGGGTAACTTCTTTATCGCAGACAAGGCATGGAGTAACTCTTCGGCAATCTCCAATGAAGGTATTGAGCTCGAGGTGATGGCGGATATCTTGAACAAGGGAGATTGGAAGTGGTCGCTGGGATTTAATGCTTCGCACAATCGCAATCTCTTCCGCAAGTCGTATGCCGGTGAAGATGTTAAGCATTTGGTATTGGGACGTCCCATCTATGGCATTTACACTTATCAAGATGAAGGGATTGTTCAGCGTGAGGAAGATATTCCTTACTACTACAATAAATCAGGAGTTCGTCGTCCTTTGGCCTTTGGAACGGAAACTGCCCAGCTCGGTGTAGGCGGTCGGAAGATTAAGGATCAAAATTCCGATGGTGTCATCGACGATAAAGACCGCTACTATGCCGGCACGACGTTGCCACTTGCATACGGAGGCATCAGTACATACCTTGATTGGAGAAACTTTAGTTTGTCTTTGCACTTCAGCTACACGTTAGGGCGTAAGATGATGAATATGGTGAAGAACTCTGCTTTCAATTTCGATAAAGGTTTCGGAACGATAAAGAATGACTATCGAGGTTATTCTTTCTGGGAGAAGCCTGGGGACAATGCGGACTACCCATCGTTGGCTTATGCAGATAGCGATTATATTGGACAATTTGACGGAAACATTGATTCTAACATTGAGAATGTAAATTTCTTGCGTCTCAAAATGCTGACACTTAGTTATAAGGTGCCTGAGAATTTTCTCAACAGATTCAAACTGAAAGGAGTAAATATCTACCTCTCTGCCGAGAACCTCTTCTTGTTGAGCAATTACTCCGGTTTGGATCCCGAAATCGTATCTCTTGAAAGCGGAGTCGATGATGGTAAGCAATACCCCCTCAATCGTAAAGTGACGGTGGGATTAAACTTCAAATTCTAAACGAACATGAAAAAGATATTTATATTTTTTGCCGGGCTTTTACTACTTGGTTCTTGTAATCTTGATTTGCAGCCCGAGAATGGTTTGACTTATTCGAATTCTTTCGATACCGAGCGTGAGTTGAATACTACAACCTCTGCCATACAATTCTATCTTCTATCGTCTGTGGCCGATAATTTGGCTTTTCGTTCGGTCGGCGTGTTGGCTGATGAGTTGCAGTCGGGGCAGGAAGTACGCCGATGGAATCCTCAGTATGTAAACGGTGTTCAAGATTGGAGTGGACTGTATAAAGCCATCTTCGAATCGCATCTCTTGTTGGACAACATCTCTCGAACCAAGAATCTGAATGAAGAACGTTATAATACGCACGCCGGTCAGGCTCACTTTGCTCTTGGGTTGGCCTATTTGTGTTTGGTACAGCGTTACGGAGAGGTGCCTATTTTGGAAGACTCAAAAACCATCAAGGTGTACGATGTTTCCAGCCAACTCGCAGTTCTTGACCACGCCATAGCCCATGCTTCGAAAGCATTGGAGCTATTGCCTACTTACGATAAGCTGAAAGACGTAAATGGAGCAGCAATCACGAACCGGCAATATGCTTCGAAAGGTTCGAGTGCAGCTCTTTTGGCTCATTTGTATGCATGGAAAGGCAGTGTAATAGAATTGTATAAATTTGCAGGCGATGCTCGGGAAGCTTATCGTAAATCGGTTGAATACGCAACGATGTTGATTGATCAGCAGGTGGGTCACTATCAGTTGGCAGAGAATCCGGAGGAGCTTTGTACGGGAGCCTTCAATAAAGCGAGTACCTCGCATCCCGAGGTTGTATTCTCGCTCATTTACGATGTGGGACGTTCCATCTATGCTCAAACTCCCAACTTTGTAGCTTCAGAATTTCTTTCTTATCCCGTAGACGAGACAGCTTTGCTTGGCGATATTGAGTCAAAAACGATTCTACGGCTGTATAAATCCACTATTGACGAGATGTATGAAGAAACCGATCTTCGTAAGCAAGCATTCTTTTACGAAGCAAACACCGAACACAGCAGTGGGACTAAGACTTATGCTCTGGCCTATAAGTTTCGTAATGCCATTTATGACGTAGACCAAACGGAAACTTCCGGAAAACGCCTACGGAGTTTGGATACCGATTATGTGTATTGGCGTTTAGCGGATATTTATCTGTTGCGTGCCGAATGTGCTGCGAAACTTGGAGAGGAAATGCGAGCACAGAATGACCTGAATGTAATTCGTCGTCGTGCCCAAGCCACGGAATATCCCAACGCAAAGAAAGACAGTGATGGTTTGCAACGGGCTATATTCCGCGAACGTGAGAAAGAATTCATTTGCGAGAACGACGCACGATTCTTCGACATCATTCGTAACAATTACTTCCGCACGGACTTGGAAGGAAAATTCAAAACACTCACTCATCAAGATGTGCTCAATGGGGCTTTGGTGCTTCCTGTTCCCCAGGAGGCTCGTTACAAAGACGGAATCTTGATCAATCCTGTGATTAGACAAAAAATCTATTGGGCTCAGTATATTAACTAATCAAGAGAACACTACGTTATGAAGAAGACATTTTTGCTACTTGTTGCCTGCGTGATTTTGGCGGTTACGCAAGGTTGTACCAAGTATAACCTCATAGATACGGGCGAGGCCAATGGGAACCACAATACAACGATGTGGGGGTACTTCGCAACAGACTCCTATAATTGGAGTTTGCTGATGGAGATGATTACACACGCCGAAATGCAAGATTACTTCGATGGAGGTCGAGGAACAAATTTCACCTTCTTTGGCCCAACGAATCACAGCATACGTCGTTACCTCCTGGAAAATGATCTTGAGAAGGTGACGGATATTCCGAAAGATGTTTGTCGAACAATGTTATTAGACTGTCTCCTCGGTGAGCGCAAGTTTCTGATAGACTTCAAGGCCGGTCGACCCTCGGTGGATACAGAGCAAATAATCGGTACGGGTGGCGAACTTCTGAAGATGGCTTCGGGCAAGGAATTATGGGTGTACACCTTCAAAGGAACTTTCAACGAGATTCCCGAGGCCGGTCCCGAGCAGATTTATTTGGTTTCGGAAGCTACCCAAAAGCGAACAGTGGTGGCTTCCAGTAATATTACAACGCTGACAGGCGTGGTACACTCATTGGATTATAGTTTTACCCTAAACGACTTTTAATTATGATGAAACGAAAGAATGTATATGGATCGGTAGGGCTTCTTGTGCTCTGCTCGATGCTCTTGTTCGCTTCGTGCGAACGCATGAAAGTTGGCTACTTGCGCATTGACACGGCAACATATGCCCCCGACACGGTTTATGTGGCTCGTCATTTGGATCCCACGAGCGATCGTGCTCTCAATAATTCTCCATGGGTATCGTCTCAAATACAAGGAGTGGCCGGTACGGCACCGATTAACTACGAATTTGTTAGTGTGCGTGTGGAGCAGGGAGGAGATCAAGCCAAGTTTCTGGAACAAGTGAAGCTCGGCAAGATCTTTTTGCAAGGAAGTATGCTTTTGCTGACACAAGAGGCCGTTAAGGTCTTGCCTAATGGATGCTATACCTTGACATTGAGGATCTATAACGAGGGGCATGAAGCTGTGGCTAAGGATATTATCACTTTCACTGTCGGTGATGAGTTACCGGCTCATTTGCAGTAAGTAATTTCTTACGAGGAGTTGGATGATGAAACCTCCGAGAGTGGCGATGGAGAAGAAGATACCGAGGACTAAAACGGTGGATTACTTTTCCCCATTCCAAGCCCAGAGATGAAAAACGAAGAAATCAATAAAGAAAACAAGATTATGATAAAGAGATACATAATAATGCCCCTCCTGACCCTTGTTTACCTATCGGGACTGTCGGCTCAGGAGCAAAAGAGCGGTATTCATTTTTTTGAAGGAACATACGAACAGGCCTTGTCAGCCGCTCAAAAGCAGAACAAATTGTTGTTCATCGACTTCTATGCAGTGTGGTGCGGTCCTTGTAAGCGCATGAGCAATGAAGTGTTTACAGTTGATTCCGTGGGCGTTTATTTCAATGAGCATTTTATTTCGGTGAAACTTGATGCTGAGAAGTCCGAGAATAAGACGGCCGTAGAGTTGTTCAAAGTGGAGGCTTTCCCCACCCTCGCTTTTGTGAATAAGGAGGGTAAACCCTTGTCGATTCATTCGGGAGCGTTGAACGCTGTGGAACTGCTGGAAGCAGCTCGTATTGCCAAGGGAGATGCCATAAGTTTCGAGGAACTGTATAAGAGACACCGTAATGATCCTGCCGATCTGAAGATACAACAAGAACTGCTTGCGAAAGCTCCCAACTTCTTGGCTGCCCAAGAAGGAATGGATGCGGAAAAATGGGTGGTGCGTGTGCGCAAACTCTACCATTCGTACATCTCAGCCAAGAAAGGGCCTGCCCTTATCAATAAGACCGACTATCGAATTATCAACAGTCTTGGTGGAGAAGACGAAGCGCATCGTTTGGAAATGATGGAGTTTATCAACCAAAACCTCGATGAGTGGATTAAAGCAGTTGGTCAAGCAGCAGCCTATTACATTGTAGAGAGTAACGACGAGCAGATAGAGAAACTTATACGCGAGGGGGATGCCGAATACAGCAAATACCTTGATAAGATAAACGGAGAGTACAAAGCTGCCTATTCCATGGTAGTGCCTCCGGGCGTAGTTCCCTATGAGCGTTCCAAGATGTATTTCGATGCCCTTTTCGAACTGTATAAGAATAAAGATGCCGGTAGCTATATCGAGTCGCTCAATAAGTACTTTGGATTGATTGGTGAGAGTGCCACCCCGGCCGATTATGGAAAGGCTGCACAAGATTTATACTATGCCATGGGCGATAAGTTAAAGGCAGAGCAGCATAAACAGGCGATTGTGTGGATAGAACGCGCGTTACAAGGAGAAGAAGTGCTTATCAATCGCATCAATCTCCTCGTGATGATGGGCGACTCCTACCGAGCAATGAAAGACTTTACCAGAGCACGTGCTCTTTATAATCAGGCGAACATCGAGTCGTTACAAATGGAGAAACTGCAAACAGCCCAATCCATGGTGCAGGCTGTGGTACATAAGAAGCTTGCAGAACTCGAATTGTTGGAGAAATGATTATGTGGAGATACTTAAAAAAATACAGCTTATGGATGTTGCTTATCCTAAGCTGTGTATCTGTGCAGGCACAGACTAAGAGCGAGTTGGCCGAAAGACTTAGGCAAGGGAAACTCTCCAATGGATTGAGTTATTACATTCTGCACGATAAAGGTATGCCCGATCAAGTGAGCTATTACGTCTATCAAAACGTAGGAGCTGTTCTTGAGCAAGATCACCAGCAAGGTATTGCACACCTTTTGGAGCATTTGGCTTTCAACACGACTCGCCACTTCCCCGAGGGAGTGATGGCATACCTACGAAGCAAGGGGCTACATGATTTCGAGGCTTTTACGGGCAAGGATGAAACCTACTATGCTGTTCATGGAGTGCCGGTGCACGACGAAGAAGTGAATGCGCGTATGCTCGGGTTGCTCCATGATTGGTGTCATGGCATTGCAATAACAGAGAAAGACGTACGTAAAGAGCAAGGTATTGTTGTTGAAGAGTGGCGGCAGCGCAATGATGTGAACCATCGTCTGAGCGAGAGTATTGCTCCGGTGATATACAACAATAGCGTTTACGCACACCGCAATGTAATCGGTAGTGAAGAGAGTATCAAGGGCTTTACAGCACGCGAGGTGCAGGCCTTCTACAAGAGTTGGTATCGTCCTCATATGCAATTTGTAGCCATCATCGGGGATGTGGATCCCGTGCAATACGAAGAGAAGCTTCGTGCCACACTCGGTAAGCTCAAAGCGGGAACAACGGCCGACGACAAACCTCTACGTCTGATTGCCGATAACGAAACACCTCTCTATATTCGCTTCGTTGATGCGGAAAATAAGAGTGCTTCGTTTGGTATCTACCAACGCTTCCCGGTTGTGAATCCGAGCGATAAATCGGCAGTGTTGCGAAACATGATTTGTACACGCTTTTTCAATCGCCTTGCTCCTCGTCGCTTTGCACAATTGCGCAATGATAACCAAGAGCTGTTCGTTGCGGCTACCGTGAGCCTTTCGGATTTGGTGCGCGGTTATCGCCAATTTGCTTGGGATGTAGTGCCCTATGCCGGGCAGGCCGAATCTGCCCTTTTGCAGGTACTTGCTTTGCGAGAAACAATCGTGCGTGAGGGATTCACGGAAATAGAATTCGAGGAGTGCAAGCGCAGTATGTATCAAGATATTAAATCTGTTTTGGAGGCAAAATTGCTTGGCACTCCCGATAATTACTTCGATGCCTTCAAGTTGAACTTTCTTTACGGGGAAGATATCGTTCCTTTTAGAGTTCAACTTCATGAGACTTTGGAAACCTTGGTAGAATTAGAGGTGGAAGACCTGAATACTTGGATGAAGTCACTCGGTGGAGACAAGAATCTTGCCTTTGTCACCTACTCGCGTAATGGAGAGGAGATGAATCTGAGTGAACAGTCCTTTCTGCATGCTTTGCAAAAGGGCAAGACCACGAGAATGGAACCGATGCATTATGAGCCCATCACTACGCTTGTTGATCATGAGATTCCTTTAGGACAGATACTTAAATCACAAGACATTCCCGAATTGGAGATAGAAGAGTGGACGCTGAGTAATGGAGCAAAACTATACTACAAGTATCTTCCCGAGGCACGTCGTTGCTATTTTGCGGGTTCGGCTCCCGGGGGGCGTTCGGCCGTAAAGTCTTGCGACATTCCGGCCTACACAGCTATGCGCAGTTTGATTATGCAGAGTGGGGTTCACCGCTACTCGCGCAATCAGTTGCATCAATGGTTGCAGAACAAGGACTTTGAACTTAGCATCTCGGCAGAGGAGTTAAGCGATGGGGTGGGCGGTAATACTACCCAAGAGGAGGCTGAAGATTTCTTCGCCTATCTGCACTTGGTGTTGGCCAACCACAATTTCTCGGCGGAAACTCTTGCGAAGTACATCGAACGAAACGCCTTGGCAGCCGTGACACACAACCCTCAAGGAATGGAAGCTGTGCAAGATTCCATACAACGTCTCCTCTATCCTTATAGCGAGCACAATCCCGAGAAGAACGAGGCTTTCTACCGCAGCATCAAGTTGGCAGACGTTGAACGGCTCTTTAAGGCTCATTTGGCAAATGCCGATCGTTACACCTTCTGTCTTGTGGGAAACATTCCCAGAGAGGAGGCTAAGCGATTGGTTTGTCGTTATATAGCTTCACTCCCCACCCATCCTGAGCTTAAGGTACTGCCTCCCAATCCACAGGCATTGGATTTCTCTCGTTCCGACTCACGTTTGGAGAAAACTTTTGAAGTGGATTTGCCGGGCGATGTAGGAGAGGTAGAGCTTTCGTACGTTTCGGATGTAGAACTTAACGAACGTGAGCAAGCAGCTTGGACTCTCTTTAAGGGGGTATTGGAACAGCGCTTGTTCAGTGAGCTGCGTGAACGCGAGCAAGCGACGTATAGCGTGGGTGTTAGAGCTGATTACGAAACCCAGCTGCGTCCCGTGGCCAATCTATCTGTGCACTTTACCACCGACCGATTGCGTGCTGAGCAGATGAAGAAGCTGGCCGAACGCATCGTTCGGCAGGTGAGCGAGGGTGAGATGAGCGTTGATGAATTCAAGGCCATCCAAGTGCCCTTGGCCGTGCAGCCCGAGGAGGATTTTGAGTCCGAGATGCCCGAGGAACTTTTTTGGTTGGGGGTTATCAACATCTATTCGACAACAGGTCAAATTCCTCCCAAAGTAGGAACAGCAAAAGAAGAATCTCCTTTTGCCACACTTACGATTGAGGAAATGAGTCAAATAGTCAAGAGAATTCTTTCGCAAGCCAAGGAGCGACAAATTATCGTCAAGTCCTTACCTCCACATCTGCGTTCTTGGGAGAAGTGAGGTTTTGGATGCGAGGTTGACCACTGAAATGTAGATTTACGGACAGACGAATAAATGGAGTCTGTGCTCAGTTTTTGAATGATATTTTAGAGATGACCCCTGGAACATAGAGGGGGTGTAATGAAAAATAGGGTCTATTTTTGAGATAGACCCTATTTTTGTTGGGGTTAATCCGGGTGAAAGTGTACATTTGCTCCGAAAAACCCTAATAATACAACTCAAGATGTCCAAGATGAGATTTTTTGCTCTCCAAGAGCTGGCCAATCGGCAACCGTTGGTGGTAACTCCCCCTTCAGAGAAACTGTCCGACTACTATGGCAGTCATGTGTTCGACCGCAAAAAGATGCAAGAGTATCTTCCTCGGGAGGCCTACAAAGCAGTGGTGGATGCCATAGAGCGGGGAATACCTATTAGTCGGGAACAAGCCGATTTGATTGCCAATGGTATGAAGAGTTGGGCTAAATCGCTCAATGTAACCCATTACACACACTGGTTTCAACCACTGACCGACGGAACGGCCGAGAAGCACGATGGCTTTATCGAGATGGGAGACGATGGCGGAGTGATCGAGCGTTTCTCCGGTTCATTGCTTGTTCAACAAGAGCCCGATGCGTCTTCATTTCCCAATGGTGGCATCCGCAATACGTTTGAAGCACGTGGTTACACTGCATGGGATGTTTCTTCGCCTGCTTTTGTGGTAGATTCTACCTTGTGTATCCCCACCATCTTTATTTCCTATACGGGCGAGGCACTCGACTATAAGACGCCTTTGTTGAAGGCTTTGGCTGCGGTGGATAAGGCGGCTACCGAGTTGTGTCAGCTCTTCGATAAGAATGTGACCCGGGTGTATGCCAACTTGGGCTGGGAGCAGGAATACTTTTTGGTGGACTCTTCGCTCTACAACGCCCGCCCCGATTTGGCTTTGACGGGACGCACGCTGATGGGGCACGCTTCGGCCAAAGACCAACAGTTGGAAGACCATTACTTCGGTTCCATACCTCCCCGTGTGACGGCCTTTATGAAGGAGCTGGAGATTGAGTGTCATAAGTTGGGCATTCCGGCAAAGACGCGCCACAACGAGGTGGCCCCCAACCAATTTGAGTTAGCTCCGATCTTTGAGAACTGCAATTTGGCCAACGACCATAACCAATTGGTGATGGATCTTATGAAGCGCATCGCTCGTAAGCATCATTTCAACGTATTGCTGCACGAGAAACCTTATAGCGGTGTCAATGGATCGGGCAAACACAACAATTGGTCGCTGTGCACCGATACCGGCATCAATTTGTTTGCACCGGGCAAGAATCCCAAGGGGAATATGCTTTTCCTCACGTTCTTGGTCAATGCGCTGATGATGGTCTACAAGAATCAGAACCTGTTGCGAGCCTCCATATCCAGCGCAAGCAACAGCTATCGCCTGGGGGCAAACGAAGCTCCTCCTTCCATCCTTTCTTGCTTCCTGGGTCGTCAACTCTCGGCCACGCTCGATGAAATTGTGCGCCAGGTGGGCGATGATAAGATGACACCCGAGGAAAAGACTACACTCAAGCTGGGCATTGGGCGTATTCCCGAGATATTGCTCGACACAACCGATCGCAACCGCACTTCTCCCTTTGCCTTTACCGGTAATCGTTTTGAGTTTCGTGCCGGCGGTTCGTCGTCCAACTGTGCTGCGGCCATGATTGCGGTCAATGCGGCCATGGCGGCCCAACTCAACGATTTCCGCCGGCAGGTGGAACGTTTGATGGCCGAAGGTGTGGGCAAGGATGAGGCCATATTCCGCATTCTGAAAGAAACCATCCTTGCTTCCGAACCCATCCGTTTCGAGGGCGATGGCTACTCCGAGGAATGGAAAGAAGAGGCGGCTCGTCGTGGGCTGACCAACATTAACCATGTGCCTCAAGCTTTGTTGCACTACGTGGACGAACAGTCTCGATCGGTCTTGATAGGCGAGGGCGTGTTCAATGAAACGGAGCTGAACAGCCGGTTGGAAGTGGAGCTGGAGAAGTATACGATGAAGGTGCAAATCGAAAGCCGCGTATTGGGCGATTTGGCCATCAATCACATTGTGCCTATTGCCGTGGAATATCAAAATCGTTTGCTCGAGAACCTCTGTCGCATGAAGGAGATTTTCTCCCCCGAGGAATACGAATCCATGAGTGCCGATCGAAAGGACTTGGTGCGCAACATCTCACGTCGGGTAACAGCTATCAAAACACTGGTACACGATATGATAGAAGAACGCAAGGTGGCCAATCATCTGGGTTCGCACAAAGACAAAGCCTTTGCTTACGAAGACCGAGTGCGCCCCTATTTGGAGCTGATTCGCGACCATATCGACCATCTGGAGATGGAGATCGACGATGAAATTTGGCCTTTGCCCAAGTACCGCGAATTGCTTTTTACCAAGTAAAGATAAGTCGCTTGCGGCTCTAAATAGCTTATACACCCCTTTTCAATCGCGATTGAAAAGGGGTGTTTTGTTGGTCGATGGCGAGAGGAAATCAAGGTGAGTGTGCCCGAGAAGAATATCCTCGAAGCCGTGACTTCGCAAAGAAAGCCGTGGGCAAGGATGTTTTTCTCTTACAAAAAATGTACCTTCGCAGCATAATCTACAAAAGTTTACGACAATGGAATTTACAGGAAAAGTGATTGCCATCCTGCCCATGCGCAGCGGAGTGTCCAAAGCCAGTGGCAACGAATGGAAAGCCCAAGAATATGTCATCGAAAGCAACGATCAGTATCCACGCAAGATGTGCTTCGATGTATTTGGGGCCGACAAAATCGAACAGTTTAACATTCAGATGGGCGAGGTCTTGACCGTATCTTTCGACATCGACGCTCGTCAATGGCAAGACCGTTGGTTCAATAGCATACGTGCTTGGAAAGTGGAACGTGGCTCGGCTATGCCGCAGGCTATGGGTGGAGCCGATGTGCCTCCTCCGGCCGCATCGCCCGTACCCGGTTTCACGGTCGGTGACGCCACCGACGACCTGCCTTTCTAAGAGGGTAGCAGTCGTTTTGCATTATAGATACCGGCGCAGACCGAATGGAATCCCTTGTCTTGAGTAAACATGAGGATGTTTCCCATTCGGTCTGCGTTTTTTCTGTGTGCTCAAAGCACGAACACTTTCCCGATCAAGTGCCTATGGTTTGCACCTTAAGTGCCTGCACTTTGGTCGCAAAATGTAGGCACTTCGTTGGCTAAGTATAGGCTGTTGGCAAGTGGGAAGCAAGAGATGCGGTGCATGAGGGCGAAGTGTGAGGGCTCTATCCTTGGACAACCGGTTGTTTATCAATGCAGAATCGCCACCTTTCATAACTCGATGAAAGGTGGCGATTTCGTATGTATGCTTGAGCCGACGTCTTGGCTTTATATGCTTATTCTTTGATATTCGGAAGTTCCAGTCCGTAGCCTTTGCGGCGATCTTCGGTCTTGAGATACATGCCCAACAGGAAGGCGATGACACCCAGTGAGGCAAAAATCAGCATGGGTGCGGTGTAATCGTATGTTCCACCTGCTTCCACGCCGGGATTGGCCCATACAAGTGCCTTACCGATGATCATGGGGAAAGCCCATAGACCTATGTTTTGAATCCAGAAGATGACCGAGTAGGCCGAACCTAGGTACCGATTTTCCACCAGTTTGGGTACGGACGGCCACAAGGCAGCCGGGACGAGCGAGAACGAAACGCCCAGCAGTATGATGGCTGCATAGGCCACGAGCCGCGATGTTGCCCCACCGTCGAGGGGATAAAGGGCAAAGATGAGGTGACAGCCCGACATGAGCAAGGCACCCAGCATCAGCATGGTGGCACCTTTACCAACCCGGTCGAGGAAGCCGCCCAGCAACGGAGTCAATGCCATGGCTCCGATGGGAAACCACGAAAAGAGGTTGGATGCCTCGGTGGTGTCCATGCCCAAGCGATTTTCGAGCATGCCGGTGGCAAACTTTTGGAAGGGGAAGATGGCCGAATAGTAGAGCACGCACAGCAGCGCCACAACCAAGAACGTACGGCTGGTGAAGAGGATTCCCAAGTCGCTGAGCTTGAACGGCTCTTCGGCTTCGCCTTCGGTAGCTTCGCCCAACTGGGCATCCAGCTTCTTGTCCATCAACGAATAGACGATGAACGAAAGTAGGCCGATGCAGAGCAAGGCACATACCACGGCCACCGGACGAACCACATCGGGGCTACCCCAGTTGGCTACTTGGGGTGAGAGACGGAATACGGCAAACACGCCCAGGCGTGCGATGGCCATCTCCAATCCCATGGCCAGTGCCAATTCCTTGCCGGTGAACCATTTGACGATGGCTTTTGACACGGTGATGCCGGCCATCTCTACGCCACATCCAAAGATGGCAAAGCCCAATGAGGCCAATTTGGCATTGGCGGGGAAGGAGGTCCAGAATGAGTTGAGCCAGTCGTACAAACCGTTGCCGGAGACAAATAGGGGGCTGATGGCATAGAGCTTGATGGCTCCACCCACTACCATGACCACGCCCGAGAGGATGGCTGTGAAGCGAATGCCCATCTTGTCGAGGATGATGCCCGCGAAGATGAGGAAGAAGACAAAGACATTCAAGAAGTACTCCGAGCTGGCAAATGTTCCGTAAGTGTCTGCATCCCAGTTGTGCTGGGTGGCCAACATGGTTTGTAGGGGCGAGAGTACATCGACAAACATATAGGCAAAGAACATGCTGGATGCTACGAGTACGAGTGCTGTCCAGCGAGCCAAGGCCGAGTCTCGCAAGGTTTGTTTGATTCCTTTCGTGGTGTTCATACGTTATTAGGTTTTAGTGATACAAAAGTCGTTGTGAGCTTGCACCAAGCAAAGAAGCGAGGCAGCTTCTCTTCTTGTCGGAGATGGGCTGCCTCGCTTCTTTATGGGGTTGTCGGTAGGTGAACGATTCGGTCGTCTCGCCTGCTTGACAATGGAATGCTTTATTCTGCTGTGGGAGCAGGAGTGCCTTCGGCCGGTGCATCTTGTGTGGGGATGGCGTCCGAGGTGGGAGCAGTGGCAGCAGGTGCGTTGGTTCCTGCCGGAAGGTTGTAGGGATTGGTTTGCTGCTCTTTGCGCGCTTGTTCAATCAAAGCGTTCTCTGTGGAGGCAGAGGGGAGTGCATAGGCGGCCAATACGCTGAGTACCACCATTGCAGCAGCCAAAGTCCATGTGGCTTTTTCCAGAAAATCGGTTGTTTTCCGCACGCCCATAATGGCGTTGGAAGACGAGAAACCCGATGCCAATCCACCACCCTTAGAGTTCTGAATCAGGACGATGAAGCACATCAGCAGGGCTGTAACAACCATCAGGATAATGAGTACTAAATACATCTCTTCTATTTATTTTGAGTTAGCGTTAATAATCAGTTTCTCCAAGAAACGAATTTGGTCTGCAAAGTAAGCGTTTTTTCTTGGAGTTTTCAAACTTAACCTCTTAATAATTTCCAGTGCCTTTTCGTACTTCTGTTGCTTGATGTAGATTTTTGCCAAGGTTTCTGTGAAATAAAAGTCTTCTTCCACTTCGCTCGTGGCAGTCGTTTCATCCGTGCTGTGCTCGGTGGGCGTATCCATCGATCGGGTGGGTGATTCTTGTTCGATGAAATTGTCTATGAGGTCTTGTCGACGCAGTTGAGGCAAAGGTAGACCCGATGAAGGCTCATCGGACTCTCGTAGCAGATAGGCCGTGTAGTCGGTGATGTAATCGGTGAGCGGAAGTTCGTCTTCTTGGATCGCTTCGTCGCTTTGCGCCAGGAAGGCTTCGATGAGGGCCAGTGTGCGATCCACCCCTTCTTGGGGCACATCCGTGGGGGCCTCGCTCTGCTCGGAATCGATAGGTGGAGTGAGACGGTGCTCGCCTTCGATGAGGTAGAAGAGACGCCTGCGGTCGGGTACATAGATGACCGATTTTCTCAGCTCGCTCCCGAAGCTGCTATCGTGCAGCAGATAGAGATTTTTGAGATAGAGCAGTCGCAGCGTTTGAAAGTAGGGATAGCGTGCCAAGAGATTGCGCAGTTCGTAGAGGCTGTTGCGATCGAGCAATTCGGGGCGACGAATCCACTGTTGTAGCTGTGAGGGGTTCATGTGCGGTCGGTCAATGGAAAGGCCGTGTCACCAATTGGCGACGGTGGCGTTGAATATCTGTTCGGTGATTTCTTGCGTCATCTCGGCAATGAGTCCGTCTTGTACGGCGGTTAGCAATTGTCTGGAGTCATAGGTGCGGAAGGCAGTGAACTGTCGCTCGAAATCTTCTTTGTGATTGGTGTTGTTTACGAACCTCACGTTGATGGTGATGGTGAGTTTCGTCTCGGCTGAGTAGCCATCGGCCGAAACGGCTTGGTTGTACTGGTTGTAACCCACAATCTCCCCTTCGATGCGCAGGTCGGCTTCTTGGCTGGGGCGCAGGAGTTGCAGGCGTGTTTGGCGCACGAATATGTCTTTCAGCTCCTCGTTGAAACGTGTTCCCAAGGGGGCATATACGTATTCGGACTTAATGGGGAAGTCGGCAATGGAGATGCTTTTCACCCGGTCGTAGTTGATGGACGACCCGTTGAATTTGTAGGAGATGCTGCAAGCTCCCAGCACTCCGATGAGTATCACCGGTGCGAAGATGCGTAGGTATAGGTTCTTACTCCAGTCCATATTCTTTGATTTTGCGGTACAATGTGCGTTCGGATATGTTGAGGTCGCGTGCTGCGTACTTGCGCTTTCCATGGTGCTTGGCCAGGGCTTTGCGAATGAGTTCTTTCTCGGCTTCGTCCAGGGAAAGGGGTTCTTCGACATACTCCTCAGTGTCCTGAATATCGGTATCGTCCTTCTCCGCTATACGTAGCGAAGGAGCGGTTGCAACGGCCGGTATCAACGTGGCAATGGTGTGTTCTGTGGTGTGCTGTACGGGCGCAGCGTGGGTGCCGACGATGGAACTGCCTCGCTCGGCCATCAGGTTGTGCACCATCTTTTTGAGTTCGGCCACCTCTTGTCGCATATCGAAAAGCACGGAGTAGAGAATCTCTCGTTCGCTCTCAAAACCCTTTCTGCCTTCACCGGGCGAGCCACCTAAAAAGACGGGGAGGCGTTGCGAGGCTTGTCGAGGCAGATAGGATTCGAGCATGGAGGCGGTAATCTCCCGATTGGTCTCGATGATGGATATTTGCTCGGCAATGTTTTTCAACTGCCTCACGTTGCCGGGCCAGGGATACGAGAGTATCAATTGCTTGGCTTCGTCGGTCAGCTGAATGGCCGGCATGCGGTATTTCTCTGCAAAGTCGGCGGCAAACTTACGAAACAAGAGCAGCGAATCTTCGCCCCGCTCGCGCAGGGGAGGTACTTGTATGGGGATGGTGTTGAGGCGATAGAACAGGTCTTCCCTGAACTTCCCTTCGCTGATGGCTTGAGCCAGGTTGACATTGGTGGCTGCTACGATGCGAACATCGGTCTTTTGCACCTTGGACGACCCCACCTTGATGTATTCGCCGTTCTCAAGTACCCGCAGCAGTCGGGCTTGTGTGGGCAGTGGAAGTTCGCCCACCTCATCGAGGAATATGGTGCCACCGTCCGCTTCGCCAAAGTATCCTTTGCGTTCTCCGATGGCTCCGGTGAATGCCCCTTTTTCGTGACCGAACAGCTCCGAGTCGATTGTGCCTTCGGGGATAGCTCCGCAGTTCACAGCGATGTACTGTCCGTGCTTTCGGCGGCTGTACTGGTGGATGATTTGGGGAAAACTTTCCTTGCCCACACCACTCTCTCCGGTGATGAGTACGGACAGATCGGTGGGTGCCACCTGAATGGCCACGTCGATGGCGCGGCTCAATGCTTCGGTGTTGCCAATGATTCCGAAGCGTAGTTTTACCTGTTGTATTTCTGCTTTCGTCATGCTGTGGTTCGTGAGGGTGAGAAGTGGGCGTGGCGATTATTCGTCGACCGAATCGAGCTTGAGCTTGTCGCTGTCGTCTCGTTTTTCGTAATACTGTCTGCGTAGCGGGTTGTTTTGTGCCTGCTTCAAGCGTTTCCGGTTGCGATAGATGTCGATGGCGGCATAGACGGCTTGGCGGAACGAGTCTTCGGCGGCCACACCTTTGCCGGCGATGTCGTAGGCCGTGCCGTGTGCGGGCGAGGTTCTCACCACCGGCAAGCCTGCGGTGTAATTGACACCTTCGTCCATGGCGATGACTTTGAACGGAGCCAAACCTTGGTCGTGATACATGGCCAGCACGCCGTCGAAGTGTCGGTAGCCGGCTGTGCCCATGAAACCGTCGGCCGGATACGGGCCGTAGCACCACACTTTCTTGGCCTCCAGCTCTTGGATGGCGGGGATGATGATTTCTTGCTCCTCGCGCCCCAGCACACCGTTATCGCCGGCATGGGGATTGAGTGCCAATACGGCGATGCGTGGGGCACCGATGCCAAAGTCTTGTTTAAGGGTTTGGTGGAAGATGAGTATCTTCTCCTGAATCAGTTCTTTCGTAATGGCAGCCGACACTTCGCCCAGGGGTAGGTGGGTGGTAACCAAGGCTATGCGCAGTTCGTCCTTCATGAGAATCATGAGGCTTTTGTTGCCCTGCCCCAGGCGTTCTTCGATGTACTCGGTATGTCCCGAGAAGTTGAAACCGGCCTCGCGGATGATATGCTTGTTGATGGGAGCGGTTACCAGCACGTCGATAAGGCCTTCGCGATATTCGCGCACGGCCTGCTCGAGTGCGCCCAAGGCTGCTTTGCCCGATTCCACGGAAGGTTGGGCAAATTCTACCTTGACTTCATCGTCGGTGCAATTGACCACGCTCATCCGTCCGGGCAGTGCTTCGGAGGCTGAGTTTACGATGCTGAAGTTGGTATTCAAATCCAACGCTTTGCGGTGATAGGCTGCCACCTTGGGCGAGCCATATACAATGGGGGTGCAGAGTTCGAACATCGTGGCGTCGGCAAAGGCTTTCAAGATGACTTCGTAGCCCACTCCGTTGACGTCGCCTTGGGTGATGCCCACCCTTATCTTTTGTTCTTCCATGAGAATATGTCTTATGTACGAGGGATGAATGTTTATTGTGTGCGCTCGTTGACCATGTCCAAGGGAATGGCAGTGGCCGTCGAGTCGCCGGGAAGTCTGAGGGTGTAGAGCGATGCCTCCATGAGGCGAATGAGGTTGCGTTTCATCTTGTCGGGCGAGTACACAAAGACTTCGGCCGTGATGATGCGGTTCTTGGTCTTGTCCAGGCGGGTGTGCGACACGTAGGGGCCTCCCATGAAATCGCCCACCATGCGCCACAAACCGCGTGCCTCAAAGGCATATTCCTTCTGAACGCTGATGGCTTTGGTGGTGGTCAGCAGCGAGTCGGTGCCCATATATACTCCTTCTTTATACCCGGGAATGTTTACTTGCATCACCGAGTCGCGTTTGCGAACGAAGAAGTCCTTGGTGAAGGTGTCCTTGTCGGTATAGGGATAGGAATAGATCACCACGTTGCGGTCGCCGCTGGCGGCGTTGGTCGATGCCCATAGGAAGTCCTGCCCCACTTTGTAGGATTGCAGTTCGGCCGGTATCCAAATGTGACTGCCGAAAAGACTATCGGCCAATTGGTCGATGCGTGCACTATGCGATTTCTCCAAGGTTTGGATCTGACGGTTCATCTCGATGCGGGTGAAGTAGGACACGATGGCCGCCCTATTTTCGTTGACAAAGGCTTCGAGACTCTCTGCATCGGGAGCTTGGATGGTGAGTATCACCTGTGAGTTGGCGTAGAGGTCTTTGGTGGATTTGAAAGATCCCTTGGTGAATTTGTCGCTCACCTCCACCACGATGACGTTTCGTATGAGCTTGAGTGTGGAGTCGAAGTGCTGTGGGGCGGCGTGCATCACTCTGAACGAGGGTTCCGACTGCGGCAGGCCCGGTACATCCATGTCCAATGCCGCCTGAATGGCTTGCCCTGCCGGAACATCCCAGAGTTGAGGTTCAATGACCACCAGCAGCTCGAAAGGCCGACCGCTGGAGCGTGGGTTGGTGCCTACGCATGAAATGCAAACGAAGGCTGTGTATATCAGTGCGAAAAAAAAGGAAATTCTTTTCATGACTGTGGGGATGAGGGTTATTATTCGGGTGAGGTCATTTCAGATTGTTCGCCTGCTTTCTTTTTGACGGTGGCAAGCATACCGCAGGCTGCGAAGATGTCTTCGCCACGCGAAGCCCGGATGGTGGTGAACAATCCGTGCGAGGTGAGGTAGTCGCGTAGGGCAACGATGGTGTCCATCTCGGCACCTTGGAGCGGCGAGTCGGGAATGGCATGAAAGCGAATGAGGTTGATGCGGCAGTCCAACCCACGAAGTAACCTGAGTAGCTCCTTGGCATAGACGGGCGAATCGTTGACACCTTTGAAGACGATGTACTCGAACGAAAGGCGACGTTGTTTGCTGAAGTCGTAGTTGCGCAGCAGATCCACCACCTCGGTGATGGAGAATGCCTTTTCACCGGGCATGAGGTCGGCGCGCTGGGCGGGGATGGGGCTGTGCAAACTCACCGCCAAATGGCAGTCGCTCTCCTCGATGAAGCGTCGTAGCCCCTTGCGCAGACCGATGGTCGACACGGTGATGCGTTTGGGACTCCAACCGTATCCGTAGGCCGAGGTCAGGATCTCCAATACCTTGAGCACTTCGTCCAGGTTGTCCAGCGGCTCGCCCATGCCCATGAACACGAGGTTGGTCAGTCGGTCTCGTTCGGGCAAAGCTTGTATTTGATTCAGAATTTGATGGGCAGTGAGCTGAGCCGAGAATCCTTGTCGGCCCGTCATGCAGAACTTACACCCCATCTTGCACCCCACTTGCGAGGAGACGCAAAGCGTGGCTCGCTCGTCTTCGGGAATGTAGACGGCCTCCACCGTGTGGCTACCTATGGGGTAGAGGTATTTGATGGTGCCGTCGATGGAATGCGAAGCCTCTATGGGCGGTGTCAACCCTACCTCGTAGGATTGCTTGAGCAGTTCGCGGTGCTTGAGCGAGAGGTTGCTCATTTCGTCGATGGAAGCGGCTTTCTTCTCGTATAGCCATTGGGCCATTTGCTTGCCGGCAAAGGCAGGCATTCCCAAGTGTTTGGCCACTGCTTGCAGCTCTATCAACGTCTTTCCCAGGAGGGGTTCTTTGTCTGTCATTTTGTCTGTTTGCCGTTTTATCTCCGCAAAAATAAGGTTTTTACGCAGATATAGGGGCAAGTGGATGGGGAAACTTTAGTGCTTCCTCGGTGCTCATCTTCGTTGGGTGGGGGAGGTGAAGCCCGTTGCCCGGCACAGTGCGACTGCTGAATGGGAAGGAGCGAGATGTTGAGAGGCGATGGTTTGGTTGGGGTGGACGAAGTCCTTGGATGGCAGACAAACGGCCCCTACGTTCGTTGTTTTCCGAGTACCTGCACTTTGCAAACGAAGTGCCCACACTTTGCGACTTAAGTGCCTACACTTTGTGGACTAAGTGTTTGTACATTGGATGGACCAAACAAGAATCTTTAACCCTGCCATTGGTCAAATCTCGGTAGATTTCTCCTACCTTTGTGGAACGAAGCCTTGGATTTTCGATCGTAGGCATTCGGTTTATCCAGTGGTCTTTCATAGGTATATGGTTATGGAACTTTTAGCTTCGATTCTTACGGCCGTTGTGGCCTTGGAGCATCTCTACATTCTTTACATCGAAATGTTTGCGTGGGAGTCCGTGGGACGGCGTGTATTCAAAGGCTCATTGCCCGATGAACTGTTTGCTCCCACACGTGGGCTGGCAGCCAATCAAGGGCTGTACAACGGCTTTTTGGCTGCCGGGCTGATTTGGACATTCTTCATCGACGATCCTCAATGGGCGTTCTCCATTCGTGTGTTTTTCTTAACTTGCATAGCGGTGGCTGCTGCCTACGGGGCATATCACTCATCGCCGACCATCTTGCTCAAGCAAGGCGTGCCGGCTTTGTTGGCCTTGGCCGCTGTGTTGTGGGTGGGCTGAATAAGGTTCGCTCGTTTTGACGACTACTAACTACAAATACTTCATAAACAATGCCTTCGTCTCATCTTCCTTCCACCGGTCTGCCCCGTGTACTCATCGTAGGGGGTGGCTTTGCCGGCCTTAAGCTGGCACAATCGCTCGACAGTCGGTTGTTCCAGGTGGTGCTTCTCGATAGGAATAATTATCACCAATTCCCACCGCTGATCTACCAAGTGGCTTCGTCGGGGCTGGAGCCAAGTACCATCGCATTTCCCTTTCGTTCGGCTTTTCACCGCAAAGGCAACTTCTACTTCCGCTTGGCCACGTTGGAGCGAATTGATGTTGCCCACAAACGGGTGCAAACGGACATAGGTGCCATCGACTATGACTTCTTGGTGTTGGCATGCGGTGCCACCACCAATTTCTTTGGCAATGAGCGCATAGCCGCCCATGCTTTGCCCATGAAGACGCTGAACGAAAGCGTTCGCCTGCGCAATGTGCTGCTGCAAAGGTTGGAACAAGCGGTTTGTGCCTCCGAAGAAGAACGGCAGGAATTGCTCAACATTGTCGTTGTGGGTGGAGGACCCACGGGCGTGGAAATTGCCGGGGCATTGGCCGAGATGAAGCGATATGTGGTGCCCAAAGACTATCCCGACCTCGGTACGGATCTGATGCGCATCACTCTGCTCGATGCCTCGCCTCGCATCTTGGCTGCCATGAGCGAGCAAAGCTCGGCCAAAGCCTTGCGTGGGCTACAAGAGTTGGGCGTGGAGGTGTGCACCGATACGTTTGTGGACGACTACGATGGCCGACAGCTGAGCTTGCGAGGCGGACGTCGACTGGCTACACGCAGTGTCATCTGGGTGAGCGGTATTGTGGCCAACGAGACGAGCGGACTGACCGAAGCCTCGTTGGGGCGTGGTCGACGCATTGTGGTGGATGCCTATAACCGAGTGGAAGGTTATGAAGATGTGTTTGCATTGGGCGATCAATGCATTATGACCACCGATGCAAACTATCCGCAGGGGCATCCGCAAATGGCGCAAGTGGCCTTGCAGCAAGCCAAACTTTTGGCCGAGAATTTAAAACGCTTGCAAGCCGCACAAGCCATGAAAGGGTTTATGTACAAGGACTTGGGGTCGATGGCCACCATTGGGCGCAATCGGGCAGTGGCCGAAATCGGCCGAATGAAATGGGGAGGATTCACGGCTTGGGTCTTGTGGCTGGTGGTGCATCTACGGTCCATTCTATCGGTGCGCAATAAGCTGGTGGTCTTGCTCAATTGGGTGTGGAACTATTTCACCTACGACCGTTCGCTGCGCATCATCCTCAAGCAAGACACCGAGCGCGAAATACCCGGTAGCAGCGAATAGCCGTCGAAGATTTTGCAAACCCATATGTCGGATATAAGGTGGGGGTGAATACTTTCATAGGTATTCACCCCCGCTTCTGTATGTGGTTGGTCGTTTGTAGCGTTGTGCGAGAGGACGTCGAGCAAGGTATTGACTTCCACGCTTGTCTCCGAAAGGGCGACAGTAGCACCGTGTGGATAGGTGTCAAGAAAGGCATTTGCCTTTGCGCCGGTACATAGGGGCAGTTTGCAGGCAAAGGGCGGAGCTTTTAATCAATAGGCGTTAAAAAGACTGCCGGCACGAAGCCCGACTTGGAGTCGCGGATTCGTGCCGGCGGCATGGTCTATGTATGTATCTCGCAAGCGAGGTTTAGAAGAACAAATAACGTTTGTCTTCTACTTTAGCTTTCAAATACAGATCGTTGATGAGGCGAGAGGCCAAACGTGCGTGCATGGCTGCAAGCATGTTCTCTTCGTTCTTCGCATCCATGGTTTCGGTTTGGGGCTCTTCGCTGTATTTCTTCAGCAACAGTACGCCCGCAATGCCTTTGATGGGGGCACTCACTTTGTCCACAGCGGCCACCGAGGCATAAGCACCTACCAACGGTTCGCTGCTACGCAGAGCTGCTACGTAGGCCGGAGCCGAGAAGCTAACCAGCTTGAGCGAGTCGGTCATAGCACCGTTCATTGCTGCACAAGCTTCGAGGGTGGTGACGTTGGCTGCCTTTATATCATTCATGATCTTCTCGGCCTTCTTGTCCTTGATGAGCTCGGCGCGGAGCACATCTTGCACGTCTTGCAACGAGCGATAGCCTTCGGGGTTGACTTTGGTGAGGGCTACCACCATGAGGTGGTCGTTATCTCCGCATTCGTACAGTCCCGATACATTGCCGGGTTTGGCCTCAAAGAGCCAGCGCAATGCTTCCTTAGTACCTCTCACGCCTCCGATGTAGTGTTCCGAGCTGTAAAGATCTTCTCTTTCCAAGAGCTTATAGCCGGCTTCTTCGGCATTGGCTTCGAGCTTCTCGAGTGTGGGGTTGGCGGCGATGAATTGACTGAAGTCGTTGTAGGCGCGGTTGTAGGTTTCTTTGCTGAATGCAACTTCTCGCTTCACAACTGCCACCTTATACTTTTCTTTCAAGGCGCGGCGATCTTGCACTTGAAGGATGATTTGTCCTTGACCCAAAGACAGATCTTTGAGTTCGCCTGCGCTCATCTGATTCAACGTAGAAAGGAATCGCAGATTGTCGCCATCTACCTGCGCACCTTCGTATTGAGCAGCGGTGAGCCAAGTGGCTTCACCCGTTTGTCCGTAGCGTTGTGCCAGTTCGGCAAAGTCGGCTCCTCCCTTCAGTGCATTGTAGATGCTGTCGGCCAAAGTCTTGGTGCGTACCGGATCGGCAGCAACGACTTGGATTTGGCGGAAGCGGATGGAGTCGGCTCCCATGCCTTTGCTCACCACCTTGAACGTGTTCAGCGTATTGTCGGTTGCGTTGTAGTAGGGGCTGTGAACCGTACCCACACCCACCGAGTCAAGGCGAGTGGCCACGTCGGCAGGGAAAGCTTCCCGGCCAATGAGCAAATCTACGTAGGCCAATTCCGAACCGGCTGCACGTACAACGGCTGCATAGTCGTCGGTGGTTGCAGTCAGTTGAGCTGCTGCTTCGTCCACTTCTTTCTGAATGGAGGCTCGATCCTCTGCGCTGGCTGTTACCTGAACGTCGATATACTTCACATCGCGGGTTTCGCGATATTGCTTGAATTGCTCCTTACGCTTGTTATAGAGCTCTTTCAAATCGGCTTCTTTGACGGTGACAGCAGAATCGGGTACTTGTGCGTAGGGTATGGTAGCCAGTACTAGATTGTACTGCTTGCTGCGAGCGTCGAACGATTGCTGAGCTTCCACGGGGTTTGAGATCAGCGCCTTGGAAATCAACGATTGATATTTCTCGGCCAAACGGTTTTGGCGCAAAGTCTTTTCAATGAAAGCCCAAAAGTTATAGAGCCTGGTGTACTGCTCTGCGTAGGCAGCGCTTTCGCCTTTCTTCGATAAGTCGGCATAGTCCACGAGGAACTTATTGAGCATGTCCTTGTCAAAACGTCCGGTCTGTTGATTCACAAACGGAGTTTGCAGAAGCAACGGATGAGTGCCCATACGCAGGATGTCTTGAATCTCTGCATCGGATACCTTAAGTCCCAACTTTTCGGCTTCTGTTTCAATCAGGCGATTGTTCACATACGACTGCCACACTTCATCTCTGACCTGAGCGGCTTGTTCGTCTGTCAAGGAATTGACTCCTCTCATCGTTTTGACTACATCGGTGTACTCCTCTACCATTTTTTGGTAGTCTTGTGCAGAAAGTTTGTCTCCGTTTACGATACCCGCTTCTTGCACTTGATGCGGTTGCGCTACTTTCCACGCGTCACTCGCGATGAAAGCAAACAAAGCCAAGCCGATTACAATCACGAGCAGTGGTCCTCTGGACCTGATTTTTTGCAAGGTTGCCATTTTGAGTTTATTTTATGTTGTTAATTGTTCTTCGGTTTACAGTTGCTTCCCAATTTAAGGATTTTAGGGCACGAAGATACGAAAAATGAATTCCGACCCCCAAATTCTATGCAAAAAAAGGTGGGTATGTGCGGCTATTCCAGCACCTTGAGTTTTACAAGCTCGATTTTGGTGGCAGTCTTCTTCAGTACCTTGAATGAAAAACGACCGATTTCGATGTGCTCATGAAGTTTGGGAAAGCTCTGGTAATGATTCAAAATCAATCCGCTCACGGTGAGGTAATCGTCCGAAGTAGGCAGATTCAGGCCAAATGACTCATTGACCTTTTCTATTTCCAATCGTGCGGACAGAACATACTCGCTCTCGCTCACCTGCTTGCAGACATAAGTGGTGTTATCGTGCTCGTCCTCGATGTCACCGAAGATCTCTTCCACCAAGTCTTCCAAAGACACGATGCCCGAGGTGCCACCGAACTCATCGACCACCACGGCCACGGTTTTCTTTTGTTGCATGAAGAGCCGCATCAGTTTGCTGGCCGCCATGGTCTCGGGCACGATGGGGATTTCCTTGACGTGCCCCATCCATTCGTCGGCTGTGCGAAACATTTCGGAGGAGTGTATGTAGCCCACTACGTTGTCGATGTTCCCGTTGTAGATAATGATCTTCGAGATGCCCGATTCAATGAAACGGTTTTTCAATTCTTCGAGTGAAGCGGTGATGTCGACGGCAACTACTTCGGTGCGTGGAACGATGCAGTCGCGTATCTTGATGTTGGAAAAGTCCAGTGCGTTTTGGAATATCTTGACTTCGGTATCCAATTCCTTCTCGTCCGAGCTGTTGTTGATGCCCGTTTGTACGAAGTAGTCCAGATCGACTTTGGTGAAAACATTGGCCGAGCTTTCTTTGCTGACTTTCATTCCGGCCAGCCTAAGAAAGAAGTAAGAGAGGTGAGAAGCCAACAGGGAAATGGGGTAAAGCAGGATGTAGCAAAGAGTGAGTGGGAAGGCAAAGACTTTCAGTAGTCGATTGGGACCTATCTTAAACAGTGCTTTGGGAAGAAACTCGCCCGTAAAAAGGATGATGAGTGTGGAAATGACCGTTTGGCAGAGCATGCGCAGGAAGTCGTTCTCAACATAATGATTGATCCAACCTTCACCGATGATTTGCGCCATGAGAATTCCGTATACTACCAAGGCAATGTTGTTGCCCACCAACAGTGTGGAGATGAAATTGTTGGGGTTTCGGAAGAAGATGTTGAGCATCCGTGAAGTGAGACCATCCTTACGTTCCATTTCCAGCCTCAGCTTGTCGACGGACACGAATGCGATTTCCGATCCGGAAAAGAATGCAGAAAAAAGCATAGTGATGAGGAGTAGAAGATGATTGCTCATGGTTTGGTGTGCGTCAAAGAATCTTTGGCGATAGATGCGTTGTTTAGGGAATCGGTAGCGGTGGCTCCCGACTCGGCCTGCTCGTCTACGTAAAAGATTCCTTCGATGTTGTGGATGGTATAGATGGTCATTTGTTCGTTGGAGTCGAATCCATAGCCGGTAATGATACGGTCGGGTTGTTGAATCCGTATGAATCGATCGGAATAAATCTTTCGGGTAGACTGATTCCAAAAGAGAAGTTCTGTGTCGAACTGTTCGCCTTTTCGGTTGTTGATATTAACCCGCCCCTTTAGTTTCCACAGTTTGTCACGCTCGAAATAATAGGCCGTATCGGCTTTAATACTGGCTTCTTTGTGGAATAAGGTATCGAACTGTTCCAAGTAGACGCCCTTTTCAAAGGCCCAATGCGGGGGATCTTTGCGGTCGAAGATGAGCCATTCTTCGGTGTCGATGCGGTAGCGAATCATGCCCGAATCTGAAATCAGAGTCGATACTCCTTTGGTGGCAAGGAGCGGTAGGGAGTCTCTCTCGGCGATGGCTGCCCCCACATCCAACTTTCGTCCTCCGCCGCAGGCTGGGAACAAAAGAAGCATAACAATTGCCGTAAGGGCAATTGTTATGCTCGCATAAGGGTGAGATGGATGGCTTCTTTTGCGAAACTCCATGAACCTTTTTGCTTATCGGATGGTAGTTGACTCGCCTATCCAACCTCCGATTGTGATGCGGTCGCCTTGTTTGTAGCCCAACATGAACAGATCTTTGGCTTGCGGCGTGTGGGCAGAGTAACGGCCAATGAGTCGACCGGCCTCCTCCGCTACCGAGGGGTCTACCGACCGGGCACGCTGCAAGCGGTCGATCACCACGAAGTAGGTGCATTTGTTGAGTGCAGGTTCGTCGCTCCAATTGGGGCTGCTGGCGTATAGATTTGCAATCAAGATGTGCGCAGCACCGTAGTTGTCGTTAAAGCTCAAAGCCTTTTGACAGTAAGAACGAGCTTGCGAGTAACGCTTGGCAGAGGCCAACACCACTGCTGTGGCATATGCCTTCTCTGCTTTCTTTTGGTTGTCTGCTTCCAATGCAATGGACTCATCGAAGAATTTCACGGCAGCATCAATGTCTCCTTTCTTGAAAGACATGTATGCACAACCCGCAGCGGCTTCTGCTGTCGGTTCAATGCGATAAGAGTAGTATGAGGCTTGCAGGTAGGCTTCGCTCTCGGTGCATTTCATCACGCGCATGATTTCGATGACTTTCTTCAAGTAAGCCAAGTCCTCTTTGTTCTCTTCCACTTTGGGACCGTAGATGGATTGCAGCGATTCGCAATCGGCAGTTCCGCTATTGATAAACAATGCTACCAAGTTATCGCGAATGTCCGAAAGAGCTTTCTTTTGGTTTTCTTTTTCAGTGTTTTCGATGGCTTGGTTTACATAGTCCGATGCGCTCAAGTAGTCTTGGATAAATTGCTCTTTGTGAGTAGCATCGCTTTTCAGGCGTTCCAGCGACATGTGCAGGAAGTAAAACAAGGTAGCCGGGTTGGCTTCCGATTTAACTGCATTAACCGATTGTGACAACCAGCCGTAGGCAGTATTCACATCCATATTGGGTGCGTAGACAATGTAGTCCACCGCTTTTACGCCCAAGGCTTCTTCGACCGATGACACACGAACACCTTTTTCCAAGAACTCCGGAGTGTACTTCATGCGCAAGTCGTGTGTCTCCATCAACTCATTGAAGTACTTTTTGTATTCCTCCGAATTGCGGTCCTTGATTCCTTCCAAGAATGCCTTCAAGATTTTGTAACCGTCGGAAAAAGTATAGAAACGCAATGTCGGACACTCAGTCAACACGGCTTTCCAGGGTTGGTATGCGTCTTTGAAGTTTCCGGAGCGCACTGCTTCGTGAGAAATGCTGCTGTTCGCGTTGCAATTGTTTCCGGAATCTTGCGCCACGGCAGTCATCGAAGTAGCTGCCGAGAGGAGAAAAATAGTCACAAGCTTTTTCATCTTCATTTCACTTCTGTTTTTTGTTACTATTGTTGTGTGTTTTTATGCTATGCGTTAAACGAGGATTCGCTGCCACGTTTCGTTTAATTCACCTTTCGTTTGAAGAACCAAATTTCGTTGAAGGTCACCCCTATGCTTAAACGAAACATATTCTCATTGGAAAAGCCGGCTTCCTGACCCTGAATGCGAACATACTGGCCCGAGAGGCTGACGAGTGAACGAGAACGAGGTAGGGGGAGGCTAATTCCGACCGAGGCTCCGTATTCGCGTGTGGCCCGTTTGCCGCCTATCTTGTAGTAAGGAAGAGCGTAGTGAGCCCCCATGCGGTACTTCATGCGCTTGAACATGGAACGTGCATATTCATTGGGCTGATAAGTTGCTCCCAAGGCAAATCGGTGGCTATCTGCCAAGTCGAAAGTTGCTGCAAAGTCGGTGTTTGGGTCTGTGGAGGCAAAGGGTACTTTGTTCCATTGCTCCAACCGGTAATCGGCTCCTACGGTCCAGCGGTTTCCGTATTGGTAGGCTATACCCGCACCATAGGTGGCAGGCAGTCCCAGTGTTAGGCTCTCACTCTTTGTATTAGAGGTGCTTCCTTCGGTGGTTAGGGTGTGTGTATTCTTCAATTTACGCTGAGGCGTATAGGTCACACCCGTCAGTAGTTGGTGTTTGCCTCCCATCGAAAGTACGTATTGGACGCCTACATCAAACTTATAATCGCGAATCGAAATGTTGGACACCTGGTTGTAGTTCGTGTTGGACGAACTGCCGGGATAGACCAAGGTGCGGGTGCGATCGATCTCTCCCCACAGATAGGACACGTTCGCTCCGATAGAGAGACCTTTGACTACTTCAAATCCCAGGCCGGCATAAACTTGGTGGAGACCTCCGTTGCCGGTATAGCTGCGGCTATAGGCTTCGCCATTCTCCATGGTACGGGTGTCCGAGAAAGAGTAGCCGGCGTTGGAATAGGGCAACAAACCGAGGCTCATGCCCAACCCTTTCCTAAGGCGAAACTGCATGGTCACGTAGTCAAACGATGAGTTCTTAGCATTGAGTTTCACTCCGTTTTGTACCATGTATATATTTTGCAGACTCACTCCTCCTTCGATGAGAAAAGTCAGTGAATCCACTGCCGTGTAGGAAGCCGGGTTGAGTGGATTGATATGCCCTTTTTCGCGGATGGCATACCCAAGACCTGCCATGCCTTTGTTGGCGGCAAGCGATTGGTCGCCCAAGAGGCCATAGCCATATCGTGTGTAAGGCGAGTTTGTGTTGTTTTGTGCCTCAACTCCCAAACTGACTGCCATAAGTAGGCATACGATCACCACATTCTTATATTTCTTCATTGGCTGCTTGTTAAGAGTCTGTTTAAGCCTTTCAATACTAAATTTTCATCGGCAAAGATGCTATTTTTTATGCTTGCATCAAAGGAAATGACATCCCCCCCCGTTAAAAAAGTCAAAAGGTCGTCGTGTTCCTTGCTCAAAGTTTGTAGATAGCCTTGTATCTCATAAGCGATTCCTTGCCACACACCGCTACGGATGGCGGTCTCTGTGTCCACGCCCAGCGCAGGCCGTTCTCCTTGTGCTTCTACCAAAGGCAAACGTCCGGTTTGTAAGTGCATGGCACGCAGTCGCATCTGCATGCCCGGCGAGATGTTGCCGCCGTGATAGTTGCCTTGGCTGTCTATGAAATCATAGGTGATGCAAGTACCCGCATCGATGATCAAGATGTTGCGGCCGGGGTGTTCGTAGTAAGCACCTGCCACGGCTGCCAAACGGTCGGTACCGAGGGTTTGCGGGCTTCGATATAGGTTATTGAAAGGAAGTTTGGTTTCGTGTGTGAGCCACTGTAAGGGGAAGGGGAGGGCTCTTAGACGATCGTATATCTGTGGCTGAAGGTCGATCACCGTGGACGCGATACCTCCTTCCAGCCGGTCGGCATACTCCTCCACGGTTGTTTCCAATAGTTCCAATGTTTGGTTGGAGGTTACGATTACTCGCTCGGGTTCGGATGCTTGTTCGGCGAATAGGGCCAGCTTGGCCGCAGTGTTTCCGATGTCTATGATGAGATTCACGAGGGGATGTTTTACGGGGTGAGATTGAATGGACTTAGCCTATCTTGCTGACTCTTTTAAGGCGTTCTTCGTCGATGATGCGAATTTTGCGTCCGTCGATGGTGATGAGTCTCTCGGTGGCAAAGAGCGAGAGGGTGCGAATGGCATTGGCTGTGGTCATATTGGATAGGTTGGCCAAGTCCTCGCGTGCCAGATATATGCTCAGGGTGCAGCCGTCTTCTTCCACTCCATAGCTTTCTTTAAGGAATAACAACGCTTCGGCCAAACGACCGCGAATGTGTTTTTGGGTGAGGCTCACGGTGCGTTCATCGGCTATGCCCAAATCTTTGGAAAGCTGATTGATGAAGAACAAGGCCAAGGAGTTGTTTTGTTTTACCAGTTCGCTGATGAATGTCATGGGAACAAGGCAGAGGCACGAGGGTTCTACGGCCGAGGCCGCAGTCACAAAGTGTTCGTTGGCAAAGTAGGCACGATAGGCAAAGTACTCTCCGGGTTTGATCATGCGGATGATTTGGTTGCGTCCGCCCACGCCTTCTTTGAATATCTTTACCTTGCCACGGATGAGGCACATCAAGGATTGGGGGCGATCGCCTTCGCAGTAGATGCATTCGTTCTTCTTGAACGTTTGTACTTCATAGTTTTTCAACAACTCCACTCGCTGTTCTTCGTTCAGCACTTGCAGCATGTCGCCCAAGGTTTGCTCCACTTCGGTGTTCGAGACTTGCGTTCCTCCCATAATCGTTGTTCTAAAACAATGTTGTTGAGCACAAAAGTAGGGAGTTTTTGTTGGAAACCGCGGAAACCCAAGAGTTTTTTCTCGGGGCGAAATCTCTCTAATCTCTTGTGAATGGAGGTTTGCGGCTACCGAAGTGAGGCTGTGAGCCGAGCGTCGTCCCTTTTGTGAGCCACGCGATTCGTTGCCTTGTCGAAGCGATACAGAGGGGCAATGTTCGTCGCTTCTTGGCTACGCTGTGGCGTTTTGAAACATCAATGGCCGCCCTTTGTCTTTTACAGAGGTGCGACCATTGATGTGTGGATCGTTTATCGCAAGGCTTCCACCTCTTCGGGAGTGAGGGGGATTTTCTTGCCCAGTCGGCGTGCTCCATCGGGGGTGATGAGATAATCTTCCTCGTTACGAATACCGCCGAAGTCTTTGTAGGTCATCACCTTGTCGTAGTTGATGAAGTCGGCAAAACGCTTCTCGCCGGCCCATCGGTCGATGAGCTGCGGGATGAAGTAAACGCCGGGTTCCACGGTGAGTACAAAACCGGGCTCGAGTTTGCGTCCCAAGCGCAACGATTTGCGGCCGAACTGTGTACTCTTGGCTTGGCCGTCGTAGCCCACCCATACCTCGCCGAGGTTCTCCATATCGTGTACGTCCAACCCCATCATATGGCCCAACCCGTGGGGGTAGAACAAGGCGTGAGCTCCTTCGCGAACGGCTTCCGAAACATCGCCCTTCATCAGCCCCAGCTCTTTCATGCCTTCTATCAGGATGCGAGCTGTCAAATCATAAACCTCCACATAGGGGATGCCCGGTTTGAGAGCTTCGACAGCGGCCAAATGCATTCGGTTTTGTATGGTGTACACCTCGCGTTGACGGGTGGTGTAGGTGGTGTTGGCGGGTATGGTCGAAGACATATCGCCTGCGTAGCCCGACTCCACTTCGGCGCCTGCGTCGATGAGGAATAAGTCTCCGGGTTTCACCAAATTGCCGTGGTAGTGATTGTGCAAGGTTTGTCCGTTGATGGTAGCAATGGTGGCAAACGATAGCTCGCAGTTGGCAGCTTGGGCCACGCGGTTCATCTCGGCCACCACCTCATATTCGTACATACCCGGTCTCAAAAGTTTTGTGGCGGCGATGTGCATGTCGGCCGTGACGTTGCAGGCGCGCTCTATTTCGACGATTTCTTCGTCGGACTTGTAGCTGCGTTGTGCCACGATGGCGCGGATGAAAGGTACGGACCCGATTTGACGCGATGGATGCGTGCCCAGCCAGTCCATCAGCTTGAGCTTGTGCTCGGGTCGATAAGGGGGGAGGTAATGAATAGCTTGGCGACGTGCTGTGGCTGCGCGCAGGTAGTTGACTACTTCGGCTGCGGGCGACACTTCGACAATGCCCACTTGCTCGGCTCTTTCCCGCAGGGTGGGCTGATTGCCCATCCACACGATGGCGTCCATCGACAATTCGTCGCCGAAGATGATTTCACGATTTTCGTCGATGTCGATGATGGCCGATAGGCCGGCAGCCGACAAGCCGAAGTAATACAAGAAAGTAGAGTCTTGACGATAGCGAAAGGTGTTGTCTTCATAGTTGAGCCCACACTCGTCATTTCCCAGGAAAAGGAGTAGGCCCGACCCAAGTTTCTGTTTGAGCAACGCCCGGCGTTGCACGTAGGTCTCTTTGGAAAACATAGGCAAAAGGTCTTTTAGGTAAATGTTGTACAGGCAAAGGTAACTTAAAAAGCAAGAACCCGGTGTAGGTTCTTGCTTTTTTTGAGCCTTGGGCTTGCTTTCCGAGCAGGGAAATGTTTTTCTCCCGGGCATTGACCTCGCTTCATGCTTGTGGCGGTGCGATGGATGGCGATCATATTCGGTCGAGTTGCAAGGCGCAGGCATGGCGCATTTGAAGTGAAGAATATCCATGTGGAATGTGTTTGCACTTGAGTCGGTGAGTGCCCACACTTTGCCGGCAAAGTGTAGGCACTTTATTCGGTAAGTGTGGGTGGTTTGTGAGCCAAGTGCGGGGAGAGGGCCAGTTGGGTGTGAGCGTATAGGTTTGTGACGGCCAATCTGTCGCGATTTGCACACAGCCTCCGAGTTCACAAACTTGGGAAGAATTTTTTGTTCGTAAGCGAAAGCGATTAACTTTGCTGCCCGTCCGTGACTTCCTGGCTTTGGATACTTGCCGAACGATTGCCGAACGTGTCCTCAAATCCTTATATGACGATGAAAACATTGACTTCCGCCTTTCTTTACTCACTGACCGGTGCTGCCGCAGTCACCACCTTGTCTGCTTGTGGTAATAAAAAAGCGAACACATCCGAAACGACTCCACGTCCCATGAACATCGTCTATATCATGTGCGATGATCATTCCTATCAAACCATCAGCGCATACGACAATCGCTTCATCGAGACCCCCAATATCGACCGCATTGCCAAAGACGGAGTGCGCTTCACCAATAGTTTTGTGGCCAACTCCATCAGCGGTCCCAGCCGTGCCTGCATGCTCACCGGCAAGCATAGCCATGCCAATGGGTTCACCAACAACTCCACCACCTTCGATGGAAGTCAACAAACCTTCCCCAAACTTTTGCAGGCCGCCGGCTACCAAACGGCCATGATAGGCAAGTGGCACCTGCACTCAGACCCCACAGGCTTCGATTATTGGGACATACTTATAGGGCAAGGAGAATACTACAATCCTTACTTCATTCGCAACGGCGAGAAGATACAGCGTCAAGGATATGCCACCAACATTGTGACCGAGGTGGCAACGCAATGGCTCGACAGCCTGCGCAATCCCGATAAGCCTTTCTGTCTCTTCGTGCATCACAAAGCTCCGCATCGCACATGGATGCCTGACCTCCGAGATTTGGAGCTGTTCAAGGACGCAGAGTTCCCACTTCCCGCCAATTTCTACGACACCTATGACGGTAGGGAAGCGGCTGCACGACAGGAAATGAGTATCATTCACGACATGGACTTGGTCTACGACCTCAAGATGGCCGATAAAGAGAACCAGATTCATTCAAACCCCGAACTCGAAGCAGCCGGACGACGGATGTACAGCGCCCTCAATCCCGAACAGAAAGCAGCATGGGACGCACACTACGATCCCATCATTGCCCGGTTCAAAGCAGCCAAGCTGAGCGGAAAGGCCTTGGCCGAATGGAAGTATCGGCAGTATATGCGCGACTATCTACGGGTTATCCACTCCATCGACCGCAATGTGGGACAACTCTTGGACTACTTGGAAGCCAAAGGATTGATGGAGAATACGCTGATTGTCTACACTTCCGATCAGGGCTTCTATATGGGCGAACACGGTTGGTTTGACAAGCGGTTTATGTACGAAGAGTCTTTCCGCACACCGTTGTTGATGCGTTTGCCGGGCGGTCGCAAAGGCGACATTGCCGACTTGGTGCAAAACATCGACTACGGGCCCACCATGCTCGACTTGGCAGGTGTGGACATCCCGGCCGATATGCACGGCATCTCCCTCTTGCCACTGCTCAAGGGCGAGCAATTGCGAGAGGAACGCAAGGGACTGTATTATCACTTCTACGAGTATCCGGGCGAGCACGCTGTGCGCCGACATTTTGGCATTCGAACCGATAGATACAAACTCATCCGCTTCTATGGCGACATCGATTGCTGGGAACTCTACGACCTCCAAAACGATCCGAGCGAGATGCACAACCTGTACGGAAAGCCGGAGACCGAAGCCATTGCCCAAGAATTGAAGACTGAACTGAGACGCTTGCAAGCACAGTATCAAGACCCCATTGTGGAAACCGTCAAGGATTGATGAGCCAAGTCACTGCTCCTCACCCATAAACCGTTCAAAGCACAGCGCAAAATGACCGCCACCCCGATTGCAGATAAGCAGAAACTTGAAATCGAAGAACTGAATCGCATCTCGCCCGAGGCCTACGAGCAGAGTTCTAAACTCCCCTTGGTCGTGGTACTCGACAATGTGCGTAGCCTGCACAACATAGGCTCGGTGTTTCGTACGGCCGATGCCTTCCGAATCGAACGTCTTTATCTTTGCGGCATCACGGCCACGCCTCCGCAAGCCGAGATCCACAAAACGGCATTGGGAGCCGAACATACTGTGAAGTGGGAGTATGCCGAGTCGACCTTGGAAGTGGTCCATCGGCTCGCTGCCCGGGGCTATGCCGTCTATGCGGTGGAGCAAACTCGCAACAGCACCCTGCTCAATAGGTTTTCGCCCGCCCCGCACACGCCTTGCGCAGTGGTGCTGGGCAACGAGGTGAAAGGCGTGCAGCAACAGGTGGTCGATGCTTGTGTGGGAAGTTTGGAGATACCGCAATATGGCACAAAGCACTCCTTGAACGTATCGGTGGCCGCAGGCATCGTGCTGTGGCATTTGGCCGACCGAATGGGAATTGCAGCCGTCGAACCTTGAAACCTTCCTACTCCGCTGAGCCGAATAGAAAACCTCACCGAATCAAGATACCAACTCTAATAAAACCGAAAGATTGATGAAACATTTGAAGAAACAACTCTTTGCAGCCGTACTCTCTTGTTTGGCGGTTGCCGCGATGGGACAAACGAACTTTCGTTCCCTTACATTCGATGAAGCATTCACGGCCGCTGCCCAAGAGGGCAAGCTGGTGTTTGTAGACTTTTACACCGATTGGTGCGGCCCATGTCGCATGATGGCGCAAAAGGTGTTCCCACAGCCACAGGTGGGCGACTATATGAACAAGCACTTCGTCAGCCTTAAATTGAACGCTGAGAAAGAAGGCAAAGAACAGGCTGAGCTGTACAAAGTAAATGCATATCCCACATTTCTCATCCTGAATGCCAATCGCGAGGTGGTCTACACCAAAGTGGGAGGGGGGACAGCCGAGAATCTATTGGCCGAATTGGAAAGATTTCTCAACCCCGATGCCTCGCCCGAGCGACTGAAGCAACGCTATCAAGGCGGTGAGCGCACGCCCCAACTACTTGTGGCTTATGTGGAACTCTTGCTGTCCGAACGTGAGAACGGCCACGACGAGGCTGTGAAGCAGGCTTACAGTGTGGTGGACGAATACTTCGCCGGGCTGAATGAGGTGGAAAGAATGGCTGCCGACAATATGTTTATTTACCGTCGCTTTCTTCGTTCTACCACCACTCCCGCCGCAGCCTTTATCTCTTCTCGTTTGGCCCAAGTGCCCGAAGAACACCGCAAAGAAGTGACCGAGGTGGTGAGTGCTTTGTATCGTAAACGTATGTATGCGTTCGTGATGCGACAAATGCCCTACGATGCTGCGGCATACGAAGCGTTGAAGACCGAGATTGGCGAAAAAGGACTGAACGCCGACGGTTGGTACAACCTGCTGTTCCGCCTCAACGACTCGTATGTGCAAGGCGACCAAGCCGCTTTCTTGGCTCTTTGCGAAGAACTGTATCCGGTTATGGACAACGAGCAACGCGGTATGTTGATTAGCAATTTGGGAACACTCATCACCACCGAAGACAAAGAAGTTCGTCGCAAGGCCGTGCGTTTCGTGAGAAACCTCTTGCCCGAGATGACGGTGGAGCAATTGAGCCGTGTGCCCTATCCGCTGATGATGCTGGAGCGAGGCCTGTAAGCTCCCCTTATATCCCCATAGGAAAGCGATGTCTCGACGAGCAAGTCGGGGCATCGCTTTTTGTTTACCGACTCTCGAACGATTGGGTGCAGACGAGCACAGTCAAGCTCCTCGAACCATAGATGTCGAGGGATACTGCCGGAACGCCGTGTGGCAAATCGTTGCAAGTGGGCTTGTTTTTCTCTGGGCATCGAGCCTCGAATACCGATCGTACTGCGATTCTTAACGTTCGTGACTTGGGTTGTATATCCCGAATGTTGAACTGTACGGTTCATGCCTTGAACGCTCTTGAATCAAGCACAATGGATGTTGTCGGAACCTTTACTTCAGGATTTTCCCAAGGGTGTGCGACCATTGTACGCGAGGTGTTGTCGCTCGCAATGCTTGCTTGTTCGAGCGGGGAGGCCGTAAGAAGAGAGGGGTGCGAACAAGCGTTTTATGTTCAAAGAAAAAGGCCCGACAATCGTGGCGATTGCCGAGCCTTTTGCGAACAATACAGAATAAAAATGGTGATTAGAAACTAAATTTACAACCCATGTAGAAACTTCGGGGCTGAGTAGGCCCGTAGATGTAGCCACTGGCACGGCTGGCACCTCGATCGAAGTCTTTTTGGAACGAATTGAAGAGGTTGTTCATGCCGGCATACAGTTGTAGGCGAGTGGCCGAGGTGAGGGCAAAGTCATAGCTGGCTTTGGCGCCCAAGTCGAAGAACGATGGGGTGTTGACAAGCTCGTCCCAGCGAGGTGCGCTGTTGCTTGCATCCACTACGCCCGCTGTGCGTGTACCGTTGGCGATGGCTTGAATGTCTGTCAAGGCCGAACCTACGCCCCACTCAATCTCGTGGTGTACTTTCATTGTGCCGGTATAAGTGCCGGTCAGTGCGAGAGTCAAAGCATTGGTGGGATTCCAGCCCAGGGTGAAGTAGCCGTAGGTGTTGGGAGTGCGTAGCATCTCACGGCTGTTTTGTTTCTCGGTTTCAAACACTCCGTCGGCATCTTTCTTGAAGTTCGAACCGTCTTTGGCCGGCAGCCCATCGGTGGTAGTGAGCAGGGTGCGTTCGCCCCATTCTTCTTCTTGGTCGAATTTGCTGGAGGTCAGTGTGAGGCCGGCTTGCAGTTGGATGCGGCGGAAAGCCAGCTTACCTTCCACATTGGCACCCATGATTTTGGCGCCGCTTCCGTTGGTGCGGTTGTAGCGTTTGATGCCATCGTTCCGGTTGTCCAGCTCTTGAAGGGTGAACACATCGGTGAGGCGTGTATAGAAGCCTTCGACCAAGAGGTTGGTTTGAACCTCTCCGAAACGGCGATAGAGGTCTGCGCTCAAGCTGAAGGCGTGACTTACCTCGGGTCTGAGGTTGGATACGTTGAAGACCTTTTGTGCTTCGCCTCCCACTACGCCCACGTGCAGGTCTTCGTCAAAGACTTGGGGTGCACGGAAGCCTTTGGCATAGGTGGCTCGCAAATTGATGTCTTGAGTGGGGTTGTAGCGCAAAGTGGCACGAGGGCTAAGGATGGCCTTCTTAACTTCCGAATGCTCGTCCACACGAACACCCATGAGTAGGCTCCAGCGCGCATTCTTCCACTCCAGTTGGGCAAACTGGCTCCAGTTGTTGATGCGTTGTTTCAGCTCGGGATACATGGCTTCGCCGGTTTTCGATACTATCCAGCTACGGATGGGCATCACGTCGTTCAGGCGATCGTGTGTGTACTCTGCACCCACCAAGATTTGGGCGGGCATAAAGAGGAAGCGGTCAAAATCGTAAGAATATTGCAAGCCTCCCATATGGGTTTGTCCTTTGGTGACGCCGTAGTTGATGCCATACTTGGAGGGAACGATGGGCTTGCCCAATGTTCCGTGTCCTTCCAAATCGCCTATACCTCCGTAGTAGCTCTTACGATTGACAAGTTGTGAGGATGCGTAGGCTTGGAAGTGATGTTTCGTGTCGGCCGAACGCAGATCGTATTTGACATTGCCGCTGTACACCGAGTGTCTGGTGGCCTCGGCCACGGCAGCCACGTGTTCGGGCCAAGCCTCGTCTACGTGGTCGCCACCTCTTCTGTCTTCCTGTATTCCGTGTACTTCGGCAGTGATGCGACTGTAGTCGGATGGGCGGAAATACAAATGTGTTCCCAGCGATCGGGCGTCGATCTCTCCCAGTTCGGAGAAGCCATCTCCGTCTTTGTCCCAAGCGGCGCGCTTTCTCATTTGTCCGAAGAACATGGCACCGGCGCGTTGGTCGTCGCTGACAAGTGAGCCGTTGAAAGAGAGATTGTTATCGAGTTTCTTCATGCCGGTGAAGCCCAATGATTCGTTGACCATGAACGAATTCTGTGTAGGCTCTTTGGTGATGATGTTCAACACCCCTGCAATGGCCGATGAGCCGAAGAGGGCCGAGCCTCCTCCGCGTACTACTTCCACACGCTCGATCATGTTGGTGGGTATCTGTTCCAGCCCGTAAACGCCTGCCAAGGCACTCATGATGGGGCGTGAGTCGATGAGGATTTGTGTATAGCGTCCGTCCATTCCGTTGATGCGCACTTGGTTGAAGCCACAGTTCTGACAGTTGTTTTCCACGCGCACCCCGGGTTGGAAGATTACGCCTTGTGCCAGGTTGTTGGCATTGGAAGCCGCAAACAGCTTGGTGTCGATAACGTTTACGAGTGTGGGAGCCAGGCGACGGGTGGTTTCGGTGCGGTTGGCCGATACGACCACTGCGTCGAGTGCTGCAATGTCTTCCTCCAAATGGAAATTGATTTCCAAGGTCACACCGCGTTTCACTTCTACGGTTCGCTCTTGAGTCTTGTAGCCGATGGCTTTCATCACCAACGTTTTGGTTCCTACGGGCAAGTTGATCATTCGGTAGTGACCCGTTTGGTCGGTCACAGTGCCTATGGTTGTGCCTTTGATGAGAATGCTTACACCCGGTATGTGTTCGCCGGTGGCCTGGTCAATGACGTGTCCCACGATGTGGGCATCTGTTTTGGGTTTGGAATTGTTTTCTTCTGCATGCAGCAGACCGATGCTAAGCAAAGCCGCGAAAAGGGCAAGCACGATTTGTTTCATAGTTCAATAGAAAGGGATATATGTGTGTGTTAAAAATGCGATACAAAAGTACATGTTTCCTTTACTACGAAGTAGTGGGTCGTTTTTTTTCTGTGGATGAGGGGGCGAAAATAGCGAGAAGTAGGTACGAATTTCCATGCTCGCTACCTATTTGTGGGGAGCGGTGCTTGGGGCTTGCTGAGGGTAGGAATGGAAAGTGCAGAAGCCCGGCACGCGGTCAATGGATGAGGAGCTTGCCATTCTCCAGCCGTGCATGGATGCTTTCCATACGGTTGAGCTGGGTAATAACTTGCTCGATGCCTTGTTTACGGTTGGCGAAGAAATGTAGGCGTAGGGCGGTGAGCTGCTCGTTGGCTATATCCACGTCGATATTGTACCAACGTCCGATTTCTTGCATCATTTCGGCCAGCGTGACATTGTCAAAGTAGAAGTAGCCTTCGCGCCAATAGATATTGGCTTCGGGGTCTATTTGTGTCAGGGTACGTGTACCGTCTTGGTCTATTTGTAGGCTTTCGCCCGGTTTCATATAGGTAAGCTCGGCGTTGTCGGCATCCTTCACAGCCACCTGTCCGGTCAAGAGAGTGATGCGTGCCGGCAGGTTGCCGTAGTTACATATATCGAATTCGGTGCCCAAGACCTCCACTTGTAGGTTACCGGTTTCGACGATGAATGGGCGTGTAGCATCCTTGGCTACGTTGAAGTAGGCTTCGCCCTCGAGTTTCACTATGCGGCGATTGCCTTTGAAAACTGCGGGGTAGGTGAGGCGGCTGTCAGTGTTGAGATAAACCTCGGTGCCGTCGGACAAGAGGACGCTGAAGGTTTCGCCGCGTGGTATGCTCAGCCGGTGGATGCGGTTTTTCCCTTCGTAGAGGGTCGTGGTGGCTTGTAGGTTGCGATAGTCGAGCTTGGAATCGTGTAGGTAGGTGCCTGCGTCGGTGGAGGTGGGGCAGGTGATTCCCTGTTCGGTGTCTTGCTCAAAAGTGGTGAGTAGCGGATGCTTGGCGGCCGATGTGTCGGCACGGAATACGGCGATGGGCGTGGGTTGTTGCATGGGTTGCGGCTTGTCGATGCGGACGAGCCAAAGGAGTAGCAACGAAGCTGCCGCGGTCAAGGCCGGTATGAGCCAACGATACAAGGTGGTGCGAGCAGGTGCTTTCTGTTGTTTTTGGTGGAACTTTCTCAGTTCCTCGGCTGTGTTCAGCGGCAAGGGGTGCCGTTGTTGCTGAAGGAAGAGTTGAATCTCGGCAATGTCGAGACAGGCCTCCAGACTGTCGGCATCGGGTGGCAGCTGCTCCGACTGTTCGAGGTCGATGTCCGACGTCGCCTGCATGAGGTCGATGGCTCTTTCCTCCGAAGGGCTGATGGAGAGTATTTCTTCGTTCATTACCGAGTTTCTTTTCAAGGGAACATATAAGTTAATACGAACTAAGTAGCCTTTTGGTTACCCTGCTCGGTTAATTCTTGCCGTAGAATGCGCAGTGCTTTGACGATATTTTTGTGGATGGCTGCCACGCTGACATTGAGTTGCTGGGCCACTTCCTTATATTTCTTATTGTTCAAATAGCATTCTTCCAGAATGTGGGCATTGTAGGGGGTGAGTTTTTGCATCGCTCGGCGAATGGCTGCAATGCGAGGCTCGTCACTGTCCACTTGCCGTTCGGCCAAGTGTTGGCTTAGCTCGGTGGCAAAGTCGATGTAGCGTTCATGGATGTCTTTCTTTCGCAGATGGTCGATACACCGCGCCCTGACGATGGAGTAGAGATAGGCTTTGACGGTGGTGGGGTCGAGACGTTCGTTGTTGACCCATAGGTATTCGAAGGCATCGCTCACCAAATCTTTGGCCACTTCAAGGTCCTTGGTAAAGTAGTGGGCAAAGTAGACCAACGGCTCATACCACTGTTGAAACGTTTGATCGAACGTGTCGTGGGTTGGGTGATTGTGAGCGGATGACTTCATGCGTCGGGAGGATCAGATGGTCATGCCTTCGGGTAGAAAACGGCTGATGTCTTTGCCGAAGCTCAGTAGCTCGCGCACCACGCTAGAGCTGACGCAGGTAAGCTCGGGCTCGGTGAAGAGGAGTATGGTCTCGATGCCCTCGAGCTTGCGATTGATGTCGGCGATGGTCTCTTCGTACTCAAAGTCTTTCACCGTGCGAATGCCACGTATGATAAAGCGGGCTTCCCATTGTTTGGCCAGATCTACCGTAAGGTTGTCGTAGCTCACCACCTTCACTCGTGGCTCATGGGCATAGAGTCGGCGTATCATCTCTTCGCGTTTCTCGATAGGGAAATAGGTGTTTTTGTTTTCGTTGATTCCTATTCCGATGATGAGTTCGTCCATAAACCCAAGGCTCCTGTTGACGATAGAGGCATGGCCTACGGTGAATGGGTCGAATGTTCCGGGGAATATGGCGCGGCGTGTCATGAGGCTAAATCTTCTTCGATTACTAAGTTGTCGATGATAAAGTTTTGTCTTTCCGAGGTGTTCTTCCCCATATAGAATTCCAAGAGGTCTTTCACCGCATCGGTTTTGCGAAGGGTCACCTGTTCAAGACGCATATCTTTGCCTATGAAGTGCCCGAATTCGTCGGCGGAGATTTCGCCCAGACCCTTGAAACGCGTTATTTCCGGGTTGGGCCCCAACTCTGCTATGGCGTTGATGCGTTCGTCCTCGGTGTAGCAGTAGATGGTCTTTCGCTTGTTGCGCACCCGGAAAAGAGGAGTTTGCAGGATGTGCACATGGCCTTTTTTGATAAGGTCGGGGAAGAATTGCAAGAAGAAAGTGATGAGTAGCAGGCGGATGTGCATACCGTCCACATCGGCATCGGTGGCCACAATCACTTTGTTGTAGCGCAGTCCGTCCAAACCTTCTTCGATGTTGAGTGCCGCTTGCAGCAGGTTGAACTCTTCGTTCTCGTATACCACCTTTTTGGTCAATCCAAACGTATTCAGTGGTTTTCCCCGCAGGCTGAACACGGCCTGAGTGTTGACATCTCTGCTCTTGGTGATGGAACCGCTGGCCGAGTCGCCCTCGGTGATGAAGATACACGACTCTTCGGCCAGCTCCTTGCTCTTGGGGTCGTTGAGGTGTACGCGGCAATCTCTTAGCTTGCGATTGTGCAGATTGGCTTTCTTGGCACGCTCGCGAGCCAACTTGGTGACGCCGGCAATGGCCTTCCGTTCTTTCTCGGATTCTTGAATCTTTTGTAGCATGACCTCGGCCACGTCGCCATGCTTATGCAGGTAGTTGTCTACCTCTTGCTTCACAAAGTCGCCCACGTGTTTGTTCACGCTGATGCCTCCGGCCGCAATGTTGGTAGAGCCCAGTTTGGTCTTGGTTTGACTCTCGAATATCGGCTCTTCCACATTGATGGCAATGGCTGCCACCAGCCCGTTGCGAATGTCGGTATAATCCTGGTTTTTGTTGAAGAATTCTTTGATGGTGCGTGCTATGTGTTCTTTGAATGCACTTTGGTGCGTGCCGCCTTGGGTGGTGTGTTGCCCGTTGACAAAGGAGTAGTATTCTTCGCCATATTGTCCGGTGTGGGTGAAAGCGATCTCGATGTCTTCGCCTTTGAGGTGTATCGTTGGGTACAGCCCGTTGGAAGTCATGTTGTCGTTCAGCAAATCGGCAAGGCCGTTGCGCGATAGGATTCGTTGCCCGTTATATAATATGGTAAGGCCGGTGTTGAGATAGGTATAGTTTCTCAACATGGTTTCGATGAACTCCTCTCGGAAACGATAGCCGGTAAAGAGCGTATCGTCGGGCTGGAAGAAGATGAACGTTCCGTTCTCCTCGTTCGTGGGGCGGGTTTCATCGCTTTGTAGAATCCCTTTGGAGAAGATGGCCGTACGCACCTGGCCGTCGCGATAACTGCGCACTTCGAATCGTATGCTCAAAGCGTTGACGGCCTTGACACCCACGCCGTTGAGGCCCACGCTTTTTTTGAATGCTTTGCTGTCGTACTTACCTCCGGTGTTGAGCACACTTACGGCCTCGATGAGCTTGCCTTGAGGAATGCCTCGACCGTAGTCGCGAACGCTGGCGCGCAGCTGGTCTTCGACGACAATCTCAATGCGTTTGCCGGCATTCATCTTGAACTCGTCGATACTGTTGTCCATCACTTCCTTGAGTAGGACGTAGATGCCGTCCTCGACATGCGCTCCATCTCCCAGCCGACCGATGTACATGCCCGGGCGTGTACGCACGTGCTCCATGTCGCTGAGGTGGCGAATGTTGTCGTCGGTGTAGGCAACCGACTCTTGGATAGGCGTATTGAGGTGTTCCATATGTTCGATGTCCGATTGATGAGAGAAGGGTGATAGCGGGCGAGAGGTCTTCGATCGGTATTCAGCCGATGGGTTTGATGTAGGCTCGTCGTCTTTTGTGTTGGCGGGTTTCAAAGTAGTCCCACTGGGCTTGCACCTTGCCATTGTGCTCCAACTCGGGGTTGCTTTCGGCATAAGTGAAGCCCAATTGCTGATAAACCGGAATGAGGTCGGCAAACAGCAAGGCGTTGACACCTTTGTTTTGATATTCGGGTTTCACGGCCACCAGCAACAAATCGAGCATCTTGGCCCTGCGCTTCATGAAGAGGGCTTTGAAGAGATAAAACCAGCCCAAGGGAAACAATTTGCCTTTGGCCTTTTGCAAAGCTTCGGACAGTGAGGGCATCGAAATGCCGACACCCACCAACAGCCCTTCGGAATCGGTGATGAGCGTCACCATGCGCAGATCCACAATGGGCAAGAACATGCGCATGTAGTGCTCGATCTGCCGTGGCGACAAGGGCGAGAAGCCGTATAAGTCGCCGTAAGACTCGTTGAGTAGCTCGAAGATGGCCTGTCCGTATTCACGTGCAATTTTCTTGTTCGAGCGGTATTTTTTTATCTGCAAACCGTACTTCTGCTGCACCAGTTCGGCAATGCGTCGATGTTTGTCGGGGATGCTCTGGGGAATGTAAATCTGATACTCCACCCAGTCGGCGTCTTTCTCAAAGCCCAGTCGCTCCATGTGCAGAGGATAGTAAGGGTGATTGTAGATGGTGGCCAGCGTGCTGAGCTGGTCGAAGCCCTCGATGAGCATACCCTCGGCGTCGAAATCGGTAAAGCCCAGTGGGCCGTTGATGTGGGTCATGCCACGTTCGCGGCCCCAATTCTCGACTGCCTGCAAAAGGGCTGTCGATACTTCGGGGTCGTCCACGAAATCTATCCACCCGAAGCGAACGTGCTTGGTGTTCCATTTCTCGTTGGCTCGATGGTTGATGATGGCTGCCACCCGGCCTACAATCTTGCCGTCGCGATAGGCTAAGAAGTAGTCGGCCTCGCAGAATTCGAACGCTGCGTTCCTATTGCGGTCGAGCGTGTAGAGCATATCGGGATAGAGATCGGGAACGGAATAGGGATTGTCCTTATAGAACTCGTAATTGAAGCGGATGAATTTCTTCAGCTCATCCTTGGTTACGACCTTATGAATGGTGATAGACATACGTGATAACTGAGTATTTATCGTTTGGAATGGGCAAAGATAATCGTTTCTATTGAAACTGTGCTGTCTATACCAAGCATTTACAATTCTTGTCCGGGCACGAGGACGGGTGCATGGCGGGTGTCTGTATCCAAGTTTCAAAGTGTGGGCACTTAGGTTTCAAAGTGTGGGTACTTAGGTCGCAAAGTGTAGGCACTTGGGACGCAAAGTGTGGGCACTCACCGAGTCGAGTGTTTGCATTCGTCGTTTGGTCGGCCGATGCTCCGTTTGTCGGTCGCATGTTTTTTAGATTGCTTGATTGTCGGTGTTATAATCTGTTTCTCTGTTGTTTATCGCGCGATCGCCGGGTGGATTGTAGATAATTCTTTCGATTTTCTTGTGAAAAAAGCAAGCGATGGGTAACCGAATCGGCTCTTAAAATCGTATAAAATAAAAGAAATGAAACAAAAATTAACCTGTCTTACTTATTATGAGAACAAAGCGAATGCAGGGCATCCTTGCCCTCCTACTGTTTTTCCTACTGGCTGTGCCGCCCCTGCAAGCCCAGCAAGGAAAGGAGAAACGCATCGATTTGGAGTTTGCGAATGAGAGTTTGCCGGCCATTTTCAAGCGGCTGGAGAAGGTGAGCTCTTACAAAGTGCTCTTTATTTACGATGAAATCAATGCCTACAAAGCAACGGGCAAAGTGAAAAATGCCTCCATCGACGAAGCTATGAAAGCGATCATAGGCAAACATCCGTTGAAGTACAACGTGGACGGGCGCTTTGTCAACGTCACTCGCCAGGGAGAGAAGAAAGCCATTGCCACGGTCAACGGTCGGGTCATTTCGGAAGAAGATGGCTTTCCCATCATCGGAGCAACGGTTCAAGTGGGTAATACCGACCTGCGAACCATTACCAACAACGAAGGCCAGTTCACCTTCACCAACGTGCCTCAAGGCAGCATCATTCTCATCTCCTTTGTGGGAATGCAAGCTCAGGAGCTGCAAGCTGCATCCGACTTGGCCGTATCCATGAAGCCCGATGCAAAGGTTCTCGACGAAGTGGTGGTGACCGGTATGTTCAACCGTAAGAAGGAAGGCTTCACCGGCTCGGCTGTCACTGTGAAGGGCGAAGACCTTAAGAAATACAGCACCACCAACGTAGCCAAGGCACTGGCCGCAGTGGCTCCGGGATTGAACCTGGTGGACAACATCAATATGGGTTCCAACCCCAACAGTCGCCCCGATTTGCGTATGCGAGGCGGTGCCAATCTCGACTTGGGAGGCGGAGGCGATGACCTGCTGAGCCTGCAAGGCGAATACGAAACCTATGCCAATCAGCCCCTGCTCATCATGGACGGCTTTGAGATCAGTGTGCAGACATTGGCCGACCTCGACCCCGATCGCGTATCGTCCATCGTAGTGTTGAAGGATGCCGCCGCAACCGCCATCTACGGATCACGGGCAGCCAACGGAGTCATCGTTATCGAAAGCAAAACTCCCAAGCCCGGCCGACTCTGGGCCACATACAGCGGTGAGTTGCGAGTGGAAACCCCCGACCTGACCGGTTACAACCTGATGAATGCTAAAGAGAAGATAGAAGCCGAGCGACTCTCGGGCCTTTATACCTATGGTGGCGAAACCATCGAGAAGGCCGAGCTGTACGAATCCAAATTGCGAGAAGTGCTCTCGGGCGTCGACACGTATTGGTTGTCGAAGCCGCTGCGAACCGCCTTGCAACAACGCCACACACTTACCCTCGAAGGTGGCGATGAAGCCCTTCGCTACCGCATGTACGTGGGCTATAACTCTTCGCCCGGTGTGATGAAACAAAGTAAGCGCGACGTGCTAACCGGCGTGCTCGACTTCCAGTACCGCCTAAAAAACCTATTGCTGAAGAATAGTATCACCATCGAAAATTCGGTGGCCGACGAATCTCCGTGGGGACAATTCAGTGAGTACACCACTCTGAATCCCTATCTAAGACCTTATGGGGAGAATGGGGAAATCAATAAGAGATTAGATGACTTTAGAGCTTTGCATGGAAGCACGACCTATACAAGTTATGCCAATCCCATGTACAATACAACCTTTAAAAGCAAGGATCAAGGCAAGAACTTCACTGTGCGTGAGCTGTTCAAGGTGGAGTATCATGCCACCAAGGACCTGCGTTTGGAAGGAGCATTTTCTTTGTCCAAGAGCGTAGGGCATAGAGATATCTTCCGTTCGGCACAGCACACCGCATTTGACAAAGAGGTGAATCCGGAGAAGAAAGGAGACTATCGCCGTAGTCAAAGCGAATCGGTGAAATGGGCTGTTGACTTCACCGCAAGTTGGAACAAGCAATTGCACGATCATTATTTAACGGCCAATGCTCGCATGAATCTCATGAGCGACATGAGTGAAACATATGGGACTTATGTAATAGGCTTTCCTAACGACAATATGGATAACCTTCTGTTTGGAAAGAGATACAGTGAGAAAGTCACGGGGCTTGAACAAACAAGCCGCTCTGTTGGCTGGGTGTTGGCTGGAGGATACTCCTACAAGTACAAGTATTCGGTAGACTTTAATGTTCGTTTGGATGGTTCTTCGGTGTTTGGTCGTAACAATCGGTGGGCTCCATTTTGGTCGGCAGGGCTTCGTTGGGATTTGAAGAAAGAAAAGGTTTTCAAGAATGTCTCTTTCCTTTCCGACTTGGTATTGAGAGGCACGATTGGTACGGTAGGTTCTCAAGGTTTCAATCCTTATCAAGCACATAGCTATTATACGTATGCTAATTTGCTTCGTCCCTATTACGGTTCGGATGCAACGGGGGCAGAATTGCTAGGCATGCACAACGAAAACTTGAGATGGCAATCTACTCGTAATCTGAATTTAGCCCTTGAATTAGGCTTATTTGACCAACGACTTTCGGCTCGCATAGAGCGCTACCGTAAGGTAACTAACAATATGGTTACTCAAGTTAGCTTGGCTCCATCAATAGGGTTCTCTCAATATCCGGAGAATTTAGGGGAAATAGAGAACCGAGGTTGGGAAGTCACTCTTTCGGCCATACCTTATCGTAACCTAAGTAAACAATCTTATTGGACTATTAGTTTGAACGGTTCTCATAACCGCGATAAGTTGGTGAAGATTTCTGAAGCGATGCGTCACATTAATGAGTTGAATGCGGGGAATTTAACTAATACTCCCCTGCCACGCTATGAGGAAGGTCATTCATTGTCACGTATTTGGGTGGTCCGCTCCTTGGGTATCGATCCTGCATCGGGCGAAGAAATACTCCTCAAACGGAACGGTGAAATGACAAGTCATCTCAAGTGGGATCCCACAGACGTGGTGCCTATCGGCAATACTGAGCCTCGTTGGCAAGGATATATCAACTCTTCATTCACCTACATGGGATGGGGAGCAGATATAAGTGTGAGGTATCGATTTGGTGGACAGGTGTATAATCAAACGTTATTGGATAAGGTTGAGAATGCAGATTTGAAACAAAACGCAGATCGTCGAGTAACGGAATTGCGCTGGAAGCAGCCCGGAGACCACTCTCGTTTCCTGAGCCTGGATCATGCAGGCTCTAATACGAAAGCTACTTCGAGGTTTATCATGGATGAGAATGTCCTACAAGGTAGCTCTTGTTCTCTTTACTATCGCATGGACCGAAAGAACTGTAAACTTATCGAGCGTTGGGGCTTGAGTTCTGCCAAAGTAGCGTTTAATATGGAAGATTTCTTTTATCTCTCTACCGTTAAACGTGAAAGGGGATTGACATATCCCTATGCTCGACAATTTACTTTCTCTTTGAATGTAGGATTCTAAATAAATAGATGCTATGAAGAATATATGTATATATGCATTAGTTATTTTGTTGGGGCTCTCTTCATGTAATGACTGGCTGAACGTAGATCCCAAAACTTCTATCCCGAAAGATAAATTATTTGAATCGCAAGCCGGCTTCAAAGATGCGTTGACAGGAATCTATCTGAAGATGGGAACAGTTGGGCTCTATGCCGGAGAACTGACTTATGGTTATGTGGACGGTTTAGCCGGTTTGTATTCTAATTATCCCGGCGTAGAGGATGATCCCACACTTCATAATCAAAAGATCTTATTTGATTATGAGAATAAGATGAAGGATAAGAAGAATACCATATATAATAACCTCTACAACATTATTGTAAACATTAATAGCTTGTTGGAACAGACCGAGAAAAGACGAGATGTCTTGCGAACCAAAGGTTATTATGAGCTGTTCAGGGGAGAAGCTTTGGGATTGAGAGCATTCCTACATTTTGACCTGTTGAGACTGTTTGGTCCCATATATCAAAAGAATCCTAAAGAGAAAGCGATTGCTTATCGGACGAACTTCGACAAAACTCCTACACCTATATTGAGTGCAGAGGAAGTGGTGTCTCTTATTTTGAAAGATCTTCTTGAAGCCGAGGCTCTATTGGCAAAATCCGATTCTCAGGTCTTTTTTATCAATCACTCCGGAGAAGAATATGCGGAGATGGATCCGTTCTTAGCGAGCAGAGAATATCGTATGAATCTCATTGCTGTGAAGGCTATGTTAGCTCGTGTGTATTGTTATAAAGGCGATGAGCAGAGTAAATCCAAAGCGGTGACTTATGCAAGAGAAGTGATTGACAATAAGAACTTCACGTTGTACACAGCTCAAAGCCTGGCCGATTACAACTCGATTCGTTATGGGGAGCAAATTTTTGGTTTGTCTGTCGATCAGCTGTGGGATTTGCTCGACAAGAATAACATGAAGATGGAGGAAACGAATATCCAAAGAGGCTTTGTGGTTTCTAATGAGCGATTTACCCAATTCTACGAACGTGATGGATTGGGAAGTACCGATTGGAGAAAGAATCCGGAGATGTTTGAACAAAGCAGAGGAAGCAATATTTATTTCTTCTGCCGCAAATACAATCAGAAACCACTTTCTTCAGAAACGGGACTTAATACAATCCCTCTTATCCGTTTACCGGAAATGTACTATATCGTAGCAGAGTGTGAGAAAGATCCTACAGCCAGTGTTGAGGCGCTCAATGCGGTTCGTTTTGCCAGAGGTATTTCATACGGAGATGCAATCTCAACTGAAAAATACGACGATGTAGACCAATCGTCCAAAGAAGCACCTTCTCAAACAAAGCGTATAAATGAGATTATGAAAGAAGTGAGAAAAGAATACTTTGCTGAAGGTCAATTATTCTATTATTTGAAGGCACACAACTACTCTTATTATTACGGTTGTGGTGTGAAGGAAATGACCGACAAAGAGTATCAGATTTCGATTCCCGACAATGAGAAGATCTTCGGGAATAACCTTTAATACAGTTCGATTATGAAGAAGTTAATATACATATTGGGTGTTTTGTTGATGGGGGGGCTTTATCAGAGTTGTAAGGAACAGGAGATAGAGCTTTATGATCAGGAGGCTCGCATCAACTTTTATTCCTATCGCACTGCTATTGAATTTGTCGATAGTGATTACGTGAAGAAAACTCCTTTCTTGGTTGATAGCTTTCAAGTGCGTATTCAAGGAACACATTTGTCTGAGGCAAAAACCTTCTGTGTCAAAACTGTTGAAAATACAGATTACGATAATCCGGTGGAAATTTCCCTTGAGAAAGCGTACACCTATACCAACTTGACAGATGTAGTACAGAAGTTCCCCTATAAAATTATTCGTCCGGAACTGAAGGCAGATAAGAAGGTTTATGGTTGTTTCCTTGAGTTCGATTTGTTGAATCCCAACCATAAATTTGCCAAAGGCTTGATAGAAAAACATCGCTTAGTGGTGCATGTAAGTTGGAATTTGCGTCCTTCCGATTGGGAAGAATGGCCTTGGGGAGATTACAGCGATGCCAAGTATATCTTCATGATGGATGTTATGGGACGTACTTATAAAGAAATGACAGCAGATGATTGTGATACGGTAGTAGCAGCGTACACAAAGTATAAGGAAAGTGGAAACCCTCCGATCGTTGATGATAAGGGGAATGAAATTCAATTCTAAAACACATGTATTTTTTGCATATGAGGACATTTTTGAAAAGCATGGCTTGTCTCATGATGACAAGCTTGCTACACCAAGCATGTTACGATGATAAAGGGAACTACAATTACCAAGTCATCAATACAGTGGAGGTCGATTTACCGGAGATGAAGGTGCGTATGCCTAAGGAAGAGGCTGTGGAAGTCGTGGTTACTCCCGTCATATCTCAAACGTTGGAGCAGAAAGAAGCCAATTTAGAGTACCAATGGAGAATCCTAAAATCGGGAAAAGAAGTTGGCTCGATAAATATGGATGACTATGAAAGCTTTGCTACCGGAAAAGAATGTAGGGTGATTATTGAACCATTGCAGGATACAGATGTGGGCGTATTGCTTGTAGTTCATGATCGTATTAATGGTACTAAGTGGTATAAAACAGGAAAAATTAGCATCGTTAAACCTTTCAATCCTTGCTGGTTTGTTTTGCAAGAGAAAGACGGTAAAGGATTGTTGGGAGCTGTGGAAGGTAAGCCGAGTGGTTATTATATTTTTCCAGATCTCTTTCAATCGGAAAGAAAGGAGGATTTTCCTCTGCAAGGTAAGCCGTTGAGTATATATGCTCGTCGAGAATATGGCAATAAACAGGCTGCTCAGATGTTTGGCTTTAGGAAATTTACTGCAAATCCTGCATTGATGATTGCAACAGATCAAGGAGCATCTCTGTTTACTCCTAGCACGTTGGAAACTCGTTATGCCTCGGATAAAGTTTTATTTGATGCGGCGGATCGTTCGGTTTCCTATTATAAAATGGCTCGACATGGAGATTTTTACATTACTTCTAAGAAAACGTGGTTTGCGGCTATGGATGGTTTCTCCGTACCTTTCTCCATACGAACATCGGATTCGGAAGAGCCTATTGCCATATCGGCCTACGGTTCTGGTTATTCTTCTGCTATCTTTTTTGACAAAGGAAAACGGAGATTCTTGAAAAAGATAGGCTTGCAGTTATTTGATTTCATGTCTGTACCCTCTCAACCGATACGTGTGTACAATTCTCCGTGGTCCGACAAGCATACTATTTTAAGGGAGATTGAAGTCAGTGGAACGCAAGCCAATGTTTTTGACCCCAATCAAGTAGATCCTAATTTGGACATTAAAGATATAGTGAGTGGAAGTTATGGAAATTATCTCTATGCGATTGCATCAGACGTAGCAGGTAAGAATCTTACAGTTTTTCAATTCAGTGAAATAAGGGGAGAAGCAGCCTGTTTTGCACAATATCAAATAGGTCTTCCTTCAGAGACAGATCTATCAAGTGCTCGTTTTGCAGCCTCTTTCGCTTACGTATCCAACTTGTTGTTTATGAGCTCTGGAAATGGGGTGTATCGGATAGATTTGGACCGTAAGAAAGTCACCAAAGTTTATGAGTACGAAGATAAAACGGCTGTGATTTCCTGTCTCAAGTTCAAGGATCCCGAGAACCTAGAGGAATACGGTATGTCTTTGGGATTGGGAGTAAATGGACAAAACGGTAATTATGTGGTTGAACTACAAATGACCCCATCCGGTGACGTGAGTAAGGCTGAGAATAGTATATGTGTTTATAAGGATGCCGCTAATCCGTTTGCAAAGATTGTAGATATCACCTTCAATTATGAATAGTTGGCTATGTTGAGGATACTCTTGAGTTTACTTACGTTGCTCTCTCTCCACTTAGTAGGCAGTGCTCGTAATATGGATGATTTTCCCCCAGGGAAAACATATAGGAGTCTTGCCTCAGGTCTGTTCACCGCTTATCAAAGCGGTGAACAGATTTATTGGGAGATACCTGATTCGATGTTGGAACGTTCCTTTGTTGTGACAACCACTCTCCTAGAAACACCGGCTCGCCCAATGCGAAACATGGAGAAAAAGTTTGGCTATGCAGGTGATATCATAGGCCCCTTATTCTTTAAACTAAGAAAGGAAGGGGACAAACTACAAGTCATGAGTATTCCTCACGAGGAGGTTGTAGAAGATTCTTCGAATTGTTATGCCCGCATTCTACAGCAGAGTGAAAGGCAGAAGCTATACGCTAATCTTCCAATAATCTCTCGCCAGTCTGATAGATCCTTAGTTGAAGTGGGATCATTCCTAAAGAATCACTCCTTGTTTACATTAGATATGGCTTCTTTCGATTTGGAAATTGGGAGTAGATTACAAGATTTTGATTCGATTTACTCCTGGAAGTCTTATCCGGATCGTATTTTGTTCAACATTGATCGTTGCTATCGAAGTTCCTCCTTCGGACTTCCGGGTAAACCTACACCCCCGTCCTATGTAGGTTTGTGGCGTACTGGTATTTGCGTAAGATTGCTACCGTCATCTGCGTTGGAGCATATTCTGGCAACATCTGGAAGCTATTTTTCCATTCCCAAAACATATTATTCTCAGAATGAATCTCCTCGTCAAGTCGGAATCATAAAACGTTGGAGACTTGAAATATCTCCTGAAGATAAGGCCCGATATGAACGTGGAGAGCTTGTGAAACCGATCAATCCTATCGTATTCTACATTGATCGCAATACACCACCTCAGTTTACACAGGCTATGATTGAAGCTGTGCGTGATTGGCGTTCGGCTTTTGAACAGGCTGGATTCCAAGATGCCATTGATGCTTGTTTGGCTCCTATCGCGGAGAATGGAGATAGTTTTCAGATTCATGATACGTCTTTCCCTTTCATCTCTTGGAAAATTTCTGGGCAAAATAATGCTTATGGGCCGACGCCGTGCGAACCTTATTCCGGAGAAATTATAGCTTGTCACGTTGGGATATTTAGTAGTGTGATGAACCTGTTGCAGAAATGGTACTTTGCACAGTGTGCGGCAAGTGATTCCGCAGCTTGGAATGTGGTGCTGCCCGACTCGATTCAGCATGAAGTGATTAAGTTTGTTCTATCTCATGAAATAGGGCATACGCTGGGATTGGAGCATAATTTTTTAGGCAGTAGTCATTACAGCATTGAGCAATTGCGAGATAATGAGTTTTTGACTAAAAATAGTATTGGCACATCCATAATGGATTACGTACGCTACAATTATGTGCTACGCCCTCAAGATACCGTTTCTTTGAGAAATCGCCGTATACAGATTGGGCATTATGATAGGTATGCCATCGAATGGGCATATCGTCTTTTTCCAGGAAAAACTATGGAGGAAAGAAATAAAGCTCGACGATTGTGGGAGCAAGAACAGCAGAGAAATCAATTATTGGCCTTCGCTGGTGGTGGAAATGTGTATGCGCAAGCAGAAGATTTGAGTAATGACCATGTGGAAGCGAATTCGCAAGGCATTGAAAACCTCAAGAGCATTTGCAGGCGAATAGACGAGTGGAGCCCTCTTGATAGGATCTCTTTACGAGTGTGGCAAGGACGCTATCAATCAGTCTTGCAGCATTATCTTCAATGGGTTCAACACGTGTATGAACATCTTGGAGGGAAAACCCTGCGTGTTCCCAATGAAGAAGAGTTATCCAATGAGAGTAGGGAGTATTCTCATAGAGTATTAGATTTTATCCGTTCCTATGTGCTGAATCCTCCAGGAGAACTTTTTGATAAGGAGCTTACTAATAGACTTGAGATAGATGTACAACAAGAGTATGATCGTTGCCGAAAAGAGCTTATAGAGGGGTTAATACGTGCGATTCTTCGTGTAGATCAGAAAGGCTATTATTTGACTACTGGAGAGGTATTAAAAGGTCTCCAAAAGGGGTTATTCGAGGAATGGGAGAGGGGAGATATTACCCCCCTTCTCAAACGGCAGATGCAGATTAGTTATGTTGATCGTTTGATGCAACTTTTGGATGCGGAGAATCGAATACATTCTTCTGAATTGTTGATCCAAGTTTTCGGAACCTTGCGAGAAATCAAGACTGCTGCTTGGCAGCAAAGTTTCCAAGCATCCGATCCTATTGAACGTTCTTCTGCCCGGATAATAGCCAATCGCATTCAATTATAGTTCCATCTCTTTTAATCGATACTCGTATGTTAAAGAAATTTCTGATAACGGCATGTTTCTTTTGCTTCTATTTTACATATGTCATGCAAGCGCAGCAGAAGACCGTCTCATTCGAAGAATTTTGCTCCGGTGCCATTGCGACAGACGGGCTTTTCCCTGTATACCAAAAAGAGGCACGTGTGTTTCTGGAAATTCCTTCGCGCTATTTTAATCGAGAAGTTGAAATTCGTGCTCAGATCAATCGTGGATTTGATCTGCTCAATCGTCCTGTTAAAAGCATAGGTGTGGTGCGGATTGTTGTTCACGACAGTACTACTCTGTACTTTCAGCAGCCCTTCTATAACGAGCGAATGGCTGTAAAGGATACGCAACAGGCAGCTTTCCTATCTTCCAATGTGCAGCCTCTCGGGTTTGCCTATCCAATTACTTGTTACTCGCCTCGGGGAGGAGCTATCATTGAGATTACCGAGCAGCTAAATGGCGATGATTGGTTTAGTTACCAATTCTCGTTTCTGCGCGGATTGAAAGGAGAACTTTCGAGTTTGCTACGCATTCATCCTTTTGCTGACGGTGTCACCTTTACCTTGCAGCGTTATCATGAGAGCGAAGGAGGAGAAAATCGCTTCTCTAATTTAGCTATGGCTTTACCTTTAGGGAGCCTTCCACTTGAACTCTCTTGTGTCTTTCGTTTGCTTCCTCAGAAAACTGATCTCATTCGATTGGCGCATCCCCGTTTACCGTTGCAGTCGGTTCCTTTTGTTGATTACAGTCAGGACCCTTATGGGGCGGTCGAAGACTCTTTGGTGCTACATTGGGATGTGTCTTGTCCTCTGGTTTTTCATCTCGATCCACTCTTTCCTTCTACGTATAAGCCTGCTGTGCGGCGTAGTATCCTTGCATGGAATAGAACTCTTCGAAAAATAGGTGTACCTTTTACTCTTATTTTAGATGAAACAAAGTATTCGGGGGAGATCGCTGAACAAAGAGCCTGTATTTCTTACGATATGCGGTTGCCGGGAGTGAGTGGAAGTTTGATCCATCACCCGCGTACAGGTGAGATCCTTTCGTGTAGATTGAATGTGGGCCACGGCTTTATGAAAGAAAAAATGGATGAATATCTTCTGCTCTGCGGTGGTGTTGACCAACGGATACGGGATGATAGGTCTCACAGTGAAGTAGAGGCAGATCTTTTGGAACGAGAAGTTTCGCGTCAGATCGGTGTGCTTCTCGGCTTGAAGAAGGGTTTTCAAGATGAGATATGTCCGGCAATGTTATATGCTTATTCTCCTTTTAAAGCCGGACAAACTTGTTACGAAGATCGTGAGCGTATGTTTCACCTTATTGAAGTTTCAAAGGAAAAGATAGATGCAGGAAAGACTTTATGGGCACAACGGTTAAGCTCCATGCCTAAAGGTTCTGCAGCTCTTCAGCAATTACAAAATGCTATGAACGAGCTTCCTTCATGGCTGCATAAGAATAAAACAACGTCTAAAAACTTGATGGGCTTATATCGAAAGGCTTTGCAATTATATGCTCAAGAGCTAAGCAATATCGCTTCAATAATTGGAAGTAGTAGTCCTGCTGAGGAACAGCATGAAGCAATGCTTCAACTGGAGCGTTTCTTGTTTCGCCCTTCTCAAGAAATTGGTGGGAAACAATTAAACACACAATACCCTGAATTAAAGAAACAGGTGCTGTATCCTGAATTACAAAAGCTCTTTTCCAACCTCTTGTCTTCGAGGACTATCGCTTCTTTACAAGCACAAGTCTTTGCTGGAAAGAATTATGATGAGGTTCAGTTCTTTGACGACCTTTACAATGCTCTATTCAACGGTTTCGATACTTCTAACTCAGTAAATTATCACCAAATGGATATGCAACTTTTGTTGCTGTCGGCATGGAGGGAAAATGTAAGTAACGAGAAGAATATTAACAAGACTGAAACCATAGCGTTGGCTACTGAACTAAAGAATCTATGTGAGCGACTTGAACGTCTTAAGACGGAACATAGTCAAGCAGAGGTAAGGATTTTCAGTGAGTATATTGTGCGAAGAATCAAGTAAGAATCGCTTTTTGTACAAATACTCTCACGGCTTCTTCCAATCTGCGAGTTCGTTGGCAAGGTCTTTTTTCGAGGTGTGAACGGTGTATCCTTTGGAGGGTTATACAGTGATCCCGTTCGACACACGTCGGGTTCTCCTCCCCCCCTCATCGTTCCTCCAGCACCTCATGGGCATTCTTTCGCCTTTTGGGGTTGAGTGAAGGTTGATTGTAATCCTTTTCGTCGCGGTGGCCGATGGCTACGGCCAGCACTACGTCATACCCATCTTCGGCCAGCAGCTGTGTGTAGGCAGTGCGGTCGATGCCTTCCATGGGGGTGGAGTCTATGCCCATCGAAGCGCAGGCTGTGAGGAAAATACCGAGTGCGAGGTATGTCTGATGGGTCATCCACGTCTGTATGTGGGTATCGGGCAAGGGGTGCACATGGTTGTTGAAGTAGTCTACGGCGGGCTGAGGCAGGTAGCTTGGCAGACTATCGGCAAAGGCTTGCACGTCAGTTTGCTTGCAAAACACGACCACGTGCGAGGCATCTCTCACCTTCTCGGCATTGTGTTGAGAGTGTTCAGCCAGCTTGTTCTTGAGATCGGTATCGCCCACGAAAACGAATTTCCAAGGCTGACTGTTGATGGACGAAGGCGATAGACGAAGCACTTCTTTGAGGGTTTGTATCTGTTCGTCGGAGAGTTTCTTTGTGGGGTCATACACTTTGGTGGTGTATCGGCTTTGCATGAGTTGTAAAATGTCCATGGCGTGGTTTTGAATACTTGGTGATAGAGGCAAAGGTATGGAAAGAAATGCAAGGGCAAGCTGCAAGGATGGCAAAAAGCGAAGGCTGATTTCGACTTCTGTACGAAAATGGTCACCTTTGCGATGTTTTGTTGTCTAATCGATAAAGAAGGAGGTGCGAGATGCGAACCGTGTTGAAACACGTCGGTGTCTTTTTGTTATTGCAATATGTTGCGGCTTTGGCGATGCTGCTTGTCTTTGTTGGCCGGGCATGGAGCGGAGCCAACGATGTTTGGCAGTCCGGATCTCCGGCCGTGATGCTCCTTTCGGCCTTCATGGGCTTTTTGTGGATAGTGCTCTATTTGTGGAAGGTTGACGGACGAAGAGCCTTTGTTCGATCTGCTCACCGACTGAGTTTCGGGGGATGGACAGAGGTGATGGTTCTCAGCCTTTCGGCGGTGGTAGTCATCGAATGGGCCACGCTTCCTTTTTCGTTTCTGCCCGATTGGGGCAATGAGGGCATGGATTCCATCCTGCAAACGGGTGTCCCCGGCATCTTATTGGCCGTTGTCATGGGACCGTTGGTCGAGGAGTGGATGTTTCGAGGACTGATCACTCGGCAGTTGTTGGGCTGTTATTCGGTGGGTAGGGCTTTGTGCTTATCGGCTTTGCTTTTCGGCTTTGCCCATTTGAATCCGGCGCAGATTCCTTCGGCCGTTTTGGGAGGTTGGTTGCTGGCTTGGCTCTACCACCGCACGCAAAGCCTATTGCCCGGTTTGATTTTCCACGTACTCAACAATGGTATATCGGTCCATGCCCACATAGCCCATCCCGACGCTGTGAGTCTGCGGTCGGTCATGGGCCATGTAAGCTATTGCCTCCTCCTTTCGAGTTGCCTTGTGCTATTGGTTTGGGCCTTTTGGAGGCTGAAGTTGCGAACGAGCAGGAAGTGATTTCCGTGACGCTCCTACGGCTTCTGTGCTTAGGATTGTTGCAGGATGAGCACGGTTGTGTAGGCCACGTAGGCAAGAAACAAGATGATTCCTTCGGGGCGAGTAATGGTTCGTTTGGCAAAGAAGAGGCCGAACAGCCACAGCAACACACCCGACCCGATGAGTACATAGAAGTCCATAAGCGTAATGCCCTGCAGCGGTAGAGGGGTGATGGCGGCACTTGTTCCGAGGATGAAGAAGATGTTGAAGAGATTGCTTCCCACCACGTTGCCTATGGCTATTTCGGGATTCTTTTTCCAAGCTGCCACAACCGATGTGGCCAGCTCGGGCAGCGATGTGCCGCCGGCTACAATCGTCAGCCCCACAACAGATTCGCTGACTCCCAAGCCCAAGGCCAGTCCCGTTGCGCCGTCGACAAACAAACGGCCGCCATAAACCAAGCCGGCCAAGCCCCCCACGATGTAGAGGATAGACTGCCACCACGGTAGCACTTTGATGTCGCCGCCTTCGCTTTCGCTTGTCGAGGTGCCGACGTCTTCGGGTTTGGCAATGGCAAAGGTGTAGCCCAGGAAGATGGCAAAGAAGCATAGCAACAGCCATCCATCGGTGTGGCTCACCACATTGCCTGCCGTGCTACCGTCCATCCATACGTCGGACACGCAGAAGAACAAAGCCACGGCCGCCAAGATGCTCAAGGGGATTTCCTTGCGCAAGGTGTTGCGCACGATGGGTATGGGAGCTATCAGGGCGGTGCATCCCACAATCATGAGCGAGTTGAATATGTTGCTTCCCACCACATTGCCGATGGCGATGTCGGGGCTTCCTTTCAGAGCCGAGGAAACGCTTACGGTTAGCTCGGGAGCCGAGGTGCCGAAGGCCACGATGGTCAAGCCGATGACGATGGAAGGAATGTTGAAACGCTTGGCAATCGAGGCGGCTCCGTCGGTGAGACCATTGGCTCCCAGCAAGATGAGCAGCAGTCCGCCCACGAGTAAAAGAATATCCATGTTGTTGATTTTTGTTTGTGATAAATTCGGTGCAAATATAGATAATTTTCAATGCAGAAGCATCGTCCACCCTCTATTGGAGCCTTTCATGTCAACCCCATGAGCTCGACGAGCAAAGTGCCTACGCTTTGCTCGGTAAGTGCAGGCACTTCGGCGGCTAAGTGTGGGCACTTCGGTCGGTAAGTGTTTGCACTTAATCGGCCATTTCCGATTCGTCGACTGTCGGCCGGCATTTCACTGCCCGGATGAGTACGTGCTGTTCGTCGGCCAGCGTAGTGGCAAAGAGGTAGTCATTGCCCCCTTCGGGCAGATTGCTCAGCCGTTTGCGCAGATCGGCCACCGAGGAGGGAAAGTTGCGAATGCTCAGGTTGGCCTTGGCAAGTGTACCCAGCAGGGCTTTCAACTCTTTTTTGGCAAAGCCGCAGCAGTCTACGATGCGGAAGCTGCGTCCCGGAAATCGAGGCACGAATTGGGTTGAGGTGTAGAGATGGCTGTGAGGATGCAGCTTCTGTACGCCCAACCGATGAGCGATGAGTTTATGGGCACCAGCCTTGAGCAACGAGGCGTTGGGCTCGTAGAGATAGGTCAGTAGGCGGTTGGCCAAGGGACATGGGGTTGCTTTCTCCTCGGCTTGCGTAAATGAGAACAGGTGGGTCGTTTCGCCCGATAGGTTGATGCAGTGGATGAGCGGTGAGGCGGGAGCGGGTTCGGGGCGAAGCATCAGCAGCATTTCCTTGCATTCGTTGTTCACCGACACGATGTGTACTTCGTGCACACTGCTCAAGCTCTGGATGGCTTCGGTGAGGTCGAGCATGGGCGATAGTTTGATCAACACTTGTCGAGCTTTGGCTCTTAGCAAGGGTTCGAGCTGTGTCACGTCGGGTTCGCATTGGCTCAATGCTGCCACTTTGCCCCCTTGTGCATCGCGGCGCGCAGGGTCTACGAAGATGACATCCACCGGCTCCATGGCTTGCAAATGGGTTTCGGCTTGGCTATTAATCACTTCGGTATGATCGAGCTTCAGTGCCTCGAAGTTGTGGTGAGCCAGCCGGCATAGATGAGGTTGCCGCTCCACATAGGTTGCCTGCTCAAAGCCCGCGGCCAAGAAGGCAAAGTCCACCCCCATGCCTCCGGTGAGGTCGGTCATGGATTTTCCTTGCACCAGCCCGGCTTTGTAGCGAGCTGTGACCTCGGACGAACATTGCTCCAGCGATAGATGGGGAGGGTAGAGCACCGTTTCGCAGGCGGCCCATGAAGGAATTTTGGAGTCGGCGATCTGTCGCCCTGCTATCTGCGTGAGCGCAGCCGATAGATCCAGCCCGGGGGAAGGCTTGGCTTGCAAAGCCAGCCGGCGAACATCGGCTTGCCGATGTAGGCGAACGAAGGCGAGGGTTTCGGGCGATAGGAGCATGAATGCAGGATGAATGAGGTGATGCGACTGCGAAGGTAGCGAAGTTCGTGCTTGCATGAGGTGTGTCGACTTGAAAATGTAGATGTGTTGCATGTTTTTTCTTTCCGAACCCATGCTCCGAAGCTACGTTGGAATAAATGTACACAGAGTAAAAAGACTTAAAAAACAACCCAAACCGCACCGAGGCTGCGGATAAAGTCTATCTTTGTAAACAAGAAATCACTAAAACGTATCAAGGATGGCAAAGAAAAAAGAACGCAGAGAAAAGAAAGCAGGCAAACGGATGACCAAGAAGGAATTGGCTGCACTGTTGATCAACTTTTTCCATGCCAAGACCGGCGAGGTAGTGAGCATGAAGTATATATTTTCCGAACTGCGATTGACCACCCACCCCCAGAAAATGTTGTGTGTCGACATCTTGCACGAACTCTTGGCCGACGACTACATCAGCGAGGTAGAGCAGGGACGTTTCAAACTCAACCTGCACGGTATAGAGATGGTGGGGCGGTTTCATCGGAAGAGCAACGGCAAGAACTCCTTTGTTTCCGACGAAGGAGGCGAGCCCATCTTCATTGCCGAGCGCAATTCGGGTCGGGCCATGAACAACGACCGGGTGCGCATTGCCTTTTATGCCAAGCGTAAGAACCGGCCGGCCGAGGGCGAAGTGATCGAGATCCTGGAGCGAGCCAACGAAACATTTGTCGGTACGCTCGAGGTGTCCAAGGCCTATTCGTTTTTGGTCACCGAGAATCGCACCTTGGCCAACGATATATTCATTCCGCGCGACAAGCTCAAAGGCGGAAAAGATGGCGACAAAGCCGTGGTGCGCATCATCGAGTGGCCCGAGAAGGCAAAGAATCCCATTGGGGAGGTTATCGACGTATTGGGCCGATCGGGCCATAACGACACTGAGATGCATGCCATCTTGGCCGAGTTCGGTTTGCCCTATGTCTATCCGCAGGCCGTGGAACGAGCAGCCGGTCGCATTCCCGACGAAATACCTGCCGAGGAAATCGACCGTAGGGAAGACTTCCGTGAGGTGACCACGTTCACCATCGACCCCAAGGATGCCAAGGACTTTGACGACGCACTTTCCATTCGTCGCCTCGAAGGCGGACTGTGGGAAGTGGGGGTGCACATCGCCGATGTGAGCCATTATGTGAAAGAGGGGAGCCTGATAGACAAAGAGGCCGAGAAGCGTGCCACGTCGGTATATCTGGTGGATCGCACCATACCCATGCTGCCCGAGCGTCTGTGCAACTTTATCTGTTCGCTGCGACCCCATGAAGAGAAGTTGGCATTCTCGGTCATCTTCCAACTCGACGAGCTGGGCGAGGTAAAGGCTTCGCGAACAGTGCATACCGTGATTAAGTCCGATCGCCGTTTCACCTACGAAGAAGCACAAGAGATTATTGAATCCGGTAGCGGGGAGTATAAGGAAGAATTGCTTATGCTCGACAAAATGGCCAAATGCTTGCGACAAAAGCGGTTTGCGGCAGGAGCCATCAATTTCGACCGCTATGAGGTGAAGTTTGAAATAGACGAACAAGGCAAACCGGTCAGTGTGTACTTCAAGGAGTCGAAAGATGCCCACAAGCTGGTCGAGGAGTTTATGCTGCTGGCCAACCGAACGGTGGCAGAACAGATAGGACGTGTGCCCAAAGGACGCAAGGCCAAGGTATTGCCCTACCGCATTCACGACTTGCCCGACCCGGAGAAGCTCGACAACTTGGCCAAGTTCATCGCACGCTTCGGTTACAAAATACGAACCACCGGCTCCAAGAATGATATATCCAAGTCGATCAATCGCTTGCTCGACGATGTTCACGGCCAAAAGGAAGAAAACTTGATCGAAACGGTTTCCATCCGAGCCATGCAGAAAGCACGCTATTCCACCCATAACATAGGGCACTACGGATTGGCTTTCCCTTATTATACGCACTTCACTTCGCCCATCCGTCGCTATCCCGACTTGCTGGTGCATAGGCTGGTGACAAAGTACTTGGAGGGAGGTCGCAGTGCATCGGAACTGAAATACGAAGATCTATGCGAGCACTCGTCGAATATGGAACAGATTGCTGCCAACGCCGAGCGCGCCTCGGTGAAATACAAGCAAGTGGAGTTCATGAGCGAACGTTTGGGACAAGTGTTCGAAGGGGTCATCTCCGGAGTCACCGAGTGGGGGCTCTACGTGGAGTTGAACGAGAACAAATGCGAAGGAATGGTTCCCATTCGAGATTTGGACGATGACTACTACGAATTCGATGAAAAGAATTATTGCCTACGTGGCCGCCGTCATCACGGTGTGTATAGCTTGGGCGATGCGGTGACCATCAGGGTGGCTCGGGCCAATTTAGAGAAGAAACAGCTCGATTACCAACTGGTCAAGGATTGATGGGTAGCCGAGCCGGTAAGTCCGGCCGACCGTTGGGCGGTTGACAGGTGGCTGTCGCTCCCTTGGTGACTCAACAGCATCTGTCTTACATAAATTGGGTATATAACTGACAACGGGCGTACTCTCAGCAAGAGAGTACGCCCGTTGTCTTGGGCAAAAGCCGGTCGCCCATGGCGATGGCTGTGGGTAGAGACTTATTTATTCAACTTCCATTCAAAACCATCCTTGGTGTCTTTGATTTCAAAACCAAGGGCTGTGAGCGTATTGCGTATCTCGTCCGAGGTGGCCCAGTCTTTATTGGCCTTGGCCTTGACGCGTTGTTGTAGCAAGAGATTCACGGCTTGCTCGTAAGCAGCTTCACGGTCGCCGGCCGATTGCTTTTCCTCGGTCAATCCCATGATGTCGAAGCAGTAGAGGTGGAAGAGGCTGCGCAGCTCGTCCAAATCTTGGGCCGATAGGGTGGCATTGCCTGCTGCCACGGTGTTGACTATTCGTGCAGCCTCGAAGAGGTGTGCGATGACTTGGGGCGTATTCAAGTCGTCGTTCATGGCATCGGCACACTTTTGGCGCAGTGAGCCCGGGTCGATACCATCCGAACTGCGGTCGGCCGGTGTGAGACGGCTTAGGGTTGCGATAGTGTCGAGCAAACGTTCCAATCCTTTCTCCGCAGCTTGAAGGGCTTCGTTGCTGAAGTCCACCGTGCTGCGATAGTGCGCTTGGAGTATGAAGAAGCGGATGGTCATGGGCGAATAGGAACGTGTCAGGAGCGGATGAGAGCCGGTGAAGAACTGATCCAAGGTGATGAAGTTGCCCAAGGATTTGCCCATCTTGGTTCCATTGATGGTGATCATGTTGTTGTGCATCCAGTAGCGCACCATGTCGTGTCCCTGCGAAGCCACCGATTGGGCTATCTCGCATTCGTGGTGTGGGAACACCAAGTCCATGCCTCCTCCGTGGATATCAAACTCTTCGCCCAGGTATTTGCGACCCATAGCCGTGCATTCGGCGTGCCAACCGGGGAATCCATCGCCCCAAGGCGAAGGCCATCGCATGATGTGCTCGGGTTGCGCCTTTTTCCAGAGTGCGAAGTCGGCGGGGTTGCGCTTTTCTTTTTGTCCGTCAAGCTCTCGTGTGGTGTTGATGACATCCTCCAGATTGCGACCTGAGAGTTTGCCGTAACGGTGGTCTTCGTTGTACTTGGCCACGTCGAAGTAAACGGATCCCTCGCTGACATAGGCGTATCCGGCTGCGATGATTTTCTCTACCAGTGCAATCTGTTCGATGATGTGTCCCGAAGCGTGGGGTTCTATGCTGGGAGGTAGCACGTTGAGCTGTCGCATGGCTTCGTGGTAGCGATTCAAATAATACTGTACTACTTCCATGGGTTCGAGCTGTTCAAGGCGTGCCTTTTTGGCAATCTTGTCCTCGCCTTCGTCTGCGTCGTGCTCCAAATGCCCCACATCGGTTATATTGCGCACGTACCTGACGCGGTAGCCCAGGTGGGTGAGGTAGCGAAACAGCAAATCAAAGGTGATGGCAGGCCTGGCATGACCGAGGTGAGCGTCTCCATATACGGTGGGACCACAAACATATAAGCCCACGTGTGGAGCGTGAATGGGTACGAAGCGTTCTTTCTCTCGACTCAGGGTATTATAAATGACCAGCGTATGTTCCATGAGAATTCAATCGAATAAGGTGTATTTTTTGCAAAGGTAACAGAATTCTACCAAGTTAGATGTTGGCAGGGTGAGAATTGCGTGTATCTTTGCCGCCACATAAACAACTGTGGACATAGTCTTATCAATAAAGAACATTCAGATGAAAAAAGTTTCATTTCTCCTGATTCTGTGGATGCTTGTGTTGGAAACCGTAAGCGTTTCGGCTCAGCAGTCCGCATCTTTGCCCTTGCAAAAACTTCAAGCCGCCGAGTTGATTGTCTCTCGTTTCTATGTGGATCCAGTGAACGAAGATCGCTTGGTGGAAACGGCTATCGTGAAAATGCTGGGCGAATTGGACCCGCACTCTACGTACACAACGGCCGAAGAGGTGAGAAGACTGACCGAACCGCTTCAAGGTGAATTCGAAGGAATAGGTGTTCAGTTCGAGATGGTCGAAGACACGATGATTGTGGTGCAGCCGGTTAGTGACGGACCGTCGGACAAAGCCGGTGTGTTGGCGGGCGACCGCATCATTGCCGTCAACGATACTGCCGTTGCCGGTGTGAAGATGCAGGTGGACGACATCATGCGCCGTCTGCGCGGTCCTAAGGGATCTAAGGTGCATCTCACCCTCATGCGCCCCGGCGTGAAAGAGCACATCGTACTTCCGGTAAAGCGTGATATGGTGCCCATCTTCAGTGTCGACACCGATTATATGGCCGGCCCACAAATCGGATACATTCGTATCAACCGCTTCGCAGCCACTACTTACGATGAGTGCATTCAAGCCTTGGCCAGCTTGCGTCATGCAGGTATGAAGGATTTGATACTGGATTTGCAAGGCAACGGCGGTGGCTACCTCAAGGCAGCGGTAGATTTGGCCAACGAATTCTTGAAAGAAGGCGACCTCATTGTTTATACCCAAGGACGTAATGCCAAGCGTGACGAATTCCGTGCACAAGGCAACGGTATCCTCAAGCAAGGACGTGTAGTGATTTTGGTCGACGAGTACACGGCTTCGGCCAGTGAAGTGCTGAGCGGAGCTCTTCAAGACAACGACCGTGCCATTGTGGTGGGACGTCGCTCGTTCGGTAAGGGCCTGGTGCAACGTCCCTTTGAATTGCCCGATGGGTCTTTGATGCGACTGACTGTTTCTCGCTACTACACGCCTGCAGGACGCTGCATTCAGAAGCCCTATGAAGGAGGCGAAGGTACGAGCAGCGAAGAGAAACTGAAGAATTACCAAGAGGACATCCTGAAACGCTTCCAACGTGGAGAACTGAACGAGGCGGATAGCGTTCATTTGCCCGATTCACTCCGTGTGCAAACCTTGAAGCTCGGCCGCACGGTGTATGGAGGCGGAGGCATCATGCCCGATTTCTTTGTGCCCATAGACACCACCGGATACACTCCTTATTACAGACAGATAGCTGCTAAAGGCATTATCAATCAGATGGCTTTGACCTATGTAAACGACCATCGCAAGGAACTGCAAAAGCGCTACAAGAGCTTCGCGGCCTTTGACACTGCCTTTGAAGTGCCTGCCAACCTGCTGGAAAAACTCAAGCAGCACGCTGAAACTGCCGGGGTGAAACTCAATGAAGAGGAATACAAGGCTTCGCTCCCATTGATACGGGTGCAGCTGAAAGCCTTGGTGGCTCGCAGCCTATGGCGCATCAACGAGTACTATCAAGTGATGAATGCCGAGAACGCAAGTTTGAAACGCGCCTTGCAACTCTTGACAAACGGAGAATACGAACGCATCTTAAAACAATGATTCCTACATGAATATTCGTCACCTATCGGCCTTTTTGTTTTTACTTCTCGGTGCAACCGCCCTCCATGCCCAGCGCATGGAGGTGGTGCCCACCGGGCGCATGCTTATGGATGCTGCCCTTTTTAGCAATCACGAGCAAGGGTTGGGCAACGGCTTGGCCCTGTCCGATGTGCGTGCCGGGTTGGAAGCCGTTTGGGGCGATTATTCATTTTGCGTGGAGGCAGCCTATGGACATAGTAAGTTTTCCATGAGCGATGTCTATATGGAGCGTCGGTGGGGGAAGAAGCACCGCATACGGGTGGGTAACTTTCGCCACCATTATGGGCTGCACAATACGGTGAGCTCGGCCGATAAGGTCACAATGATTCCGCTCGCCTCACATACTACCTTTGTGGAGTCGCGCGACTTAGGGGTCATGTATGTTTATAACCATGGGGTGTTATCAGCCGCAGGTAGTCTGTATGTGGAGAAAGATGCCTTTAAACGCACCACTGATCAGAGCGGTAACCAAGCTTGGGGGATGATGTCAAGATGGGTTTATCGGCCACTGAGGCAGCCGGGAGCCATCTTTCATATCGGCTTGTCGGGAGCCTACGAAACACCTCGCTTTCACTCCGATCCGAAGTTGAACCACAGTAGCTTCGTATTCTCCAACCGCTATCCCACTCGGGTGGCGCAGGTCACGGCTCAGTCCGTAACGGTTGACCACGCACGAGCCTTGTTCAAGTGCACGCCCGAGCTATGTATGGCCTATGGGCGATGGGCGTTGGAGAGCCAATACTATTACAATCGGGTGACTCGTACGGATGGACACAGCCCTGTGGCCATGCATAGCGGCTATGCTTTGTTGCGCACCGTGGTATTGGGCAAGGATTATACCTACTCCGAGCGCGAAAGCCGACTGACCGATCCGGCTCCCGGCTCGTTGGAATGCGTTTTGGCCTATGATGTGACCGACCTTTCGCGCGGCGAGCTGCAAGGAGGCTGCTTGCGCGACCTTTCGCTGACTCTCAATTACTATTTGAGTAAAAACATGGTGTGCCGACTGCATTATTCGCATACCAACCTCAAGAATACCGATTTGGAAACCAACTCTCGGGTTAATGCCTTGCAAGCTCGTTTCCAGGTGAGGTTTTAGGATTTGTCCGTCTTTTTGTGGGAAAACAGGGCACCGTCGGTGCGTTTATTGCGCCCGTTCTATGATGCCCCCACCCAGCAACAAGCCGTCTTTGTAAAACGCGGCCGCCTGCCCCGGGGCAATGGCTGCCAAGGGTTCGTCCAGCTGCACGTGCAACCTGCCGTCGGTGGTTGCCCTTACTGTGCAGCGATTCTCTTGATTGCGATAACGGATGCGCACGATGACATCGCTTACTCCCAGCAATCGCTCCTCACAAACCACATTCCATTCTTTGAGCCACATTTGGGTCTTTTCAAGCCGAGCATAGTCGCTCAGCACGATGTCGTTGTGCACGGCATCGATGCTTTGCACAAAGATGCGGCGATTGAGATGGATGCCCAGTCCGTGCCGCTGCCCGATGGTGTAAAACGGATAGCCCTCGTGCATGCCCAAAGTGCAGCCATTTTCGTCGAGGAAACGGCCGGGCCGGATGCTTGCCGCTTGTGTGGGTCGTCGGATGTGCAGCCATTCACGCAAGAAAGGTCGGTAGTCGGTGGGGCAGAAACAAACACCCAAGCTGTCTTTCTTGGTCGATACCCGATGAAATCCCCGCTCGGCTGCCCAGCGACGAGCCTCGCTTTTGGTTAGGTTGCCCATGGGTAGAAGCATGCGCTCAAGGATGTGTTGCGGCAATCCCCAAAGGAAAAACGTTTGATCCTTGTCTGCATCCTCGGCATGAGTCACGAAATAGCATCCATCCACCCTGACGGTGCGTACATAATGTCCCGTTGCCAAGTAATGAATGTTGCGCTCATCGGCCAATTGGGCCAGCAAGGGCCATTTCATTCGATTGTTGCATCGCACGCAGGGAACGGGCGTTCGCCCGGCCAAGTATTCGTTCACAAAATACTTCACCACCTCTTCCTCGAATGTTTGGCGTGCATCGTACACAAAATGAGCAATGCCCAACTGCTTGGCCAGGGTTTGTGCATCGGCCATGTGTTCTTCGCTCCCGGGGCTGTCGTAGAACCTGAAGGTGACACCCGTGACCTCGTATCCGTCTTCAAGCAGCCTCATGGCCGATACCGAGCTGTCCGTCCCTCCGCTCATGCCCAGCAATACTCGTTTGTTCTTTGTTTGCATGGGAGCAAAGGTAGGGAAAAGCAGAACTTGACCGAGTTCTCGTATCTCTATTTGTGCGCGGAGGCAGATGCCGAGCTGTCTGTTCGACGTTGGCAACTGCGATGCAAACACGTTGGTAGGTAAGTGTAGGTACTTCGTTTGCAAAGTGTAGGCACTTCGTTTGCAAAGTGTGGACACTTTGGTGGCAAAGTGTAGGCACTTCGGTGGACAAGTGCAGGTGCTTAGTTTTCCCGACACAAATGCCCGGTGGATGATTCGTGCAAAGAGGAAGGGTCGAAGCCTTGTGCAAGGGGAGGGAGCGGGCTTCGTCTCGTCCGGAATCCACTCGGTTTTGATGTGGTGGAAATTCGCTCTGCAAGGGCTATCCGGCGAAAGGTAATCTTTTGATTTTTCGCCTCGCTTGTTTTGCGAAACTCTGTGCAAATTGTATATCTTTGCCGCTCAAGAACCACAAATCAGAAACCAAATACATTACGCTAACGAGCATGAAATTCCGTTTGCTAATACTCGACATAGATGGCACCTTGGCCAACTCGAATAAGGAGGTCAGCGAAAGAAATCGCACAACCTTGCTGAAGTTGCAAGAAGGGGGCATTAAACTGGTGTTGGCTTCGGGACGACCGACCTATGGCATCATGCCCATTGTCGAAAAACTGAATATGAAATCCTATGGAGGTTATATTCTGCCCTACAACGGAGGTGAGGTCATCGAGGTAAAGAAGAACGAGCGAC
>JAXFUC010000010.1:0-3050 GCA_034176395.1 Bacteroides sp. | reverse complement strand
CAGCTCATCAAGGTGCTGGCCGAAGTGTTCAGAGTGCGCATCGAGATGAAACAGATCGGAGCCCGTCAGGAGGCCGGACGCATCGGAGGCATCGGCCCATGTGGCCGTGAACTCTGTTGTTCCACTTGGATGACCAACTTCGTATCCGTATCCACCGGAGCCGCTCGCTACCAAGACCTATCGCTCAACCCTCAAAAGCTGGCCGGGCAATGTGCCAAACTGAAATGCTGCTTGAACTACGAAGTGGATTGCTACGTAGAAGCACAGAAGCGACTACCGTCCAAAGAAATCACCTTGGAAACCGCAGATGGCACCTACTACTTCTTCAAAGCCGACATTTTGAACAACCAAATCACCTACTCGACCGATAAACACATCCCGGCCAATTTGGTGACCATCAGCGGACGCCGGGCCTTTGAGGTGATAGGCATGAACAAGAAAGGACAAAAACCGGAAGCCTTGTCCGAATTTGCACAAGGGCAAGAAAGCAAGCGACCCACAGACATCTTGGAACAGGAGAGCCTGACACGCTTCGACCGAAACACACGGAAACCCTCCAAAAACAACCGCCGCAAACGAGACGGAAACGAACAGAGAGGCGGCCAACAAGAAGCACAACCCCAGCAGACTCAAGACACCGATCGCCGCGAGCATCCACGCCGTGAGGGTCGACGCCATCCCGACAACCGCCGTGACAACCGACAGTCGCAACGCAGGGAAGGACGCCCACGCCCCGAACGCCCCAACAACGACAAACCGGCAGGCAACCAAGCAGAATGAGAGCAAAGCTGAGACATTGGCTATCGGCACTCATGCTGCCGGCGATGATGGTGGGTTGCTTAAGCGAAGCAAGGTTTCACAGCTTTCGTTCCGTCTCCCCTTCGGGCTGGAACAAGCAGGACACCTTGTTGTTTCACTTTGTACCCGATAGCCTGATGCCTGCCCAACGGCTCCAAGCCCACATAGACCTGCGCTACCGGAACGATTTTCCCTACAAGCAAGTCTACCTCATCGTTCATCATCGGTATCATGACTCACAAAACCAAATATCGACACTTACCGACACCGTTTGCCTTGCGCTGGCCGACAGCACCGGGCTTTTGATGAAAGAGGGAGGCAATAGCCGTTTTCAGCAGTCGGTTCCCACACGAGCGGTTGTAAACTGCCGAGGAGGCTATTGGGAGGTGGCCATTGTCCATGGAATGAAGGACGACAAACTCATAGGCCTGAGTGAACTGGGTCTGCGTATCGAGCCAACCGGGCAACAGCCCACGCTTGTCTCGTTGAGCAAGGAAGCTCCCTTAGAGCCTGCGGTTGCGCCCCATGTCCAGACGCAGGAAGATAAACAGCAAGATGGTGAACCCCCAAAGCGAAGACCCTCCGTAACTGAAAAACGGGAGGGGAATGCCGATGACCGGAGTCAAGCCCAGCACCATACCGATGTTGATGAACAAGTGGAACAAAAAGATGCTGGCCACCGAGTAGCCGTAGACCCGAGCGAAGGAGGAAGTTTGCCGCTCGGACAAGTGAATCAGCCTCAAGATCAAGGCCAGGAAGCCCAGTAGGACAAGGGAAGAACCGATGAAGCCTTGTTCCTCGCCCACGGTACAAAAGATGAAGTCCGTATCTTGCTCGGGAACATACTTCAATTTGGTTTGCGTGCCGTTGAGGAAACCTTTCCCGGTGAGACCTCCCGAACCGATGGCTATCTTCGATTGATTCACGTTGTAACCGGCCCCGGCCAAGTCTTCTTCCAAGCCCAACAGTACCTTGATACGTGCTTGCTGATGGGGTTCCAAAACAGATGAGAACACATAGTTGCTTGAATAGAGAAAGAGAATCGAACCCATCGCAAACAAAGCAATAAATGCGTAGATGCTACGCCGCTCGGCCACGAACAAATAGACCAAGTAGCTGATGAGCAGAGCACAAAGCCCCCACAATGCCCATACAAGATTGAAGTGCAGCAAGTATTCGGAAACAAGATAGGCCAACAGCATGGTGCCCAAGGTGACAAACAAAATGTTTCGAGTGGGTTCCCAACGCTTGAGATAGATCCACACCATGCCTGCCGAGAAAAACAAGACCAGCAGCAACACCAAGAATTGACCTAAAGGCGTGGAGGTGTCTTCGATATGTACCTCGGCAAAGCGGATGCTAAGCACGAAGTATAGCACGGCACTGACCCCGGCAAAAAGGATGCTGCCGGGCATTCCCTCCCGATAGAGCATCAAGAAGAAAGCCAGGTAAACCAAGGCAGAACCGGTTTCGCGCTGACCGATAATGAGCAACATCGGCAAGAGTATAAGGGCGGCCACCACCGAGGCCGATTTGCGTTGTAACAGATTAAAGCCATAGCTTCCCATGTATTTGGCCAAAGCCAAAGCCGTGGCAAACTTGGCGAACTCGGCCGGCTGTAAACTCACCGGACCTAAAATGAGCCACGAACGAGACCCCTTGGTGTCAGGCGCAATAAAGATGGTCACCACCAGCAGAAGTATCAGCGCTAAGTAAACGAAGTACGAAAAGGTGTCGTAGAAGCGATCTTCCAACATTAGCAACACAAAGCCCAGCCCGAATGAGCAGGTAATCCAGACCAATTGCTTGCCGGCCCGGGTAGAGAAATCGAGAAAGTCACGATCGCCAAAATCATAGCTGGCCCCACAAACACTGAACCAGCCTGCCACGATGAGCAGCAAGTATATCACGATTGTCACCCAGTCGAGCGATCTCCACCAACTACCTCTCCTCGTCTCCATAGAATATAACTCTGTTTGCAAACTCCTCGGCTCGTGCCTCTCCGGCCTCCGAAAGCTTACCCTTCAAATACTGCTCCATGATCAGCGTCCCGATGGGAACGGCATAGGTGGCTCCAAAGCCTCCGTTTTCTACATACACCGACACCGCAATCTTAGGATTGTTCATCGGCGCAAAGCCCATATAAGCCGAGTGATCTTTGCCTCTGTTCTGAGCCGTTCCGGTCTTGCCACAAATCTCCACATCGGGCAGCATGGCGGCAGCCACTCGGCAAGTGCCACCGGTCACGGCAG
>JAXFUC010000009.1:0-14544 GCA_034176395.1 Bacteroides sp. | reverse complement strand
ACTTTGCTGGCATCTACATGGGATCAGGATTTGGTAGAGAACGTGGGTAAGGCCATCGGAAACGAGGTACTGGAATATGGTGCGGATGTGCTGCTTGCTCCGGCTCTGAACATTCATCGCAACCCGTTGTGCGGACGCAATTTCGAGTACTATTCCGAAGACCCGGTGGTGAGCGGTAAAATTGCCGCCGCATACGTGCGTGGTGTGCAGAGCAACGGAGTGGGAACTTCTATTAAGCATTTTGCCGTGAACAATCAAGAGACGAACCGCATGGCAAACGATGCGCAGGTGTCGCCGCGTGCTTTGCGCGAAATCTATTTGAAAGGATTTGAAATAGCAGTGAAAGAGTCGCAACCATGGACGGTGATGTCCTCTTATAACTATGTGAACGGAACTTACACTTCGGAGAGCAAGGAGTTGCAAACCACTGTTTTGCGAGATGAGTGGGGGTTTAAGGGCATGGTGATGACTGATTGGTTTGGCGGTAAGGATGCCATTGCACAGATGGAGGCAGGCAATGACATGCTTCAGCCCGGGTTGCCCAAACAGTACGAAACCATTGTGAAAGGTGTGCAAGAGGGCAAATTGGACGAGGCTGTCTTGAACCGTAATGTAAAGCGTATTTTGGAGATGATTTTGCAGACACCGCACTTCAAAGGCTATAAGTTCTCCAATAAGCCCGACTTGAAAGCGCATGCTGCCGTGACACGTCAATCGGCCACAGAGGGCATGGTACTGTTGAAGAACGACGGTGAGGTGTTGCCTTTGGCTTCGGGTGTAAATAAGGTGGCTCTTTTCGGATGCACTTCCTATGACTTTATTGCAGGTGGAACAGGTTCGGGCAATGTGAATCGTGCCTATACCGTTTCTCTGTTGGATGGCTTGAAGAATGCAGGCTATAGCGTGGACGAAGGCTTGAAGAATGTGTACGAGCAGTACCTGACTGCAGAGAAGGAACGCTTGGTTCAAACCAAGAAAGAGTGGTTCATGCCTGATTTCCGTCCGGCAGAGATGGCATTGACTGCATCGGCCATACAAGAGCAGGCGAGCAAAGCCGACGTGGCGCTGATTACGCTGGGTCGTACTTCGGGCGAGTTCCTCGACCGTCAGCAGGCCGACTTCAATCTCAGCAAGGAAGAACTGGCATTGCTTCAAGGCGTATGCAAAGCCTTCCATGCCGCCGACAAAAAAGTGGTGGTGGTATTGAACATCGGTGGTGTCATCGAAACCGCTTCATGGAAAGCCCAGCCAGATGCCATCCTTTGTGCTTGGCAGGCAGGTCAGGAAGGTGGAAACAGCGTGGCCGACGTGTTGAGCGGCAAGGCCTCTCCTTCGGGCAAGTTGCCTATGACCTTCCCCGTGAAGTTTGAGGATGCCGCTTCTTCCGATAACTTTCCCATTGATATGAAAGCCAATATCGATCTTGTCAATAAGGGCGAGACAAAGAACGAGGTGAAGAATGTGGATTACACCCGTTACGAGGAAGACATTTACGTGGGTTATCGCTATTTCGACAGTTTCGGCAAGCAGGTTTCTTATCCGTTCGGCTATGGCCTTTCTTATACCACGTTCGAGTATGCCAATCCGGCGGTGAAACAGGACGACGGACTGCTCACTGTTACCGTAGAGGTGAAGAACACGGGCAAGTTTGCCGGCAAAGAGGTGGTTCAGCTTTATGCAGCTGCCCCCAACAGTGCCAAGATGAATAAGCCGGAAAAGGAACTGAAAGCCTTTGCCAAGACAAGAGAGCTGAAACCGGGAGAAACGGCAGTCGTCACTTTGCAGGTGAAAGCAGCCGATTTGGCTTCTTACGACGAGGCGTCTGCTTCGTGGGTAGTAGACGGCGGAACTTATAAACTCCTGATAGGTGCTTCTTCGCGCAACATCAAAGCGGAGCTGAGTGCCGATGTGGCCGCCTTGACACAGAAAACAAACAATGTGTTGAAGTTGCGAGAATCCATCACCACCTTGAAAAGATAACAAAACCTACCCTAAAAAGCATCCTGTTATACCCTTCGGTATGGCATGATGTTGTTATATTGCCAACATCAAACCAATATTATGACCATGAATAAAAAGTTAATCTTATCTTTAGCCCTATCCGGGTTAGTACTGGCTTCTACGGCGCAGACATCCGTTGCGCCTGCCATCCCAAGAGACGAGAAGATAGAAAGGCAGATCGAGACGCTGCTGAAGAAGATGACGCTGGACGAGAAAGTGGGCCAGATGTGCGAACTTGCCATCGACGTCCTGCAGAAGCGTGCCAACCCTTTTGCCGGCATCAATCCGAAAGACATCACGCCCGACCTACTGAAGAAAATTGTCCGCCAGTATAAGCTGGAAAAGGAGTTCAAGATAGGTAAGGAACTGCCTGCGCAGGATGTAGTGATGAAACTTTACATGCGTATCCAAGAAATAGAAGGCGCCAAAGGCTTCCGGTTGGATGAAGCGAAGCTCGACTCTGTGATTGGGAAATACAAAGTGGGTTCCATCCTGAATGTACCCGCCGGCGTGGCGCAGAGTGTGGAGAAGTGGCAGGAAATCATCAAGCGCATTCAGGAGAAGTCCATGCAGGTGATGGGCATTCCTTGCATATACGGTGTGGACCAGATACACGGAACCACCTATACGCTGGGCGGAACTCTCTTTCCGCAAGGCGTCAACATGGGAGCTGCCTTCAACCGCGAACTGACGCGCGAAGGCTCGCGCATCTCGGCATACGAGACAAAGGCAGGAAGCATTCCTTGGACGTATGCTCCGGTGACCGACCTCGGACGTGATCCTCGCTGGCCGCGCATGTGGGAGAACTATAGCGAAGACGCCTACCTGAATGCCGAAATGGGACGCGAGTCCGTTCTCGGATTTCAGGGAGAGAATCCCAATCTGATTGGAGCAGACCGTGTGGCAGCCTGCATGAAGCACTTCATGGGCTACGGTGTGCCGGTTTCGGGCAAAGACCGCACGCCGTCTTCCATCACCGTGCAGGACATGCGCGAGAAACATTTTGCTCCTTACCTCGAAATGGTAAGAAACGGTGCGCTCTCTGTCATGGTGAACTCTGCCATGAACAACGGATTGCCCTTCCATGCCAACTACGAGTTGCTGACCAAATGGCTGAAGGAAGACCTCAACTGGGACGGTATGATCGTCACCGACTGGGCAGACATCGACAATCTCTGGAAACGCGACCACATTGCCAAAGACAAGAAAGAGGCCATTAAACTTGCCATCAACGCCGGCATCGACATGTCCATGGATCCCTACGACTGGAAATTCTGTACTCTCCTCAAGGAGTTGGTAGAAGAGGGCGAGGTGCCCATGAGCCGCATTGATGATGCTGTGAGCCGCGTGCTGCGTCTGAAGTATCGTCTCAATCTGTTCGAGAAACCCTACTATGATTCAAAAGACTTCCCGCTCTTTGGCAGCGCACAACATGCCGCAGCCGCATTGCAGGCTGCCGAAGAATCGTTGGTGCTGCTTAAGAATACGGACGGCATCCTGCCGTTGGCCAAAGGCAAGAAATTGCTGATTACAGGCCCAAATGCCAACTCCATGCGTACCCTCAACGGTGGCTGGTCTTACTCTTGGCAGGGCGATAAGGCCGATGAGCATGCCGTTGCCTACAACACGATTCTCGAAGCTTTCACCCATAAATTCGGTGCCGATAATATCATCTACGAAGCCGGTGTCACCTACAAGAAAGGCGGCAATTGGTGGGAAGAGGATGCGCCCGAGATAGAGAAAGCGGTGGCTGCCGCCGCCAATGCCGACTACATCGTGGCTTGCATCGGCGAGAACTCTTATTGCGAAACACCGGGCAACCTGACGAACCTCACGCTCTCTCAAAATCAGCTCGATTTGGTGAAAGCGCTTGCAAAAACCGGTAAACCCATCATCCTGATTCTGAACGAGGGACGTCCCCGCCTGATAGCCGACATCGAGCCTCTGGCTAAAGCTGTTGTCAACATCATGCTTCCGGGCAACTACGGCGGCGATGCGTTGGCCAACCTTGTGGCAGGCGATGCCAACTTCAGCGGAAAGCTGCCTTTCACGTATCCCAAGGAGATTAACTCGCTGATTACGTATGATTACAAGCCGTGCGAACATATCGGTCAGCAGATGGAAGGTGCTTATAACTACGATGCGCAGGTTTCTGTACAATGGGCATTTGGCTACGGGTTGAGCTACACCACTTTTGCATACAGCAACTTGAAAGTGGACAAGCCAAACTTCACGGCCGACGACGTACTGACCTTCACCGTCGATGTGAAGAATACCGGCAACCGCATTGGCAAGGAAAGTGTTCTGCTGTTCAGTAGCGACCTTGTAGCTTCACTCACCCCCGACATCCGCCGTCTGCGCGCTTTCGAGAAGGTGGAGCTGAAGCCGGGCGAAACAAAGACCGTGACTCTGAAACTGAAAGCCTCCGACCTTGCCTTTGTGGGTTATGAAGGCAAGTGGATCTTGGAGAAAGGCGATTTTCGCATACAGGCAGGCGACCGCATCCTGAATGTGGTTTGCACGGACACCAAGAAATGGGAAACGCCGAACAAATAAGAAGGTAAGTAGCTGGCATATATCCTAATGCCAAGCGCAAATAATGCGGAGGGTGCGGTTCGAGAAAAAGAACCACATCCTCCGCTTTTTGTGTCATAGGGTTCAAGTAGTCTCACTTTGTTTCACCGGCGAGGCATCCCATCTCGTCAATACTCATCCGCTTGCCATCGGGTAGGGTGACTGTGATCTCATACTTATGGCTGATGGCTTCTACGCTGACGTGGCTGCCCGAAGGCAGTGCGTTTAGTTCCTCTTTTGTCAGACCGAAAGCTTCGATGGTGGCGTGATAGCGTCCGTGTGCGGCATATTGTGCTTCTTGTGCGTAAAAGAGCATCCACAGGAAACGTTCTACGGGATATGAGTCCGGATAGCGGAATGCTTCCGGAGCGGCACTGCCTGCGGTGAGGGCAGAGAGATACACGTATCCCCATCGTTCGGGCATGTGCATGGCCACTTGACCCGTAGCTCCCCACGTCCAGTTGTCTTCGGGCAGGAATGTGCCGTCTGCTCTTTGCTTACGGTGATAGCGTCCGTCCTTGTCCGTGCTGTGCTGCCACTGCACGCGCGAGAAGCCGATGCGCAGGTAGTTGCCTGCTTGCAGGTAGTTGTCGAACTCTGCGGCGATGGCTTCGCGAGGGATGGCCATCTCCACGCTCCAGCCCCGGTCGGTGTCGCCCGGAAGGTTGAGGGTGCCGTCCACGTGCGTGGCTATCCGTAAGCCCGGACAGTTCCACTGAAACTGCACGTGGGGACGGCGTGGCGCACGATAAGGTTTCTCCAGAAAGAGGTCGAACACGGTGCAGAGGGCATTCACCTCGATTTCGTAATAGTGGTGTCCGTCGCCATTGGGGTCGATGAACACCTCGAAATCGTTGTTGTAGTAGACGATGGTGTCGCGCTGCCTCAGGTTGGCCCATACATCGGGTTCTTGCAGCTCGGCGGCGATGTATAGGTAGCGGTCGTCCCAAAGCATCCTTGCCTGCGTGCGGAACCGTGGGGTGGGATATCCCTCTCCGCTGATGTCCGTAAAACGGGTGATGAGAGGGGCATGCTGCCATACCGCTTCATCGGGGATGCCGTCGATGCAGATCGTATCGGCGGTGCGCAGGCATACGTAGCCTTCGGGTTGTGTCAGGAATCTGCCGTATCGCTCGGTCAGCGGTTGTGCCGTGACAGAGATTATTGTGGCTGTCAATAAAAGGCAGCATGATAAGAAGAGTTTTTTCATTATGAAAAGAAGTGTTTGGTTAAGAATAAGGATAAATCCGCGTCATCCGTTTCATCTGCGTCTGAGAAATCAGTTCACCGAAATCACCTGCCCTTCGCCTCGATAGAGTTTGATAGGGCCATCGAGCAATACGGCAATGACGGTAATCTGCTCGTCCAAGCACTCTTCGGGCACGTTGATGTAGACGATGCCGGGAACGGAACTCCAATACAGCTTGTTGTACACCTTATGGTTCAGCATGCTACCGTTGCCCACCACCCATGCACGGTGCACGGTGTTGGCGATGCCTTTCAGCTCGATGGGGCCGTTGGGACGATTGGGCAGATAAAGGTAAAGGATGTTTCCTTCGCGGTTCAGTGTGGTATATCCTCCGTGGAAATGCTCGGCCGGGATGCCTGCACGGGTTTCGTAGATGGCCTCTTTGTGCTTGGATGTCCAACGGCCGAATTCTTTCAATATCTCCACCTGCCGGGGCGGAATGGTTCCGTCGGCTTTAGGACCGATGTCCAGCAGCATGTTGCCTCCCATGCTGAGGCAGTCCACGAAGGAGCGCAGCAACATCTGCGGGGTCTTGTAGTTGGTGTCGGTGGGTTGGTAGCCCCAAGAATCGTTCATGGTGTAGCACAGTTCCCAATACTTCTCTTTGGGACGTACCACGGGTACGCCCTGTTCGGGGGTGGCATAGTCGCCGTAACCCTGTATGCGCGAATTGATGATGACATCCGGATTGGGTGTTCGCAGCAGCTCTACGATGCCTTTGGAGTTCCAGTCTTCGGCAGACTGTTCCCAATCGCCGTCGAACCAATAGAGGTCGGGCTTATAGGCACTGTTCAATTCTTTCAGCTGTGCGAAGTTGAATGTGCAGAACGATTGCCACCGTGCCGGGTCGTCCTTGATGTCATAACGCTTCGTGGTCTTGGTCTTGTTGGGGTAGTCGTCGCGGCTCCAGTCAAGCAGCGAGTAGTAAAGTCCGAGGCGAAGCCCTTGGCGGCGCACTTCATCGGTGAAAGGGGTAAGCAGGTCGCGTTTGGCAGCGGATGTCTTCTTGGCGCTCAGTTGCCCTGCTTTCGTGTCCCACAGGGCGAAGCCGTCGTGATGTTTGGTGGTGATGACCGTATATTTCGCTCCGCTCTCTTTGATAAGTTTCACCCACTCTTCGGGTTTATATTTTTCGGCTTTGAATCCGCCCTGTTGTTTCATGTACTCTTCGTAAGGCAGGTAGTCGTTGTAGAACGACCAGCTTTCGGACACCCCCCTGACGGCATAGATGCCCCAATGGATGAATATCCCCAGTTTGGCTTTGCCGAACCATTCCATGCGGTGGTCATACGTTTCATTTCTCTCTTCCGTCGGCAGGGGCTGTGCCGATAAGCCGCTTCCGATGCACAAGAGGAGGAGGGCAGCTACCCATTTCTTTGTTTTTTCATGTAATCAGTATGGATTTAGTAATTCAGGAGTGAAAAATAAGTTTTTTTTCTCAGTTGGCAAAGAACAGGCTGGATATTTTAAAAACTTCTCACTTCTTGGTTTTTCGTATGCAAGTGATGTGGGTAATAGGAGTTGTTTTCCCGAGATACCTCTGTAATCATAAAATCCGGATAATGCGGTTGTCGTTCCCTGATATTCAATGCAGTATTACAAACGTATGAAAAAGAACAGTTATCTGCTTTCATCATATTGCCGATAACCGAACTTTTCCTACATTTGCAGAAAGAGACATCGGAAAGGAGCTTGTTAAGGAAGCCGATAACATGCATTGAAAGAGAAAAAATAAAAGGCCTTTAATAATTTTGGTATAACCCCGTCTTTTCGAGGTTTTGCGTCGAAAGGCTCAAAAAACAGAACCGACTGATTCACAAATTATTCACGCTATTTTGCCTTTTTTTGAACCTTGGGAATAGATTTTCCTCTAAAAATGGGGCAATTCGCTTTTAATCTTTACTTTTGTGAGCAAAGGCGATAAAAAGATTGTGAATAAGAATATGAAAGAACGCATATTAGTAACAGGAGGAACCGGATACATAGGTTCGCACACCGTGGTGGAGCTTCAGAATAGTGGATTTGAAGTGGTTATTGTTGACAATCTGTCAAACTCGAATGCGGATGTGGTGGATAATATCGCTCAGGTTTCGGGTATTAGACCGGCCTTTGAGAAGGTCGACTGCTTGGATATGGAAGGATTTAATGCCGTGTTCACGAAATATCCGGGTATCAAGGCAGTTATTCACTTCGCTGCCAGTAAAGCAGTGGGTGAATCGGTCGAGAAACCCTTGTTGTACTATCGTAACAATTTGGTGTCGCTCATCAATCTGTTGGAGTTGATGCCTCGTCACGGTGTTGAGGGAATCGTGTTCTCTTCCTCATGTACCGTGTATGGACAGCCCGATGAATTGCCGGTCACCGAGGATGCGCCGATCAAAAAGGCCGAATCACCGTATGGAAATACCAAACAGATAAACGAAGAAATCGTTCGCGACACCGTTGCTTCCGGAGCACCGATTAAAGCCGTACTACTGAGGTATTTTAATCCTATAGGAGCACATCCCACGGCTTTGCTAGGGGAATTGCCCAACGGAGTACCGCAAAATCTGGTTCCCTACTTGACACAGACGGCTATCGGAATCCGCGAGCAGCTCAGTGTGTTTGGAGACGATTACGACACTCTCGACGGTTCATGTATCCGTGACTTTATCAATGTGGTCGATTTGTCGAAGGCTCACGTAGTTGCGATTCGCCGTATTCTGGAGAAAAGACAAAAGTCCGAGGTCGAAATGTTTAACATTGGAACGGGTAGGGGAGTTTCAGTACTTGAGTTGATTAAGGGATTCGAAGCATCCACCGGGGTGAAGTTGAATTATCGCATCGTAGGACGTCGTGCGGGAGATATTGAGAAAGTTTGGGCCGATCCCAAACGGGCTAATGAAGAATTGGGCTGGAAGGCCGAAGAGAGCTTGGAGAATACGTTGAAATCGGCTTGGAACTGGCAATTGAAACTTAGAGAAAGGGGTATACAATAGCTGTTGCTCAAAAGGAAGCTCCTTCGTATGTAAAAATGCAGTAAACAGATAAATATGATAAAAGAAGAGACAAATCTCGATAAACTTTCCATGAAAGAGTTGGTCGAATGGGTAGAGAATCACTTGAACACATTGAAAGCGAATGAGCCACCTTTGGATTTGAGCGATCGGCCCATAGTGAGTAAATATCTCAAAACATTAGAACTTCGCTCAAAAGAGCTTCGTGAGGCTTTGGCCGCAATTCCTCAAGGGGGAACTTCGGAGGCTATTTTGTTGGCCGATCGGGCAAGAGACAAAGCTCTCTCGGTTTTTCGACGTAAGATGCAGATGTACGAACTCAGTACCGAGCCCGAAGAAATGGCGGCCTACAATGCCTTGAACGCCATGTGGGCGAAGAATGAAACCTTGGCTTTGATGAACTTTCAAGTGGAAACCGAGGGGATAGACAATCTCGTTTTCGACCTCACAACTTCGCGCTTTGCTTCTCAAGTGGCAACTTTGAAATTGGAGCAAGAGGTTGAACAAATTCGTCGTGACAACGAGGCCTTTAAGCAGATATATACCGGCAATAGTGGGAAAAACGAAGCCAAACTATCCTATGACGCACGAGAATTGTACTTGAATGTTCTTGAGAACTACAAACGATACATTGAGTTTGTGCAAGGGGATAATACGGGCGATGAAGTTATCAAAAGACTGAAAACGCTTTTGCCGACATAGTAGGTTCAAAACAAAAGGAGTAAGAATGATGAAACGCATACTATTTCTTGCTTCGTTCTTGGGTCTTGGTTTGCTTGTGCAAGCCCAGCAAATAAACGAGGTGTTACAGAAGGTGGAGAAGGCTGCCAAAGAAGGGCAACTGGCTCAGTCGGCTAGCTATTTTAGGCAGGCGATTGGGTTGCAGATTGCCCAATCGGAGCAGTTCTATTGGACTCGCATTGACAAAGAATCTGCTGTGGGACGTCAATTACTCAAAGAGTTGGCCGATGCCTATAAACGAATCAACAATTGGGATAAAGCCTATCTGTTCTATCGTGAACTCATCAGACTGTCTCCCGGTGATGTTTCTTATCTGAGTGCTTGTGCCGATGTGCAGGTACATCGAGGGCAGGAGAAAGATGCTGCCCAATTGTACGAAAAAGTATTGGAGCGTGATCCCGGACATTTGGAAGCCAATATCTTTTTAGGAAGCTACTATTTTCTGAAAGCGGAGTTGGAAAAGAAGCAAATAGAGGCAGATTATAAGAAACTGTCCACGCCCACTCGTATGCAGTATGCACGATATAGAGACAAATTGGCTCAATTGTTCTCTTCTGAATATCAGCGAGCCAAAGAATCGCTTCAGCGAGTTATTGGTCGATTCTCCTCGGTCGAGGCTAAGAAGACGCTGGAAAAGATCAGCAGTGTGGAGCGAGAGGTGAATCGCTGATTGGAAGTTGGCCTTTGATCAAGGCTATAAAACAGAGTAGAAACCTCATAGAAGGACAGATTTGTACTTTTCTTCCATCTGTACCTCTTGGATTGCATCAGCTCTACCCCAATTCTCTGTGTCATTGGAGTTACATTCTATTCATTCTTCCTTCCTTCCTTCCTTCCTTTCCCTATATAGCGTATCTTCCTTTTCTCTGAACTCTTTTAGCTTCTTTTCGATAAAAGCAAAATCGTTTATTGCTTTGTCCTTGTCTTTGGCTCGGTCGTATTTTTCACGCCATTTTCTGATTCCGAAAGCATAGAACTTAAACCCTTCTTCCGTTAAATCCCCAATCGTTATCTGCGATTCATCGGTAGCTCTTTCTCCTTCTTTTAGTATCTCCCTTGTAGTAAGTCCATTATTCTGCAAGAAATGAACATAATTTTCAAAAAAACGATATTGCCTTTCTTTATACTCCTGCGTTATGGGCTGTGGGGCTAATTTAGATTGAGTAAGCCAACTTATTTTTTCTATTATTCTATCTTTATCCATCTGTTTCACGCATTAGTGAATTTTACTTTCTTCGTTTCTAAATCGGCATCTAATTTTTTGGGGGCAACATTTGAAATATCATATTTCGGGGGAGTTGTTGAGGGTTAAATCTGTCTGGTCGAGGTATTGCCCTTAGTACATCCCACAAAATTCTCTTCAATAAATTCTTCGAAGGAATTTGAAAGCACCTGTTTCTCTTCTGTATCGTAGTCAAATAGGACCACTTCGCCAGTAGGTATAATAGCAATGGGATTGCCTGAGCCATCATCAGAGATCACAAGACTTTCATTGATTTCAGGAAAAAGATTGGCTTCATTAAAAAGGTTACGAGCACCGTTTGTTAAATCAATTATTGTTTCATTTCCTATTGATGTTCCATTTATAAAAGCATGAATCGCTAATCCAGCATAAGCACCTCCGAAGTTTTGAATAAACTCTTTGTAATCTTTATCCATTATAATGTTGAGTTCTTTTTCTGCATTTATGATTTGTTCATTAGTAGCAGACTTCCCTACCATAGTGGGATTTTTCTGAAAGAAAATATTCAATCTATTTATGACTTCGTGTCTCATATCCGTTTTTCCTCTTTCCTCTTCTGCTACTCCAGTACTTCGCCTAAGCAAAAGTGGCTAAATTTAATCATCTAAATTTCGGCTTTATAAATGAATTTCCATAGACTCATTGTTTTGACTTGTGAATTGTTCGTTTAACACTCTGAGTTTGTCCTTTATGCTGATTGTATCCAAAATATGGAGAAAACAGAGCGAGTACACGATAGTGGCTACCAACTTGAAATCGGACGATGAACATTCTGCCAATATTTGAGTATTCTTTCGTCAAAACCTACGATTTCATCCAGATTTTTGTGTAAAGCTATTCCTAAATTGGGAAATACGTAATGAGAAATTCTATGTATAACTTCTTCTGTCTTTGTTAGAAGTCTGATACTATTTTTGACTAAGATAAGAGTATCGCCAATTTGTAGTTCTGCATCTTGATCCGGTACAAGATTTACTTGTCCCAATGTCCCATTGTAGAAAGACAAAAAGAAGCTATTAGCCCTTATTACACTTTTAAGCAGATGGTTTTCGACCGGTAGCCCAAGTCTATTCTGTACTGAATGCGAGGAATCGCCCAAAATGAAATCTCCTACGGATTTATAGGGTACTATCCTTACTCTTTTTGCAGTTTCAAAGTTTTTAGGAGAGTCTACCAAACAATCCGTTTCATAAAGGCTTCTTAGTTCAGAAGAATATATAAGTATTTCTGAGAATTCTTCCTGATCTTGCGAGATAGAAACGATTAAATTTAGAGATGGAAAAATAAACCTATCTCCAGTTTGACAGCCATTGTTTTGGTCTGCAAATTGCTTAATTGTTTTAGTGGAAACGATAGTACCAAATACATCAACAAGTGTAGTATTCCGTGTTGAAATTGAACCATGATTAATGCAGGTATTCATGATGATATGGGAGATCAAGTATCCATAAGCTCCGTATATGCTATAAGTAATAGAATTCCTATATTCAAAAAGCACTTTGATATGAGCGGATCCATGTTTGCCTACTTGCTTAACAACTCTATTCTCAAACCGAGCCAGCAAAATGTCGGAGATCTTTTCGCAAAGTTATGTTCTTTTTACATTATGTAGAATGCTATTTTCGTCTTCATATTGCAGATAGATTTCTCTCCTATAAAAGATACTTGATTCATAATACATAATTTAACGACATTTGATTTTACCTTATGGCAATTCGTTTCTTGTATCTTTTCTTAACTGTTGAGCATTATCGGGGTTGTGTTTCTTTCCAATAGGATATTTGCCAAGGTTCATTTATCGGAATTACCCAACCTTCCTCAAAACGTTCTGTGCTATCTGTCGTTATTAGAGTATCCCCCTTGAAATCTAATGTACTAAAAGGATTACCATTTTCGAGAACTAACAACCACATAAATATGGATTTTTGTTTATCAAATACGTAGATTGCACCTTCGCTTCCCCAACTGGTTTCACAACCGTATGCAATCCATAAGTCATTCTCAAGCACTGTTATTATCTCAAAAGAGGTCTCAAATTCACTGTTAATCAAGTCCGAAAAACTATCTTCTTCTACTAATATAGATTGACCACTCCCTATTCTTTCGTGTATTAGGCGATAGAAAATCCCATTACACGTTAGAATCCCATTGGTAAAAGGACAACTTCCTTCTTCAATATAAGTATTCACTACATCCATATTTAGTGAGTTGGATTTATTTTGGTCGATTTGTCAAAAACACCTATTGACATCCGCCAAAGACGGAAGAAAGATACAAGAAAATGTCTCGATTGAGATAGTTATGTTGTTTCTTTTAAGAGGATTTCTTGTAAATCACCGTTTATAATATTCCCATTTGCTCTAAGTTCAAATGGACCTTCTTGGTTTGTGTATGAAGATATATTGTCTAATTTCCCAAATATAGAGGATATTACATCTTTCATAATCAGTTTGGTGAAAGTCTGCAACTGTTTTTTTTGTTCCTCAGTCAAACTATGATGCAATGTTTTGCTATCTATCCAATACTCGTCTACTCCAACTATCGGTGTAGAAAGTTTTTCGAAATAATAATTATATGCATCCTCGAAAATCTCTTGATTTACATTTTGAACAAACTCTTCTGCTGTCATTTTCAACCTTATTTTTAATGGTGGGTTTGTGCTTTCCCATTTATGTACTCCTGCCCTTCGTGTATAGCATACAGATTCGACGCCCAGCTTCGAGACGAATGGAGCCTGACTGATGTATGTCCCTGTTTCGGGAGAGTAGTAACGGAAGCAATTGTAAGCTAAGCCTGTTTCTTGGTCAAGGTACTGTCCTTGGTAGAGGAAGGGTATGAACCCGGCTTCGCCTACCTCTTGTGGATCAGGCGTGGTGTAAGTCTAACAGTTCAAAGATCGCTCGGCAAATCTACATCTAATTTCTGAAACCGAAAGATGCGTGAGAGTGTTTTTTGTTGCAATCTCCTTTGCTTCAGTTGACTAATCTCTTTTTCGGGGCGGTTCTCATATCGGGCAATGACTTCTTTGGGGACTTTTGGTGCGTTTGGCAAACTACCCACACTTCCTCTGCAAAGTCTTTGCACTTTGGTTGGCAAGTGTTTGTGTTTGGCGAGCAAAGTGAGTACGAATGGTTTGGGTTGATGGTGTGTGCGATCTCTTCTAATACAATAAGGTGGGTTGTGGGGCTGTTTCTTGTATACATTGCGTTGCATTATGTATGCATTGCGTAATATCATGTATACATTGCGTTACATTATGTATGCGGAAACGCACAAAGCAAAGCATAGCAAATAAAAGCATAGCATAGCACAGCAAACTCCTCCTCGATAATCCTCCTCTTGCGAGGTGGACAAAAGGAGGCTGGGGTGGAGGAGGAGGGAGGATGGGAGGACGATAGGGGAGGCTTGGCCTGTTCGCTCTCGCTCTTCGGCCTCCTTCTGCTTTTCAACCCTCCTTTTCCCCTTGGCCGAAGCCACCCGCTCCCTGCGCACCTGCCTCGACTTTTTGCCCTCTTGGGGACTTCCGCCCCTTTCCTCCCTTTTGGGGTGAAGAAAAAACTTCGCTTGTTAGACGGCTTTTATTCAGCATTTTATTCTGTCTTCCCCTATTTTTCTCTAATTTTTCTTGTGTGATTGTTTGGTTGTTTGTTTTGTAGTATCTACTTTTGCACCCGCTTTCCGAGCGAGGTGAGTGTGCGATTGATAGATTGATGCGGGTTTTGCTGGCCGGTTTTCGTAGA
>JAXFUC010000008.1:0-3486 GCA_034176395.1 Bacteroides sp. | reverse complement strand
GACCTACCGAGGCAACAAGGTTCGGGGCGAGTGCTCAAGCCGGGGCAGACGCTCGAGGTGGACACCAAGAATTACGAGGCGCGGCTGCGCGAGTATCACGAGCCGGCCGACGTGCTGCTGTGGATCAAAGGAAAGCTATCGTTCAGACAATACAGTTTGAAACAAATCACCGACCTGATGGAGAAAATGTATGATGTGGAATTTGTCTACGATGAGGCTTCGCTGCGCGAGGAACGATTCACGGGAGATTTCTCCACCGACAGCACGCCCGAGGAGATTCTGCACATTCTGACCTATACCAACTACTTTACGTTCCAAAAGGAAGGGCGTCTCATTCGCTTGTCGCGCAACTGATGGATGCCCCGTTTCGTCCATAGCGAGCCACCCATTGTCCCTAAGGGAAGGGCATGAGTGCGGCCCTTCGGTGGGTGGCTCGTGTTTTTTTATACTTTTTTTTAGAGTTGTTTAGTAACTCCCGGCCTTGAGCTGTATTACTACCGAACCCCTCTCCACGGTGCGGGGTACGAACTGCGTTAACTGAAATCAATCATTCACCCGAAAATGACAACCCTTAATACCTAAAACCTACCTTAACTACCGCTTTCGCAGGGCCGGTGAGCAGTCGCCTTTGGGTTCACCGGCTCCGTCGAATCGAGAAAGAATCTGAACCAATTAGTCTTAACCTAAAAACAAGTGAAATGAAAGAAATCCTGAGTCGCAAGTTATCCTACTTGCTCTTTTGCCTGTTCTTGTTTTCTACGGTCATTTCCGTGCATGCGCAGGAGCGTCTTCTCACATTGAGTCAGAAGAACGTGCCCCTGAGCGTGGTGCTGAAGGAGGTAGAGAAACAAACATCCATGTCGGTGGTTTACAATACGAACGACATAGATGCGAACCGTCTTGTGAGTATCGACGTGAACAAACGCTCGTTGGCCGAGGTCATGGGGCAGCTGTTCAAGAACACGGGAGTGAGTTTCGCCGTGGTGAACAAGCACATCGTGCTGTCGTCTCGCAAGGTGGAGCAAACGCCCAAGGTGCCCGTTATGGCCAACGGCCATGTGACCGATGCCGCCGGCGAACCCATGATCGGTGTAAGTGTGGCCGTGAAAGGCACGTCCAACGGTGTTATCACCGACCTGGACGGTAACTTCAAGCTCCAAGTACAAAAAGGCGATGTGCTGGAGATTTCGTACATAGGCTACGGCACGCAACACCTTACGGTGAACAATGCTCAACCCCTGAAAATTGTTTTGGCCGAAGACGCCAAGGCACTCGACGAGGTGGTGGTGACGGCCTTGGGCATCAAACGCTCGGAAAAGGCACTGAGCTACAACGTGCAAAAGGTGAGCAACGAATCCTTGACCACGGTGAAGGATGCCAACTTCATGAACAGCCTCAACGGACGGGTGGCCGGTGTGACCATCAATGCCTCTGCGGCAGGGCCGGGAGCGGCGGCGCGCGTCATTATGCGCGGTAGCAAATCGCTGACCAAGGACAACAACGCTCTGTATGTTATCGATGGTATTCCCATGACCAACATCAACACGGGCGACACCTCGGGCGGAACCATGTCCAAACAGCCCGGTACGAGCAGTGCGGCCGACATCAACCCCGACGACATCGAGAGCGTGTCCATCCTCACGGGAGCTTCTGCGGCGGCTCTCTACGGTTCGGCCGCTGCCAACGGTGTGGTGCTCATCACCACCAAGCAAGGCAAGGTGGGCAAGGCCAAAGTGACTTATAGCAACAACACCTCTTTCTCCAATCCCTTGATGATGCCCAAGTTTCAAAACACCTATGGCAACGTCGAAGGGGTGATGGGCAGCTGGGGAGCTCGCTTGGCCACTCCCTCGAACTTCCATCCCAAGGACTTCTTCAACACGGGTTTGAACGAAATCAACAGTGTGACCTTCACCGTGGGAACGGAGCAGAACCAAACCTATGCCTCGGTGTCCACCACCAACTCCACCGGTATCATACCCACCAATACATACAATCGCTACAACTTCTCGGTGCGCAACACCAGCAAGTTCCTCGGCGATAAGATGACCCTCGATTTGGGAGCTCAGTACATTGTGCAGAACAACCAAAACATGGTAGGCAGTGGCTTGCACTACAACCCCTTGGTGCCTTTGTACCTCTTCCCCCGTGGAGAGAACTTCCAAGAGGTGCAGTTGTTTGAGCGTTACAGCACCGCTCGCAACATCATGACCCAGTACTGGCCCACTTCCATCTTCGGCACCGAGCTGGGTATGCAGAATCCCTACTGGCTGCTGCACCGCATGAAGAGCAATCTGTCCAAGGATCGCTATATTTTCAATGCCGGCTTGAAGTATGCCCTCACGCCTTGGCTCAACATCACCGCCCGCGTTCGTTTGGACAACTCTTCGTTCGACACCTATGAGCGATTCCATGCCAGCACCGCCGGTACCTTTACCGAAGGTAGCAATAAAGGCTACTACAACCATACCAAGACCGACGATAAGTCGTTCTATGGCGATGTGATTGCCAATATCAACAAGAATCTGCTGGAAGATCGGCTCAACGTCACCGCCAACATCGGTGCTTCGATCGACGACCGTCGCAGCAACGCCACCTATCTCAAGGGCGGCTTGCAAACCGTGCCCAACCACTTCCACTACGGCAACATCGTGCTGGCAACCTCCAAGACCAACGAAATCGTGTGGCACGACCAAGAGCAAGCTCTCTTTGCCAGTGCCGAGTTGGGATGGGATCGCATGATCTACTTCACCCTGACGGGTCGCAGCGACTGGAGTTCCAAGCTGGCCTATACGCCCAACAATCCCTTCTTCTATCCCTCGGCCGGGCTTTCGCTGGTACTGAGCGAGATGATGAAGATGCCCAAGGCTGTGGATTACCTCAAGGTGCGCGGATCGTTTGCCAAAGTGGGTATGGCCCCTATGCGCTACAAAACCCTGGAGCAATACTATTATAAGGAACAGCTCAAAACCTACCAACTGCCCGAGACGCGTTTCAACCCCGGCTTGCTGCCCGAGGAAACCAAGTCGTGGGAGTTGGGATTGAACGGTCGTTTCTTCGACAGCCGTCTCACCCTCGACTTGACGGTTTATCGTTCCAATACCTTCAACCAGGTGTTCGACGTGGAGGCATCTTCTTCGTCGGGCTACACCAAGAACACTGTGCAGGCCGGTAATGTGCAAAATCAGGGTATCGAGCTGGCCTTGGGCTACAACGACAACTTCGGCCCTGTGAAATTCTCCACCGGTCTCACCTATACGCTCAACCAAAACAAGGTGAAGCAGTTGGCCAACGGAGCCATCAACGAGTCCACGGGCGAAGTCATCAAGATGGACTACTTCCCCATGGGAACCTTGGGCTATGCCGGCGGACCCACCATTCGTTTGACCGAAGGCGGCACCATGGGCGACATCTACATCAACCAACGCCTGCGTCAAAGCCCCAACGGCTATATTTGGAAAGACGACAACGGCAACGTGCAGTTGG
>JAXFUC010000007.1:0-10065 GCA_034176395.1 Bacteroides sp. | reverse complement strand
CGATTAGAGATAGGAAGTTGGGATAAGTCGGCTGCATCAGCACGTAACGAGAACTGCGCCATATAACGGCCTAAATAATCATAACTCACACGTCCGAAATAGGACATCTTGGCCGAACGTGTTTTCTCACCACCCAAACTCTTGACCGCTGACGAGGAAGCATAGTTCAAATAATAAAATAATGGATTATTCTGAAGAACGGCATTTTCCCCATTGGCCTCAAGACCTGCACTCACATAGTCATAAGTAGATTCTTGAAATGACATACCGGCCATGGCATTGATCGTATGACCACCAAAAGATTTCATATAGTTGGCAAAATTCTCCCACTGATAATAAATGTTGGTAGAAGACTGCCCAGAGACGTTGACATAATTACGTTTCTGGTTAGTATTACCGTAAAAAGGCAAGTTTGTGGTTGAAGAGCGTTTACCTCCTAAAAGATAGCCAAAACGAGAGGTTACCGTTAGCCCCTTGATGGGCTTGAAATCCGCATAGATAGAACCATTGACGTTGAACCCACTATTCCTACTAATATCACTCTCACGCATCACTGTCGGATGATAATTCTCTCCTACATAGAACAAAGATGAACCATAGTAACGTCCATTTTCATCCTTAAGCAAAGTACTACCTTGACTGAGAGCATTCTTCATATGGGTTGGTAACTGATCTGAAGCATAAGTATCTGGAGTCAACGGATCCATCATCAAGACAGCCTGAAGAAAGCTACCATAAGCATTCTGAGAAGATACATTGCGGACATTATACTTTTCTATCTGGTTGGTAGTACCCACCTTAAGCCATGGCTTGATATTATACTCTGCATTAACAGTAGCTGTCATGCGTTGATAGGTATCATTTTTCCCTTTCACAATACCGTCATTATCCAGATACGTGAGTGCCAAATAATAGTTCCCCTGTTCACCTCCCCCGGTGAAAGCCAGATTATGCTTAGCCATACGAGAATCCTCAAAAGCAATATCAAGCCAATTGGTATTGGTCTTGCCATCCCAATTTGTTTCCATAAAGTCTTTGGCTAGAATATTGCCTTCGGACATGTACTGTATATACTCTTCAGAATTCAACAGTTTCGGCATATGCGAAATGGATTGCGTGGCAAACTGGAAGTCATAAGTTATCTTTCCTTGACCTGCCTTACCCTTTTTTGTAGAAATAAGAATCACTCCGTTACCAGCCTCAGCGCCATAGATAGCTGCCGAAGCGGCATCCTTCAATACTTCCATACTGGCGATATTATTGGGATCAAGACCACCAATGTCACTCATACGCACGCCATCCACTACATAGAGAGGATTTGAAGACTCATTGGACGAGAATCCACGTACACGTACCGTAGGTGTAGAGCCGGGAGCGGAAGAAGTCGTAATCAGCTGCACACCTGCCGTCTTACCTTGCAGAGCTTGTGAAGCGTTACTGATGGTACGGTTCTCCATATCTTCAGCTTTCACTTGCGAGATGGCACCGGTGACGGAGCTTTTCTTCTGCACACCATAACCCACTACCACCACTTCATCCAGTGTCTTGGAGTCTTCTTTCAATATTACATCCATCACCCCGGCCACCGCTTTCTTTTCTTGCGTCAGGTAACCGGTGTAAGAATAGACAATTGTCGCTCCTTCTTTTACAGACAAGCTATAATTTCCGTCTATGTTTGTAATAGCACCGTTGGCTGTTCCTTTCTCAAGGACACTCACGCCAATCATTGGTTCGTTCAGCTCATCAGTAATCCTACCAGTCACCTTTATATGCCCCTGAGCCAGCATAAAAGGTATGCACATCAAAAGAAAAGCTACTGATACCACCAGCCTTTTCACAGCATTGTTTTCCATAAATTTTCTCATTGTTTCTAATTAGATTGGTTAATAAAAGATGTTACCCCTTATCAAAAGCCACGTGTAGGAAATGCCCTTACCACTTCCAGCAATTCCTTGTCGTGGTTGTATTTTATTTCGGAGGTATTATTAAAGAACATGGTAGCACCTTTCTCTGCAGTAAAAGGTTCCCATGCAGGCAGTCCATCGGCATTCGGGTTGCCCGTTTTAGCAAAGTTAATCCATGCACTACTCATCTTCTCGCCCAAGGCTTGCGCCTCGGCACCGCCACCGGTCATGCCTGCATGGCGCACCACATTGTTGAAGACAAAAGGTATTTCCATGCAGTGGGTACTGCGAAACATGCCATCTAATACAGGCGATTCCCAAGCGAACAGGTACATATAGACAGGTGCACCCTGCTGAGCGGCTTTCAGCTTGGCTTGCTCCACGGCACCCGGACGGAAAACGAAATCCACGTCTATCAGATCTTTGGGCTGATAAGAAGGATAGGCTTTCTCAAAAGCTTTCAGGAAGTCATCGGTGCGGCCGGCATATTTCTTCTTTAGGTGTTCCACAGCTTCTTCCTTGCTGATGGAACGGAAAGAAGGTACATAGGTGCTCATCGTAAACTCGTGCAGCGTAGTACCTATCATCATGGGGATGTTCTGCGACTGCGCCGGTGCCTGCGGGTCGAAAGGCTGTGCGGGAAGCACGCTGCCATCCACCGTCGGTGCCCAACCGAAGATAAAGGAAGATACTCCTTCCTTCTCGGCTTCGGCACGTACTTTGGCAATGGCTTTCTCTCCGGCTGCAAGAAGGGTCTCATAAGGTATCTTCTGTATCTCGTCAATCCGTGAAGCTTCTAATCCCAATGCCTCGACCGTGGCCGTGCCTATGCGACGCGAATATTTGGCCTCCATGGTGCGCAACATGGAACCACTCTGCACAATAGCTTTATGGAACAGGCCGGCAGCCGAGGGAGTAGCCAATAAGGTAGACACCTTTCCTCCACCGCCCGACTGGCCGAAGATGGTCACATTAGAGGTATCTCCACCAAAAGCGGCAATGTTTTTATTGACCCATTGAAGCGCAGCTACCAAATCGAGCAGACCGACATTGCCCGACTTTAAATATTTCTCGCCATAGGCCGATAAGTCCAGAAAGCCCAACGCATTTAAACGATGGTTCAGCGTCAACACCACAACGTCGCCTTTTTTTGCCAGGTTCGTCCCGTCGTACGAAGGCAGTTCCTGACCGGAACCGGCAGCATAGCCTCCTCCGTGCAGCCATACCATGACGGGGCGCTTCTTGCCGTCGTTCACGCCCGGCGTCCAGATGTTCACACGCAGGCAGTTCTCGTCGGGATAGCCGTCATCCCAGTTGAAAGCAAACGCCTGCTCATCGCTATACCATCCCATACGCTTGCCTTGCGGACAAGTAGGCCCGTAAGCACGGCTGCTGCGGATACCCTCCCACTTGTCGGCTGCCACGGGTGGCATGAAACGTTCGGCCTTGGCATAGGGAACACCTTTATATATATAGATACCGTTTTCCACATATCCGCCCACTTTGCCCGATTCGGTTTCGGCAACAGCTATCGTCGAAGAGGCTGTTATCTCTCCGCCTTGCATGCAAGCGTCTGGTTTCTCTATCTTGGATGTTCCTCCGCACGAGGAAAGAAGAACGGCAAAAAATGCCAATGCTGATAAGAAATGCTTTTTCATATTATGTATTAGTTTGTTGTTGTTTTACGATTGCAATATTAGCGCATTCTTTCCGAGCCGACTTGCTACTGTATTCAAACGGCTTTCCTCGATGTTCAAAACTACTTTCCTTTGTGTTCAAATGTTTACAGATTTGTTCAAAACATGCTATCCGACAATATCTGTCTCGTTTTTTATGGTTATTTTCGCACTCCACATCAAAGTGTATCACCGAAAAGCTACGGGATGCTTTACCTTGATAGCTTTAGATAGATATGAAATACATTCAGTACTTGTTTTTATTGTGTTTGATTGCTGCTTGTCGCCCGTCGAGCACGAAGACCGCTCCTGATAGCGGAATAGAAAGTCCTGTCATTACCAACGACCTCTCCAACCAGAAAGTCACCGCCTTTGCCGAAGATGCGCAAGGACATATCTGGATGGGAACGTTCAGGGGACTGAACAAATACAACGTACATGAGTATCACCAATATTACTGTACGGACGACTCGATGGACCTGCCCGACAATCAAATAAACGACCTCTTCCGCGACTCGAAAGGAAGGTTGTGGGTAGTGACCGTGAACGGAACCAGCCTATATACCGACAAAGACAATTTCCGCCGCATCCCGATCAACATCACCAACAAGAACGGACTGCAAATACTCGAAAATAAGGAAGGACGGATTTTCTTGAACATGATGCACCACCTGGCCGTATACAACCCCGAAACGGAAGAGTTCGACATCCCCATCACAAACTTCGACCACCATCACACCTACAACCTGTTCTGCTTCATAGACCAAAGCAACAAGCTTTGGGCAGTGAACCCGATAGCGATGCGTTGCTACAACTCGTCCACATTGGCTCAGGAAGACTCCATCCCGTTAAACAATACCCCCGCTTATTTCTTCATGAGAGACAATGGAGAACTGTGGTTGGCAGGAAACCATCAACTGACCCTGTTTGATACGCACACGCGCAGGTTCATCGAAACTCCTAAAGCCATCCGCGAACACCGGCTGCTAGCACACGCCAACATCAACTACATACATCCTTACGGCAGCAACAGCCTTTTGCTGAATACCGCCAAACAAGGGATGTTTCTCTACAACCATCAGGAGGGCCGAGTGATACATCAGGATGAAAACGGATTTCCTTTCGAGGCACCTCGCTTCAACATAAGCAAGATGTTCACCGACTCGCAGAAGAACCTTTGGATAGGTTCCGTAGATCAGGGTTACACCGTGTGCTACAACTACAAGGAGCGTTTCAACACCAACAACTACCTTAAATCGTGCTTGGAGAACAAGTCGGTGAAATCCGTGGCTGTGGACAAGGAACGGAACCTCTGGATAGCCACCCTGTCGGACGGAATGTATATGTACAACATGGACAGCAAGGAGGTGAAACGGATAGACATGCGGCAGCTCTTCAAACAGGACTATTCGGAGAAAACAGATGTGACGCACATCTTCGTGGACAACGATAACAACATCTGGTTGGGCGCACTCCTTGCAAGCAAGGTGCTGAAGTGCCGCTACCTGAACGGCGTGTTGCAAGCCGAAAGCACCTACGACGTTTTTATGCCGATGTCTTTTGCCCAAGACAGCCGGGGCACGCTCTGGGTGGGGACATTGAGCTATCTGTTCTATGCTATGAGGCAGAATGAGAAAACGTTCACACCGGTGCAGACGTTCCCGCAGATGGGCACGTTCATCCCCGGCATACTGCCACTGGACAACGGGAAGATATGGGTGGCCTCTTTCATGAATCCTATAAAGCAGATAAACCCGGACACTTGGAGGAATGAAGACAATCCCTTCGGCGAAGAAGAGTGGAAGGCTTGCATACGGCGTTCGATCTTCATCCCGACGGCCCTCGTCAAAGACAGCCGGGAGGATATTTGGATAGGTACCGTCAGCAACGGATTACTGCATTACTCTCCAGCCACCGGCAAACTGCGGACGGTGGAGGGAACGCCTTGTCTGGACATATCGAGCATTGAGGAAGACGCACAAGGCAATATCTGGGTTAGCACACAATACGGATTGGGCAAGTATGATCGCACGGTAGAGAAATTCACCAATTACTATGCTGCTGACGGCATAGGCGGCAACCAATTCTACGACCGTTGTTCGTGCCGACTGCCCGACGGGACACTGGTATTCGGCGGTACGCACGGCCTGACTTTCTTCAATCCCATCGACGTGAGCAGCAAGCGAAGCATACCGCTGCTCTTCGAGGATCTGAAGATTCACAACCGAACAGCACACCCGCAAGACGGCAAAAACATAGACAAACATCTTTCGTACAGGCCCGACATACGGCTGAATCACAACGAAAACGGGTTCAGTATCTCCTTTGCGGCATTGGACTACTGCGAGCATGAACGCGTGCACTATTATTACTGTATGGAGGGTTTCGACAAATACTGGATAGACGCCCGCAACAACCGCGAGGCCTATTATGCCAATCTTCCCGCAGGAACTTACACCTTCAAAGTGAAGATTACCAACAACGACAAAAGCATCGTGGAAACGGAAAACTCCATACGCGTCATCGTGAAACCTGCCCCATGGATGACGTGGTGGGCATGGTGTCTCTACCTGCTTGTTGCCACCACCATCATCGGCTTCTTCATCCGCTTCGGGCTGCGCATCAAACAAGAAAAAGAAGCTGCCCGGCGCGCCCAATTGGAGAAGGAACAGGAACAACGGGTGAACAAGATGAACATGAGTTTCTTTGCCAACATCTCGCACGAATTCCGCATACCGCTCACCATGATTTCGGGCCCGGTGACGCAATTATGCGAAAATCCCAAGATAGAGGACGAAAACAAGCAGTTGCTCTACATCGTTCAACGCAGCGTGAGGCGCATGCTGAGGCTCGTAAACCAACTGATGGACTTCAACAAGTTAGAGAACGATACCCTGAAACTGCAAGTGAGGCGGACGGATATAATCTCGCAATTGCAATATTTCGTGGACATTTTCCGCATCAATGCCAACGAGAAGGGTATCACCTTGAATACTTACGGGTTAGAGGACAGCTTCCTAATGTGGTTGGATGTGGATAAGCTGGATAAGATTGTGGGCAATCTCCTTTCCAATGCCTTAAAGTTCACTCCTAACGGAGGAAAGGTGGAGCTTTGCTTCGACGTCGTGACGCGCGAAGAGGTCGGACGAATCTTCTCTCTGACGGAAAAGGACGTCGATACGCAATACGTCAAGATATCCGTGGCAGACAGTGGCAACGGCATTCCTCAAGAGCAGTTGGAGAAGGTATTTGAGCGTTACTACCAACTGAACAACCAAACCGGCGGAACCTACAACTGGGGAACCGGCATAGGCTTGTACTACGCCCGCAGCCTGGCTCTGCTTCACCACGGCCACCTGAAGGCCGGCAACCGCAGTGAAGGAGGTGGAGCCGTCTTCACCCTGCTGCTGCCGGTGAACGACCTTGCATATAGTCCCGAAGAGCGCACCCCCTCCGAAGAGGAGCAGAGCATGGCATTCCCGCTGCAAACCCAAGAGCAATTCCGATTGGAAGATACGGAAGATGGCAAGAAGCAGACCTTGTTAGTGGTGGACGACGACACCGAAGTGGATCATTACCTGAAAGCCTTGCTGTCGCCCTTCTATAAGATTGTCTGCCGCTTCGATGCCGACAGCGCTTTCAAGGCCATGAGCGAAGAAGCCCCCGACCTTGTGCTGAGCGACGTGGTGATGCCCGGGCGAACCGGTTACGACCTCTGCCGCCAGATAAAGGAAGACTTGCAGCTTTGCCATATCCCCGTGATATTGGTGACAGCCAAAGCCACGGTAGAGAGCCAAGTGGAAGGGCTGGACACCGGAGCGGACGCATACGTGACGAAACCCTTTGAGCCTAACTACTTGCTGGCACTCATCAAGTCGCAACTAAAGAACCGGGAAAAAGTGCGCAACCTCCTGAGCCGATATACCCAAACGGACAAGATAGAGGAGAACGTGCTGTCGCCCCAAGACAACTCGTTCATGACGGAGCTTTACCACCTGATGGAGAACGAGCTGTCCAACCCGGAACTGGATGTGGCCCGTATGACCGAACTGCTAAAAATCTCGCGCACCAAGTTCTACTACAAGGTAAAGGGACTGACGGGCGAGAATCCCAGCGTCTTCTTCAAGACCTACAAGCTGAACCGCGCCGCCGAGCTGATAAAAGAGGGCAGATATACCGTTTCGGAAATAGCTGACATGACGGGATTCAGCACACTGCCGCACTTCTCGACCAGCTTCAAGAGACAGTTCGGGATAGCGCCGAGCGAATATGGCAAATAAACAAAAAAAGCGGGAAGCGGGAGGCAACAGGAATCACAAATCATCTTCCAATGCCGTGCTTTTGGCATAGGCCGTGCTTTTAGCTTCAAAGAAGTCGGTCTTCACCATATTGGCATTGGAGTATTGCGACACCCAGCGCATGCTCTCAGGCTCCTTGTGATGGTCTTCGTACAAGAAGCTGAAGCCCAAGCTGTGCCAACGCAGGTTGCCGAGATAAAGGATATATTCCTCCAGCATCTGCTTGTTGAGTCCCTGTATGTCGTCGCCTATGACGTATTGCCCCCACTCTATCTCCTGCCTCACGCCTTCTCGCATCATGCTTTCGTACACGCCTATCTTATCGGGAGTGAAGAGTTCGGGTTCTTCCTTCTTCAGTTCCAAGATGATGTTGCGGAACAGCCACAGATGGGTGTTCTCGTCGCGGTTGATATAGCGTATCTCTTGGGCCGAGCCCGACATCTTGCCGTTGCGGTTCAGGTTATAGAAGAACATGAAGTCGCTATAAAAGTAAATGCCTTCGAGGATGTAGTTGGCAATCAGCGTCTTCATCAGCGTGAAACCGTCCTGACTATTCTGAAAATCATTGTAACAATTGCCGATAAACGTGTTTGTAGTAAGGGCAAACTGTCCAATGTCTTTTTAGAGAAGATATATAATTCTCTAAATAGCACTTATTGGATTGTTTGCCCTTGATTCATTTTATAATTTACAATATGAAAAGACTCATACAAACAACAGCATTTGAACAACTAATTTCAAATGATTTGACAGCACTCCAAATGAGGGCTGTTTGTGATAGTTTTATCGAAGACGTAATAAGATTAAGCGAAGCAGAAAAAGAACCACGTTCTTTGTTTCGGACTCTTTGTTACACTCGATTCCATTTACAAACAATCTACGAAAGGAGCGGATTAACAACGGAGATGGGGAAAAAATGTATCAGAACTGTTATACGTCATTGACAAGGAGTTAGAATTATGGTATATGCGAATGCAAGGAGTTTTATCTTTATCACCTCCAAATCTGCAATCCAATTTCTTCTATATTCGTTGGACAGCTAAGGCAACAGACTTGGTCGAACTCCTTTACGCCCTTGACACCTGCGACTGCATTAACAATGGAGAGATCGGCGTAGAGGAATTAGCGGACGCTCTTTCCGAAATCTTTGGCGTAGAAATCAAGAACTGCTACAACGTCTATATGAACATGAAACGCCGCAAGGATGACAGTCGCACCTATTTTCTTGATGAACTCCGAGAGAAACTCAATAAGCGTATGGTGGAAAGTGACCTGAAAGGCGGAAAATTCAAGAAGCGGTAAATTAAAAGGGAGATACTCAGGTTCGGAGTATCTCCCTTTGTCTTATTCTTTGATAAGCAGTTCCAATTTCTTGGCTATATCCTCGGATGCAGGAAGCAGTTCCTTATAGGCTTCAGGCAGTTCGGATGAAAGGCTGTATGTCGCCACACCGATGGGCATTGTCGAAGTCTTGAGGGCGTATTCCACAATCGTTCGGCTCTTGGACTTGCAAATGATGATACCGATGGCAGGATTTTCATGCGGCAACTTAACCGTCTCATTCAGGACATTGAGATAAAACTCCATCTTCCCTTTGTACTCAGGCTTGAACTCGCCGATTTTCAGTTCCACGGCAATCATTGCCTGCAAGCGACGGTTGTAGAGCAACAGGTCGATAAAATACTCCCTGCCATCTACCTCCAGCCGGTACTGATTTCCCATGAACGAAAAGTCCGTTCCGAACTCCATCAGAAAAGAACGGATATTCTTGATGATAGCCTGTTCCAGCTCATATTCCGAATGTCCCTCGCCCAATCCGATAAAATCCAAAGTGTACTCGTCTTTTACGGCAAGGACGGCTTGATTACGGATATTTTCGGGTAGCGTGGTATCAAAATTGCTTTGTCCGAGCAGGAAGTTCTCATACGTCTTCAATTCTATTTTGTGTATCAGCACGTCTTTCGTCCATCCGTATTTCTTGGTTGCCAAGATGTAGAACTATCTCTGTTGTGTCTCCTTACACTTGGTCAGAATGACGATATGTTTTGTCCAACTGATTTCTGCGACCAATGGTTGCAGAATTTCATTTGATTGATATTCAGAGTAGAATCGTGCCATATCCCACATATTTCTCGCACTGAATCCTTGTATGCCCGGAAACTCCTTTTGAATATCTTGGGATAGGTT
>JAXFUC010000006.1:0-18079 GCA_034176395.1 Bacteroides sp. | reverse complement strand
CTGAGCGGAGAACTTCGGTTCAGTGATGTGGTCGATCAAGCCGAGGTGGAACGGATGCTCACCTTGAAAGGAACGGATGTCGATGCCAAAGATTTTCGATTGGAATCCTTGGAAGGTGGAACGCTCTATCGCTTCACCTATGCCAAATTGCCTCGAAAGGCTGCCGATTATACATTACACTTTGAAGCCCAAGGAAAGGCTGTGGGCATCAAGACCACCCGCGTGGCCGAGGTGGTGATTCCGGCCAAAGGAAGTTTCCGTTTGCTGGGTGCACAGCGGATAGACCATCCGGAGCCGGGTGTGGAAGTGGTGTTCTCGGATCCGCTGTCCACTACTCAAGACCTCAAAGGTCTGATAGAGATTTCGACTTCGGGCGTCAGCGTTTTGCAAGTCAAGGACAATCGCATCTTGGTGTTCATAGAGGAACGTGGCGGACAGTCCATGGAACTGAAGGTACACGAAGGAGTGACGAGCCATGAGGGCAAACCCTTGGGGCAGTCGCATCGGATGAATTTTGCCGAGCGTTACCTCAAACCGCAGGTAGAGCTTACGGCTTCGGCAGCCATTCTGCCCGATTCGAAGAATCTCATCCTTCCCTTCCGAGCCGTGGGGCTTAAGGCGGTCGATTTGAGTATCGTTCGCATCTTCGAACACAACATTCTATCGTTCATGCAGCGCAACACCTTGGCCGGCGACAGCGAATTGAATCGTTCGGGGCGGCTGGTCTATAAGAAAACGCTTTGGCTGAATACCGATGGTACGAAAGACCTGGGGCGTTGGGAAGACTATAACATAGACCTGGCAGGTCTCATCAAGCAAGAACCCGGAGCCATCTACCGTGTCTATCTCTCGTTTGTGCAAGATTATGCATTTTATCCCTGCGGAGGTAGTTCGCCAAGTCGGAATGATGCTGTCGGTAAGACCGATGGCGAGGGGCGGGTATTGGTATCTACGGCCACGCTGACCGAGGAAGATTTGAAGGCTTGGGACGCAGTCACCGGCTATTTCTCGTACACGGTAGGAACGCCCTATGACTGGGCCAGTTACGACTGGAACGAACGCGAAAATCCCTGTCACCCCACTTATTATATGGAAAGTAGCCGAGTAGCCACTTGCAATGTATTGGCATCCAACCTGGGGGTCATAGCCAAGCGAAATGCTCGAGGCAAACTCTGGGTGGCCGTTACCGATATACTTTCTACTCAACCGGTAAAAGGTGCACAGGTGCAGGTCTATAACTACCAACTCCAACCCTTGGGACGTGGCACGACCGATGCCGAAGGTTGGGTTGAGATGGACGTGAAGGGAGTGCCTTTCGTATTGGTGGCCGAGAAGGAAGGGCAGAAAACTTACCTCCGTGTGGTCGATGGCGAAGAGCAGTCGATGAGCCGTTTCGATGTGGGGGGCAAAGAAACCGAGAAAGGGCTGAAAGGCTACATCTATGGTGAGCGCGGTGTATGGCGTCCGGGCGATACCTTGCACATCGGCTTTATGCTCGAAGATCGCGAGCAGCGCATACCTGCACAGCATCCGGTGGTGCTGGAGGTTTACGATGCACAAGGCAAATTTGCCGGTCGACAGGTATCTACCGGCAGCAAAGGACGACTTTACACCTTCCACGTTCCCACAGCCGAAAACGCACCCACCGGTTTTTGGAATGCCTATGTCAAGGTGGGCGGTGCAGCTTTTCACAAGAGTCTGCGCGTGGAAACCATCAAGCCCAATCGGTTGAAAATTGGCTTGAACTTGGATGGTGGAAGCACACAATTGCGACCGGGAAAGATGCCGGTCGGCATCTCGGCTTCCTGGCTTACGGGAGCAGCATCCCCGGGATTGAAAACCAAGGTCGAGCTCTCCCTCTCCAAGGTTGCCACACAATTCAAGGGATATGAAGGTTACGAATTCAATAACCCCGTTTCATCCTTCTCCTCCACACGCAACGAAGTGTTTGTCGGAAGTCTGGATGTAGCGGGGCGAGTGTCTTTTGTCGTGGATCTACCCAAGGCAAGCGATGCTCCGGGTATGCTGAATGCCACCTTGTCTACACGAGTGCTCGAACCGGGAGGAGACGCCAGTGTGCATTTGCAAACTTTGCCCTTCTCGCCTTTTGAATCCTATGTGGGCATCCGATTGGAGGAGGGTAAGGACGGCTATCTCGAAACCGACGTGAACCATCTGTTCCCGATCGTCGTCTTGGATGGCCGTGGTCGACTTGTCGATGGAGCAAATCTCGAATACTCCATCTACCGCATGGACTGGGATTGGTGGTGGGATAACGGATCCGAATCGCTGGGAGTTTATATGAATAGCAGCTCGGCCGTGCCTTTGAAGCGTGGGGAGCTACGAACTCGAGGTGGGAAGGCCGAGATAGGTTTCAAGGTGAATTATCCCGATTGGGGTCGCTACTTCATATATGTGAAGAATAGAGATAGCGGACATGCCACAGGCGGAACAGTGCTGGTGGATTGGCCCTCTTCGAGAGGACGAGCCGGGCGCACCAATCCCGATGCGGTGAAGATGCTCACCTTCTCACTGGACAAGAAGAATTATCGTCCCGGTGAGAGGGCGGTGGCCTACATCCCTTCGGCTGCGGGTGGCAGAGCCTTGGTGACCATAGAAAATGGTAGCACGGTGCTGAAACGAGATTGGGTGGAACTGAAGGGAGGTAGCGATGCGACCTATACCTTTGAGGTTACGCCCGAAATGTGCCCCAATGCCTACCTGCACATCAGTCTGCTGCAGCCTCATGCACAAACGGTCAACGATCTGCCCATACGTATGTATGGTGTCGTTCCGGTATCGGTAGTGAACGAAGAAAGCCGCCTTCATCCGCAAATCGCTTTGCCCGAGGTGCTTCGTCCCGAAGAAAACTTTTCCGTAGTGGTTAGCGAACGCAAGGGACGTGCCATGACTTATACCCTGGCCATTGTGGATGAAGGACTCTTGGACTTGACCAATTACAAAACACCCGACCCCTGGCAGCATTTCAATGCCAAAGAAGCCTTGGGCATACGCACTTGGGACATGTTCGACTATGTACCCGGTGCCCGAGCGGGGCAATATGGTTTTCTGTTCAGCACAGGGGGCGATACCGAGTTGAAGCAGGCCGAAGCCAAAGCCATCCGGTTTAAGCCGGTGGTGAAATTCTTAGGGCCTTTCACCTTGGATAAAGGTAAAAAGCAAACGCACAACTTGAAGTTGCCTCTCTATGTGGGTTCGGTGCGTGTCATGGTGGTGGCGCAAGGCGAATCGGCTCATGGGTCGGCCGAAAAGGCAGTGCCCGTGCGTACCCCGCTCATGCTGCTTTCTTCGTTGCCTCGGGTTCTGAGCACAAACGAAGAAATCACCGTGACTTCCAACGTATTTGCCATGGAGTCGCAAGTGAAGAATGTGACAGTGACCATGCAAACCAAGGGAGGTGGTGTCGCGATCGACGGAGCACCCACGGCAACAGTGAGCTTTGCCAAGCCGGGCGATGACCGAGTATTCTTCAAACTGCGTACCGGAAATGAAACCGGAAAGGCTGTGATTCGCTTGGTGGCCAAGGGAGGCGGTCGAGAGGTGAAGGAAGAGTTTGAAATCGAAGTGCGCAATCCCAATCCGATGGTGACTTTGTGCGAAAGTCTTTGGCTCAAGGGGGGAGAAAAGGGAGAGTTGGCTTATGACATCCGAGAGGCTTCTACCCAAAATCGGGTTAGTTTGGAAGTATCGCGCATCCCTTCGGTGGATTTTGCACGAAGATTCGACTTTTTGCATCGTTACACCCATGACTGTACCGAGCAAATCACCTCCAAGGCTCTGCCTGCACTCTTTGCTTCCGACCTCAAGACCTTGGATAATCAAGAGCAGGAGCAGATGAAGGCCAATGTGCAAACAGGCATGGAGCGACTGTATAGCCGTCAACTCATAAACGGAGGTTTTGCCTATTGGCCGGGAATGCAGCAGGCCGATGAATGGGTGAGTTCGTATGCCGGAATGTTCCTGACTTTGGCCAAGGAGAAGGGCTATGCCGTTCGGTCCGATGTGGTCGAACGGTGGGTGCGCTACCAGCGTGTGGCTGCGCAGAACTGGCAATACCCTTCGGACACCGAGCCTTTGTGGAGAAAGGAACAAACCTGCCTGCAACAAGCCTTTAGGCTCTACACATTGGCCTTGGCCGGTGCGTCGGAGATAGGGGCGATGAACCGCCTGAAAGAACAACGCTCCCTGCCTTTGCAAGCTCGGTGGAGATTGGCAGCGGCTTATGCGTTGGCCGGCAAGAACAAAGTAGCGGAAGAATTGATTTTCAAACTTCCGACCGAAGGCAGCACCTATACCGGTGTGAATGCGGTATATGGCTCGCCTTTGCGCGATGAGGCTTTGATTCTCGAAACCTTGGTGCTGATGAAACGCTATGGAGATGCCTTGCGATTGGCCGATGGAGTGGCCCGACGATTGAGTCAAGAAACCTTGTTTGAAACCCAGTCCACAGCCTTTGCCTTGGTGGCTATGGGGCGTTTGGCCGGTGAACAAAAAGGAGCCATGGACTTTACCTGGACACTGAACGACCGAAATCAAGAACCCGTGAAAACAGCCAAGGCTTTGTTTGAAACTCGACTGCCCGCGCAAACCGGCGGACGGCTTGCCTTCCACAACCGAGGTGAGGGCAGTTTGCATGTGAATCTTGTGGTGCAAACCTGCTTGGACACCGATACACTGCCGGCTATGAACCGTGGTTTGCAGTTGGAAGTCAAATACCTCGATGCCTTGGGCAACTTCATCGACCCCTCGACCTTGAAGCAAGGAAGCGACTTCAGCCTATGGGTGAAGGTGACCAATACCGATGCCACCACGGGATATACCCATTTGGCATTGACCCAGCTACTGCCCTCGGGATGGGAAGTTTACAACGAACGTCTGATGGGAGCAAGCACACAAGGCACATATACTTACCGAGATATACGCGATGATCGGGTGCTCACCTACTTCGGTTTGGGAAGCGGAGAGTTCAAAGTCTTTACGCTTCGGTTGCAAGCTTCCTATCCGGGCGATTATGTCTTGCCTGCCATACAGTGCGAAAGTATGTATGATACCCGCATTTTGGCAAGAACTCGGGCTGCTCGCACAAGGGTGATACGTTGATAGGTGGCTGTGAGAACCATGATGCGCAAGGCCATTCGGCAAGTGGGTAAACGGCTTTCTCGACATCCGGTGCTCACTTCCACCGTGTTGTTGCTCTTGCTGGCCTACATCTTTTGTTTGCCCCGAACCTTGTTCCGGCCTGCCTATTCCACGGTGGTCACCGATGCCCAAGGCGAGTTGTTGGGGGCACGCATTGCCTCGGATGGGCAGTGGCGGTTTCCTACTCGTAAGAGCGTACCGGCCAAACTGGCTCGCTGCTTGGAGCGATTTGAAGACAAACGATTTCGTTACCATTGGGGAGTCGATCCGTTGGCCTTGGGGCGAGCCATTGTGAGTAATTGGCGGCAAGGACGCATCGTGAGCGGTGGCAGTACACTGACCATGCAGACCGTACGTTTGGCTCGTAGCTGTCCACGGACGTGGAGCGAGAAACTTATCGAGGTCATCTGGGCCACTCGGCTCGAGTTTCGTATGTCCAAAGACGAGATTTTGTCTTTGTATGTTTCGCACGCTCCCTTCGGTGGAAATGTGGTGGGTGTGGATGCTGCGTCGTGGCGATACTTCGGTCGCTCGCCCGAAGACCTTTCTTGGGCTGAATCTGCTTTGTTGGCTGTTTTGCCCAACGCCCCTGCCACCATCCACTTATCCAAAAGCAGACCGGCTTTATTGGCTAAGCGCAACAACCTACTGAAACGTTTGTACGAAGACGGCGGTCTCGATGCATCGACCTATGAATTGGCAGTCAACGAGCCTTTGCCGAGTGCTCCCCATCCGTTGCCTTCCGTCGCCCCTCATTGGGTGGACAAGCTGAATGCCGAATATAAGGGACGCCGTCTCTGCTCCACCCTTGACAAAACCTTGCAATTGCAGGTGGAGCAGTTGGCAGCTCGCTGGAATCGGGAGTTTGCCCGTAGCGACATCCGCCATTTGGCAGTGTTGGTTCTCGACTTGAAAACCCAAGAAGTGGTGGCCTATTGCGGTAATGTGGGCTATGGAGTGTCGGCCGGTAGTCAGGTAGACGTTGTGCGTTCGCCTCGTAGCAGCGGAAGCATTCTGAAGCCTTTCCTTTATTATGCCGCACTGAAAGAAGGGCAAATCCTTCCTCACAACCTGCTGCCCGATGTTCCACTCAATGTCAATGGTTTCGCACCTCAGAACTTCAGCCGTGAGTTTGAAGGGGCAGTACCGGCTTCGGAGGCCTTGGCTCGGTCGCTCAACATCCCTGCCGTGCATCTGTTGCAACGCTACGGAGTGCCCAAGTTTCATGATTTGTTACGAGAAATGGGGATAAGTACGCTGACACGCTCGGCCTCTCATTACGGTTTGTCATTGATTTTAGGAGGTGGAGAAGTGACCCTTTGGGACGTGACAACGGCCTATGCGGCTCTTGGGGCTTCGCTCGACAAAGCTTCCAAGCAGCCATTTGCTCCTCGATGGGTGAAGGGTGAAGAAGCGACACATAAACTGTCACACGCTTGGGACAAGGCGGCCGCTTGGCAAACGGTGGAAGCCTTGAAAGCCGTCAACCGCCCCGAAGAAATAGATTTGAGTTTGCTTCCTTCGGTGCAACCGGTGGCTTGGAAGACGGGCACCAGCTATGGCTTTCGCGATGCGTGGGCAGTAGGCATCACCACTCACCATGCTGTGGGCGTATGGGTGGGCAATGCCACGGGCGAAGGAAAGCCCGGACTGACCGGAGCACAAACGGCTGCCCCGGTGATGTTCGATGTCTTCAATCTGCTGCCTTCGGTGCCGTGGTTCAAACGCCCTTCCGGTGTATTGGTGGGTGCAGAGGTCTGTCGGCAGTCGGGCTGCTTGAAAGGACGCTTCTGTACGGAGGTCGATACGCTACTCATTCACCCATCGGGACAACGCAGCGAAGTCTGTCCCTACCATCGTCCCATACTTCTCACGGCCGATGGCTCATACAGACTGTACGAACAATGCGCCGATGGCGAGCCGGTGCTGCGCCATTCATGGTTTGTCCTTCCGCCCGTATGGGAGTGGTACTACCGTCATCATCATCCGGATTACCGACCTTTACCACCGATGAAGCCGGGATGCGAGGCCGATACTTCTGCGCCCATGGCTTTCATTTACCCTTCTGCGGGTGCTCGCATCAAGCTCACACGTGGGCTGGATGGGAACGAAGGGGCGGTACATGCCGAGTTGGCCCACAGTCAGTCTTCGTCCGTCGTCTATTGGCATTTGGACAATCGGTTTCTGGGCACAACGCAAGACTTTCATAAGAAGCCGATTCAAGCCGCTCCGGGCAAGCACTCACTGACCGCCGTGGACGAGCAAGGCAACACCATCTCGGTCAGTTTCCATATCGACTGAGACCGAAATCTGCATCGATAGTCTTGGGGGAGAATAGGAATCACATAGCCCCCAACTCTCAAAAAAAGAGGGCAAACCTGGTGCTGTCCTCCCTTTCTTCCTATCTTTGTGCGTGGTTGGCGGCTTGCCTTCCCATCTTTGACAGAAATCAAGCGAATGAATAAAACATTGCGTATAGTCATCGGAGCACTGATGATGGGTGTATTGGCTTCGGTAGGAGCTGGCTGGTACTTTCTGGAGTATGCTTTGCGACCCGCAAATCGTGGGCGAGATGTGGATGAATCCTATCGTGTCATGTTCGAAACCTACCCGGGTTTGAATGCTTGGGTCGATAGCTTGAGGTGCGAAGAAGCCTTGCGCGACACCTTCGTACAAGCCACCGACGGTGCTCGTCTTCATGGGTTGTTCATCCCGGCACAGACACCCACCGGCCGAACGGCTGTGGTGGTGCACGGATATACGGACAATGCTGTTCGTATGCTCATGATTGCACAGCTCTACCATCAAGCACTTGGTTTCAATGTACTTTTACCCGACCTCCGTAACTCGGGCCTTAGCGATGGAGATGTGTACAGCATGGGGTGGCTCGACCGCCCCGACTTGCATCGCTGGCTGGCTGTGGCCGATGGCTTGGGACAAGATTCTTCGCGGCTGGTGCTCCACGGCATCTCCATGGGAGCGGCTGCAGTCATGATGCTTAGTGGCGACGGTTTGCCTGCTACGGTCAAATGCGTAGTGGAAGATTGTGGGTACACCGATGTGTGGACTCAGTTTGTCCACGTGCTGAAACTCGAATACGGATTGCCGGCTTTCCCCATCGTTTATATGGCCGATGCCTTGTGTCGGTTGCGCTATGGTTGGAACTTCCGTGAAGCTTCGCCTTTGCAGGCTGTGCAACGAGCTACGGTTCCCATGTTGTTTATTCACAGCGATGCCGATACTTACGTGCCTTCGGCAATGGTACATTCTTTATATGCTGCCAAGAAGGGAGAGAAATCGCTTTGGACTCCTCCGCATTCACCTCACGCCATGTCCTATCGTGACCACCGAAAGGAGTATACCGAGCGTGTGAAAACCTTTGTTCAACAATACGTAGACCACGCAAATGATTGACCCTTCCACCATTGCTCGCATCAAAGATGCAGCCAACATCGTCGAGGTTGTTTCGGAATTCGTGAGCCTGCGCAGGCGGGGCGTCAACTACGTAGGCCTATGTCCGTTTCATAACGAGAAGACCCCATCGTTCAGCGTTTCGCCTGCTAAGGGACTATGTAAGTGCTTCAGCTGCGGCAAGGGCGGCGATGCCGTGGGCTTCATCATGGAGCATGAGCAATTTACCTATACGGAGGCACTGCGCTTCCTGGCCAAGAAGTACAACATAGAAATAAAGGAACGAGAACTGACCACCGAGGAGCAACAGGCTCAAAGCTTGCGTGAAAGCCTTTTTGTGGTCAATGAGTTTGCGCGCGATTACTTCTGCGACACCTTGCAGAACCACCCCGAAGGGCGCAGTGTGGGTATGGCCTATTTGCGCGAACGCGGTTTTCGCGACGACATCATTGCCAAGTTTCAGCTGGGCTATTGCACCGAGAGCCACGACGCTATGGGCAAACAGGCCTTGCAAAAAGGCTATCGGAAGGAATTCTTGGTCAAGACCGGCATTTGCTATGAAACCGAGGATGGCCGTCTACGCGACCGCTTTTGGGGGCGTGTCATTTTCCCGGTACATACGCTGTCGGGGAAGGTGGTTGCCTTCGGAGGTCGTGTATTGAGCAGTGCCACCAAGGGAGTCAAGGTGAAGTATGTAAACTCTCCCGAGTCGGAGATTTATCACAAGAGCAACGAACTCTATGGCATTTACTTCGCCAAACAGGCCATGGTGAAGCAAGACCGTTGCTTCTTGGTAGAAGGGTATACCGATGTTATCTCCATGCACCAATCGGGGGTAGAGAACGTAGTGGCCTCATCGGGCACGGCACTGACAGGAGGGCAGATTCGTCTCATCCATCGCTTCACATCCAATATCACCGTGCTTTACGACGGCGACTCGGCCGGTATCAAAGCCTCGCTTCGAGGTATCGACATGCTACTCGAGGAAGGTATGAACGTGAAAGTATGCCTTTTGCCCGATGGCGACGACCCCGACTCGTTTGCACGCAAGCACACCTCCGAGGAGTTTCAAGCCTTCATTCGAGAGAACGAGAAAGATTTCATACGCTTCAAAACCGCACTTCTCATGGAAGAAGCAGGACGCGACCCGATGAAGCGAGCAGAGTTGATAGGCAACATTGTGGATAGCATAGCCGTGATTCCCGAGGCCATCGTGCGCGATGTATATATAAAGGATTGCGGACAGCAGTTGAACGTGGAGGAGAAGTTGTTGGTTTCCGAGGTGGCCAAACGCAGAGAAGCCCGAGCCGAGAAAGCATCCAAACCCACATCGGTCGTTGCCACGGAGGCAGGACTGCCTGCCGCGGCACACGATCCGGCCGCTTCGTCCGCAAAGTACGAATCGTTCATCCCTCGACAAGGGCAGGAGGATGCGGCTTTCTACGTCTTTGAACGTCAGTTGGTACAACTCATCGTGCGCCACGGAGAGAAGCCCATGCCTCTCGATGGAGAAGGCGAGCAAACCGACCGTCCGATGTCGGTGGCCGAATGGGTGTGGGATGACTTGGCAGGCGACGACCTTTCGTTTCACAACCCTTTGCATCAACGCCTTTTGGAAGAGGCACATGGCCATGCAAGGGAGGAAGGATTCGTGGCCGAGCGTTATTTCTTGGCGCATCCCGACTCCGAGGTGAGCCGACTGAGTGCAGAGTTGGCAGGCGATCGCTACGAATTGAGCAAATATCACTTCAAAGTGCAGAAGATTCCCACCGAAGCCGAGCGGCTGGGTGAGTTGGTGCCCCGTCTCATCTTGGACTATAAGAATGCTGTGGTCAAGGAAGAACTCAAACACTTATTGATTGCCTTGCAAGGATTGGATCCTGCTCGCGACGGCGAGCAATGCGACGCGCTGATGGAGCGCTACAATGGGTTGAGAGAGATACAGCGCGAACTGGCTCGTTTGCTGGGCGACCGAGTGGTGCTGGGTTGATGCCGAGCGCGAGCAAACCACCGTTGAAGACCTTCTTGACACGGCTTCCATACTTCCCCAATTGACTACAAACACTTGGCCTGCAAACCGCAAACACTTCGGTCGCTAAGTGTAGGCACTTTGCTTCCAAACCATAGGCACTTCGGTAGCCAAGTGTAGGCACTTCGTTTGCTTGCTGCAAACCCCTTGTTCCTCAATAGGTCATGACTTCTGCTTCGGGCGTGGGAGGCTTATCTGTCGAGTGTCGATTTCCGAAGCAAGCAACTTCCTAATCTGTCTGCTCCATCACCTCGATAATTCGTGCGTTGGGACTAAATATCCACCTTCGAGTGGGGAAAAGCAGCGTGCGATTTGCGGCGGACGGCTCTTTTTCCTACATTTGCATCGCAACCTCCATCGGGTTGCATCCGCAATCGTATATGAATCGTTTCTTTTATCTATCCGGTTTCTCCATGTGCACCATGCCCTAAGGGGCAGGGCTGATGACGGTGTATCTACGCGATTCACGCTTGCAGATGGCAAGCAAAATTCAAGTGATTCTTTTCCTTAAATCCTTAAACCTATCCTTTCGGCCTGTACGGTCTGAAAGCGGTGTCTTATAGAATGATTCTATGAAAGTATTGAAATTTGGCGGAACCTCGGTGGGTTCTGTACAGAGTCTTCTCAATGTGAAGAAGATAGTGGAAGAAAATAGCGAACCGGTCATCGTGGTGGTATCGGCCTTGGGCGGTGTGACCGATCAACTCATAGCAACCTCTCAACAAGCAGCGCGTGGCGATGCCGGTTACGAATCGGCCTTTGCGGCCTTGGCCCATCGTCACCGTGAGATGGTGGAGGCGTTGATTCCCACCGGGGCAGGCAAGGAACGTTTGCTCGGTGGCATCGAGGCTCTGCTGGGCGAGTTGCAAGGCATTTTGCAGGGCATTTGTTTGATTCAAGATTTGTCGTCCAAAACAGCCGACGTGGTGGTGAGCTACGGCGAGCGTCTTTCTTCGCTTTTGGTTGGCGAGTTGATCGAAGGGGCTGTGTGGCATGACTCTCGGGAGTTGATTAAGACCGAGCGGAAACACGAGAAGCATATTCCCGATATGCCACTCACCGAGCAACGGCTGCGCGAAGCCTTTGCCTGCTTGCCTCGGGTGTCGGTGATGGGAGGTTTCATCGCTTCGGACAAACATACGGGTTATGTGACTAATTTGGGTCGAGGCGGATCGGACTATACGGCAGCTTTGGTGGCTGCGTCCTTGGAGGCCGATTGCTTAGAAATCTGGACCGATGTGGATGGATTCATGACGGCCGATCCACGGGTGATTTCCAACGCATACACCATCGCCCAACTCAGTTATGCCGAGGCCACCGAGCTTTGCAACTTCGGTGCCAAAGTGGTATATCCTCCCACCATCTATCCGGTGTATCATAAGAACATCCCCATTCTCATAAAGAACACCTTTAATCCCACAGGGCGTGGAACCATTATTCAAGCCGAGGCCGCTTGCGAGGAGGGAAAGGTTATCCGAGGAATCTCCTCCATCTCGGACACGGCTCTCATCACGGTTCAAGGGCTGGGCATGGTCGGTGTGATCGGTGTGAACCATCGCATCTTCAAGGCACTGGCTCGCAACGGCATCAGTGTGTTCCTTGTCTCCCAGGCTTCGTCTGAGAACAGTACCTCCATAGGTATGCGCACGGCGGATGCCGACCTTGCTTGTCGAGCACTTGACGAGGAGTTTGCCAAGGAGATAGCCATGGGCGAAATATCGCCCATGAAAGCCGAAACAGGCCTGTCCACCGTGGCCATCGTGGGCGAGAACATGAAGCATACTCCGGGAGTGGCAGGCAAATTGTTCGGTACGCTCGGACGAAACGGAATCAACGTCATTGCTTGTGCCCAAGGAGCATCGGAAATGAACATCTCGTTTGTCATCGAGGCTACCGAGCTGCGCAAGACGCTCAACGTCATTCACGACTCGTTCTTCTTGTCCGAATATCAGGTGCTGAATCTCTTTGTGTGCGGCATCGGTACCGTTGGGGGCAGTTTGCTGCAACAGATCGCTTCCCAACAGCAAAAGCTGATGCAGGAGAACGGACTTCGTTTGAACGTGGTGGGCGTGGCCTCCACGCGTAAGGCTTTGTTCGACCGTGAAGGCATCGATCTGACCGACATCCTGCAACGACTTGACCGAGAGGGTATGGCCAGCAGCCCCGAATTGGTTTACCAAGAAATTGTGGGTATGAACATCTTCAACTCGGTCTTTGTGGATTGTACGGCCAGTGCCGACATTTCGGCTCTTTATCAAGCCTTGCTGGAACACAACGTTTCGGTGGTAACGGCCAGTAAGATTGCGGCCTCGGCTTCCTACGAGTCCTATCGCAGCCTGAAGGATACGGCTCGCCGCCGTGGTGTGAAGTTTCTCTTTGAAACCAATGTGGGGGCAGGTCTGCCCATCATCAAAACGATAAACGATTTGATACACAGTGGAGACAAGATACTGAAGATCGAGGCCGTGCTGTCAGGCACGCTGAACTATATTTTCAATAAGATGGATGCCAAGGTGTCGTTCAGCCACACCATCCGCATGGCGCAAGCGGAGGGCTATTCCGAACCCGACCCTCGCATTGACCTAAGTGGGAAAGATGTGGTTCGTAAGCTCGTGATCCTGACGCGCGAAGCAGGCTATCGCATCGAGCAAGATGAGGTGGAAAAGGATCTCTTTGTGCCCACCGATTTCTTCGTGGGAACACTCGAAGAGTTTTGGCAGAAGGTGACCTCACTGGATGAAGTGTTTGAGCAACGTCGTGTGGATCTGGAGGGGCGGCACAAGCAATGGAAGTTTGTGGCACGCTACGAAAACGGCCGGGGACGGGTGGCCTTGGAAGAGGTGTCGGCCGGACATCCGTTCTACGGATTGGAAGGAAGTAACAACGTGGTGCTACTCACCACCGAACGCTATCGGGAGTATCCGCTGATGATTCAAGGATACGGGGCCGGAGCTGCGGTGACTGCGGCGGGTGTGTTTGCCGACATCATGAGCATAGCCAATGTTTAGTCGACTGTGAGGATGAAGCACCTGGTGATTTTGACCGATGGCATGGCCGACGAACCGATGCCGGAGCAAGGAGGACGCACGCTCTTGCAACTGGCCCACACGCCCGGCATGGATCGCTTGGCACGTTGCGGGCGCAACGGTAGGCTGCTGACCATCCCCACCGGGTTTCCTGCCGGCAGCGAGGTGGCTCACCTCTCCTTATTGGGCTACGACCTGAAGCAGGTGTATCAGGGTCGGGCAGGCTTTGAAGCCTTGGCGTTGGGACTTCGGCCGGCGGCCGATGAATTGCTGTTGCGCTGCAACCTGATAAGTGTGGAGCAGGGGAGGGTTGTCAGTCATTCGGCCGGTGGCGTGGGGCAGGAGGAGGCCGAGGTATTGGTGAAACATTTGCAAGCCGCCTTGGGCAACGAAACACTGCGCTTTCACATCGGCAAGGGCTATCGGCATCTGCTTTCGCTCAAGAGGGGGAGTGGGTTTCTGAAGTCTATGCCGCCGCACGAGGCCTTGCAAAGCCCCATCAACTCACTGCGCCTTATACCCCTTGCCGAGGAGGCGCGATACACGGCCGATTGCCTGAATCGGCTGGCCGTGGCGGCTTGTTCCGAGCTGTCGATCCACCCCATGAACGAATCTCGACGCAGGCGAGGATTGCTGCCGGCCAACGGCATTGCCCTATGGGATGCCGGGTTTTGCCGAGGGTTGGAACCGCTGCATACCAAGTTCCCCACACTGGGTCGAGGGGCGATGATTGCAGGCACAGACTTGTTGAAAGGTATGGGTCGAAGCATGGGGCTGGACGTTTGGCCGGTCGAGGGTGCGACGGGCGGACTCGACACGAACTATCGCAACAAGCGGTTGGCGGCTTTGTCGGCCTTGAAAACCCACGACTTTGTGTTCCTGCACATGGAAGCTTGCGACGAAGCCGGCCATGAGGGCAATGCCGAGGCCAAACTTCGGGCGATCGAAGCCATTGATCGGGAGGTGGTAAGTCCCTTGTGCGAGGCATTGATGTGTCCCGATGCCGAGCCGGTGGCTGTGGCTTTATTGCCCGATCATGCCACACCTGTTGCGCGGCGAGTGCATACGGCCGAGCCGATACCTTTCCTTATTTGGTATCCGGAGATTGAGGCTGACGAGGTGGAAGTGTTCGACGAGCAGGCGGCCCATCAAGGGCATTACGGCTTGTTGGAGGGCGATGCCTTTATTCGACTGTTTTCGACTTTGTAGTCGAATGTAGGGTGGATAGCACTCGGCCAACCCATGTCCGAAGTCGCAGGTGTAGACTGTCCATCTCATTTCGTTTGATTTCCAGCATCTCGACCAATTGCGATTCGGGACAGAGGCGACTTAGGTCGGCCCGTGTTTTGCTTGCCGAACTCTTGCCGGTGGCGCATACGGCGGCAATGACGCGTCCTTTGAGCCAGGCGGAGTGTTTGTTCAGGAAACTCTGCATGGGCATGGCCATCTTGCCCAACCACAGCGGATAGCAAACAAAGAGTATGGAACTGCTTTCCGAAGGTAGGTCGATGGGGCGGATGCGGGGATACTCTCCGCGTTCGTAGAGAGCGTTTCGCTCGTTACGAACGCGTATCAATGTTTCGGGATAAGTAGATGGGTAGGGTACAACGGGTTGTACCTCCACGAGCCGGCCATTTGTGATTCGAGCCAGTTCGCGAGCCACTTGCGCACTGTTCCCGCTCCAGGAAAAGTAGACAACGAGAGGCCTTTCCTCGGCCGTTGCAGGAAGTAGGGAGGCTATTTGCAGAACAATGGCCATCCAAAGAAAGCGAACGAATGTCATTGAACGGGGCTTTGATTGAAGAGGCAAAGGATGTGTCCCGCAGCCAAGGCGGCCGTTTCGGTTCGCAACCTCGAAGCTCCCAGACTGACGGCTTGAAAACCGTGGTCGGTGGCCAAAGCCACTTCCTCGGCGCTGAAATCGCCTTCCGGCCCGATGAGTACCAATGCATCTTGTCCCGGGAGCAGGGCATGTTGAAGCAAAGGTTTGGTACCTTCGTGGCAATGTGCAATGAACTTTTGTCCGGAAAACGGATGCTTGACAAACTGCTTGAAGTCGGTCATCTCGTTCAGCACAGGCACTCGGGCTTTGAGCGACTGCTTGACGGCCGATACCACAATCTTCTCAATACGTTCCAGCTTCAGTTGTCGCCGCTCGGAATGCCGACAATCGAGGAAACTCAACTCATCGATACCAAGCTCGGTGGCTTTCTCTGCCAACCATTCCATGCGATCCATGTTCTTGGTGGGTGCCAAAGCCAGGTGCAAACGACAAGGATGCAGAGGCGGTTGTGGCAGTGTTTCGAGAACATTGAACGAGCACTTCTTGCCGGTGGATAGAGCAATCTCGGCCCGATAGAACGAGCCTCGTCCATCGGTCAGCATGATTTCGTCGCCCGGCTCCAGTCGCAGCACACGCAGGCAATGCCAAGCTTCTTCCTCGGGAAGCTCGTGACTACGATCAATATGTGGGGTGTAAAAAACGTGCATAACTGCCCACAAAGATAGAAGTTTGAACGTTGAGACGATGAATTGCTTGTATCTTTTATCCTCGGTATAGGCGTTTCTTAAGCTCGGTGTCTCAGCCACAATGACCGACCTATGCCGACAGAGTTCGTCGAACGCCCTTTTCATCTACTGCCCGAGGTTTGATTCTTATGATTCATATTGTGGTCAATATGTTTCGTACCTCGATTTATACAGTTCACCATTTGGTGAACAAGTTTTGACAAAGCATACACGAAGTTTTTTTTCGGTGCTACAAACTTGTAAGCCCACTTCTGCCGAGTTGTTACAAGACGATTCTTCTTGTAGGCATGCTTTATAGCATTGTTTTGAAACATGAATCGCTTTGTTGACAATCCTCGGTTTTATTGCTACTTTGCGAACCGTTCAGAGAAAACTACCTCCGCCCAGGATGGTAGGAGTAATCATCTAAATCTATACCATTATGAAAGTATATCAGACGAATGAGATCAAGAACATCTCTTTATTGGGAAGTTCGGGTGCCGGGAAAACCACTCTCGTGGAAGCGATGCTCTTCGAGAGTGGAGTTATAAAACGTCGTGGAAGTGTGGATGCCAAAAACACCGTCAGCGATTATTTTCCGGTGGAACAGGAGTATGGCTACTCGGTCTTTTCCACCGTGCTGCATGTGGAATGGAATCAAAAGAAACTGAACATCATAGACTGCCCGGGTTCGGACGACTTCGTTGGAAGCACAGTGACGGCACTGAACGTGACGGACACGGCTATACTTTTGCTTAATGGCCAATATGGGGTGGAAGTGGGGACTCAGAACCATTTCCGGTACACCGAAAAGTTAAATAAACCCGTCATATTCTTAGTCAATCAGCTCGATAATGAGAAGTGCGACTACGATAACATCTTGGAGCAACTGCGTGAGGCATACGGTCCCAAGGTGGTGCCTGTTCAGTATCCGCTGGGTACAGGGCCGGACTTCCATTCTTTGATAGACGTATTGCTGATGAAGAAATACTCGTGGAAGCCCGAAGGCGGTGCTCCCATCATCGAGGATATTCCTGCCGAGGAGATGGATAGAGCCTTGGAATGGCATAAGAACCTGGTGGAGGCAGCGGCCGAGAACGATGAAGGGTTGATGGAAAAGTTCTTTGAGCAAGAGTCGCTTAGTGAGGACGAAATGCGCGAAGGCATCAGAAAAGGCTTGGCAGCTCGAGGCATCTTCCCCGTGTTCTGCGTATGTGCAGGCAAGGATATGGGCGTGCGTCGCTTGATGGAGTTCTTGGGCAACGTTGTGCCTTTCGTATCCGAAATGCCCAAACAACAGACTGTGGGTGGGGTGGAAGTGGCACCGCAAACCTCGGGAGTGCCCTCGCTCTACTTCTTCAAAACCAGTGTGGAACCTCATATCGGTGAGGTGTCCTATTTCAAAGTGATGAGCGGCAAGGTGCGTGAAGGAGATGATTTGCTCAATGCCGACAGAGGTTCGAAAGAACGAATCGCCCAGCTTTATGTGGTGGCAGGAGCCAACCGCATTAAGGTGGAAGAGCTGCAAGCCGGCGACATCGGAGCAACCGTGAAGCTGAAAGACGTGAAAACGGGTAATACGCTCAATGGAAAAGACTGCGATTATCGGTTTGACTTCATCAAATATCCCAACTCCAAATACTCTCGGGCCATTAAGCCGGCCAACGAAGCAGAGGTGGAGAAACTGATGGTGGTTTTGAACCGTATGCACGAAGAGGACCCCACTTGGGTGGTGGAGCAGTCCAAAGAATTGCGTCAGACCTTGATTCATGGACAAGGAGAGTTTCACCTTCGCACGCTGAAATGGCGATTGGAACATAACGAGAAGTTGATGGTGGTCTACGAAGAGCCTCGCATCCCATATCGGGAAACCATCACTCGGGCAGCGCGAGCGGACTATCGACACAAGAAGCAATCGGGCGGAGCCGGTCAGTTCGGAGAGGTG
>JAXFUC010000005.1:0-5594 GCA_034176395.1 Bacteroides sp. | reverse complement strand
TGTTCGCAGAGTTCGGTCAATACCCCTTGAGTTGATTTGGGGTGGAGGAAAGCAATGTTGAGTCCCTCGGCTCCTTTACGAGGAGCTTTGTCGATGAGCTTGATTTCTTTGCTTTCCGCTTCGGCCAGTGCATTGGCTACTCCATCGGTTACAGCAAAGGCAATGTGGTGTATTCCAACGCCTTTATTCTCGATAAATTTGGCAATGGTGCTCTCGGGAGAAGTTGGCTCAAGTAGCTCAATTTTTGTGTCACCGACTTGGAGGAATGCTGTACGCACTTTTTGATCTTCTACGGTTTCGATGTTGTAGCACTTCAGTCCGAGTACATTTTCGTAGTAAGGAAGAGACTCTTCGATACTTTTCACGGCAATACCCAAATGCTCAATGTGTGAAATCTTCATAATAATCAGTCGTTTAAGAGGGTTAGTATGTTCAGTTTTTAACGATTCTGCCAAGAATAAAACAGCACAAAGAAAATCAATTCCAATGGGATAGAGAAATTTTTCCATATTTAAATCAATGGAGAAAAGGGGAGGGAATTCATGATGTGTTTATCCATTTAGAATATCTTTTGAATTAGGCCGACATTCTCGGAATCTCTCGGGAATAAAGAGGAAAAGGCCACACTGCCGAGAAACAAAAGATTCTCGGCAATGTGGCCCATGTCTCACGAGAAGAGCTAAGTCTCTTAATTGGTCAGAGATGCCCTAAAAGAAGTACTTGAATGTGGTTATCGACCTGCCCGATGGATGGACACCCAGGTATATACCTTATAAAACATCTTGATTCCCCACCACAGGGCACCAATGGTCCCAGTACCGGCTTTGACAGACTGGGTCAGCAGATGGGTTTGTCGAATGGCACTCTCAATGGGAGTCACAATTTCTTGTGTCAAAGACTCCATGTGTCGATGCTGGCGACGAATGGATTGCAGCAACAACTTCTTGCGCTGTGTAACTTCTTCAAGGGTGTGGCAAGGAGGAGTGGAAATAGGGAGAGAAGAGGGACTCATGCTTCGGATTTTTCTATAAACAGTTTACTAAGGAATCTTACAATTGGATTGATAATAAGCGACTTGCGGCAGATGTAAATGAGGCAGGATAAAATGCTGACGCTGGCAGCTATAACCGTAAATCCTATTGATAAACTTCCCAAGTGGGGAGCCAAAGCATGTGCCAATGCAAAGAGGAGGTAGAACAGAACCATGCCTCCTAATAAAACCATGAGTAGTAGAATTAGGAGAGTAGACAACAAAATGCTGAGTTTCTCCACGACTTCGAGACGAGTGTATTCTTTTTGAAGCTCGAGATAGACTTTGAACTCTTCGTAGAGTTGTTTAATGCTGTTGATGTTGGTTGTATCAAGAGGCATGGAGTGGTTGTGCTCAAAAGGTTATTCGGTTATTTGACTTTTCATCTCTTCGGCAATTTCATCGACCAATGTTTCCATTTCGTCGCGGTTCAGTCGAATACCTTTTTTACGTAGAATTTCGGCAATTCGTTGACGAGTGTCTTCTCCTTTTTCCGGAGCAAATAAAAGCCCCAAAACTGCACCTAAAGCAGCTCCTCCGAGGAAAGCTGCTAATACGTTAATACCTTTCATACCGGTTGTTTTTAATGGGTTGAACATGTGAGATGAACAAATCTACGGATTCTCGTGGAGGATTTTGGAGAGAAAGAGGGAAATATAAGAAGAATAAGGGAATTTTAACCTTAATACTACAATGACTTTCTTGTATAGCTCTACCTTTGCAAGTAGTGAGCTGATACTAAAAAACATAACTGATCTATGATTTCTAAAACTGTATTGATAACCGGTGCAAGTAGCGGTATCGGTGAGAGTTGTGCCAACAAATTTGCTTCTCAGGGGTGGGACTTGGTACTTGTTGCACGTAATGGAGCGAAACTGGAAAAATTGAAGCGAGAAATAGAATCTACCTATCAAGTTACTGTCACCATATTTCCCTTGGATGTCCGAAATCGTGAAGAGTTGACTCGAAACATTGAATCTTGGTATGAAAGAGGAGGAGTGATAGATGTGCTGGTGAATAATGCCGGTTTAGTGCTGGGGGTGGATAAGGAACACGAGGGAAATCCCGACGAATGGGATGTGATGATTGACACTAACATAAAAGGCTTACTTGCTGTGACACGTTGTGTTGTGCCACACATGGTTGAGAGAGGCTCGGGGCACATCGTTAATATGGGTTCCATCGCCGGCGATGGAGCTTATCCCGGTGGGAGTGTTTACTGTGCAACCAAAGCTGCGGTGAAAGCGTTGAGTGATGGTTTGCGCATAGATTTGGTTGATACACCTCTGCGAGTGACTAATGTTAAACCGGGTATGGTGGAGACGAACTTCAGTGTTGTGCGTTTTCGAGGTGACAAACAAGCTGCAGACAATGTTTACAATGGATTGAAACCTTTGACGGGGGAAGATATTGCCGAATGTGTTTACTTTGCCGTGGCTGCCCCACCGCATGTACAGATTGCAGAGTTGCTAGTGATGCCAACGGCACAAGCTACCGGGACGATTGCGTATCGTAGAAAATAATTGATTGGTGTCGGTAAGAGAGAAGGAACGATGATAAGATGAATCCTTAATATTTTTTGACTACAAGAGAGATTGATTTCTGAAAGGAAATACGTACTTTCGTCCCGAATTAGTTTTGATTCGCTTCGGATAAAGAAAGAATAATTTAACCAATTACGAATAAAATGAAGAAAATTGTAGTACTGGGAATGAGCGTTTGCCTGATGTTTGCATTCGCTTCTTGTAAGTCAAGCGAAAGCGCGTACAAGAAAGCCTATGAGAAAGCTAAACAGCAAGAATTGGCTGCTCCTCAAGTGATAGAACCTGCGGCAGATGTTGTCCCCGTAGTTGCGGCTCCTCGCGTAGAACGTGTTGCCGACGCAGCTCCCGTGCGGCAGGAGAAAGTTACGGTAATTGATGGTGACCAGGCGTTGAAAGAGTTCTCTGTGGTAGCCGGTAGCTTTGGCGTGAAAGCCAATGCAGAAGGTTTGAAGAGATGGCTTGATGCGCAAGGTTACAACTCTACTATTGCTTTCAATGCGGAACGTGCCATGTATCGTGTGTTGGTAAGCTCACACGGAGATCGCTCGGCTGCTGCGGCTGCTCGTGACAGCTTTAAAGCAAAATACCCTTCACGCAAAGACTTTCAATCGGCTTGGTTGCTGCACCGTTTGTATTGATGCAATCTCAGACTCATAAGTCATAACTTTTTTAGAGGCTGCGTTGGATGAATTTCAACGCAGCCTCTTGAGTATAAATAATCAAAGGATACAAAGAGCTTACCTCTACGTTTATGGGTAGAATATTGGCAATAGATTACGGGAAGAAACGAACCGGGATTGCTGTGACCGATATCATGCAGCTCATAGCCAATGGCTTGACAACGGTAGCTACGCATGAACTTCTTACGTTTTTGACCAATTATTTGGCAAAAGAACAAGTGGAACGTATCATCGTTGGGCTTCCTAAGCAGGCGAACAACGAAGAATCGGAGAATATGAGTCGTATCCGTCCTTTTGTGAAAACGTTAGAAAAGTGTTTTCCGAATTTGCCCGTGGAATACGTGGACGAACGATTCACTTCTGTAATGGCTCATCGGACGATGCTCGATGCCGGATTGAAGAAGAAGGATCGACAAAACAAGGCCTTGGTCGATGAGATCAGTGCTACTATTATTCTACAAACCTATCTGGAGAGTAAGCGTTACTTGAATCCCTGACTGAATTTACTTGATGATATTAACCCCAAGTTCAATCGATATGATTTTACCTATATACACATACGGCCAACCTGTCTTGAGAAAGGTGGCCGAAGATATTACACCGGATTATCCCAATCTGAAGGAACTTATTGCCAATATGTTTGAAACGATGGAGAATGCAGACGGAGTGGGGTTGGCAGCTCCGCAAATCGGTCTTCCCATTCGATTGGCTGTGATTTCACTTGATCCTTTGTCTGATGAACAGCCCGAATATAAGGGTTTTAATCGTGTTTACATCAATCCTCACATTACGGAAGTAAGTGGTGAGGAAGTTCCGATGGACGAAGGCTGCCTAAGTCTGCCCGGTATTCACGAAACAGTCAAGCGTGCCAGCAAAATACGTGTGAAGTACATGGATGAGAACTTCGTGGAACACGATGAAGAGATTGAAGGCTTTTTGGCACGTGTGATGCTGCATGAATTCGACCATTTGGATGGAAAGCTGTTTATAGACCACATCTCTCCCTTGCGCAAGCAAATGATAAAAGGAAAGCTTAATGCGATGCTGAATGGTAAGGCTCGTAGTTCTTACCGTATGAAGCAGGTGAAATAAGGATAAAAAACGTTTAGATGGGGATGAAGCAAAGTGAGTAAGAATTATATTTGTTCGAACGATGCTTGTTTGGACTTTACGATATGAAAAGATTGTTATTCCTGCTCAGCTTTTTCCCCTCAATACTGTACGCTCAAATCAATACGGAGCGTGTAATGACGATTGCGCGCAATGCTCTTTACTTCGAAGACTACGTATTATCTATCCAATATTTCAATCAAGTTATCCACGCCAAGCCATATTTGTATGAGCCCTATTTCTTCAGAGCCTTGGCCAAATTGAACTTGGATGATTTTCAAGGTGCAGAAGGTGATTGTGATTCGGCTATTGAGCGCAATCCTTTTGTAGTAGATGCCTATCAGGTACGAGGTTTGGCACGCATAAGACTGAATAAATACGATGCAGCTATCGAAGATTATCGCAGAGCCTTGAGGTATGCCCCCGAGAGTATCACATTATGGCACAACTTGGCAATGGCTCAATTGCAGAAGAAAGATTATGATGGGACGATTGAAACGTTGACCAATCTTTTGCAAGTCTCGCCGCGTTACATGCCGGCCTATTTGATGAGGGGTGAAGTGGCTTTAAACAAGAAAGACACTGTTGCTGCTCTTGCTGACTTTGATCGAGTCATCGAACAAGATAAATACGATGCCGGTGCTTGGAATGCTCGTGCTCTGGTGAGATTGCAACAAGCGAAATATGCCGAAGCGGAGGCCGATTTGGATCAAGCCATTCATCTCAGTGCGAAGAATGCAGGCAGTTACATCAATAGAGCTTTGGCGAAATTTCATCAGAATAATTGGAGGGGAGCCATGCAAGATTATGACTTGGCGCTGCTTGTCGATCCCCATCACTTTATCGGTCACTTTAACCGAGGGCTGTTGCGTGCTCGTGTGGGAGATGATAATCGAGCTATTGAAGACTTCGACTTTGTGTTGAGCGTGGAGCCCGATAATATGATTGCTATGTTCAATCGGGGAGTTTTACGTGCTCAGACGGGAGACTATCGTGGGGCTATTCAGGATTATTCCAAGGTGATAGATGCTCATCCACAGTTTTGGGTCGGCTATCGTCACAGAGCTGAAGCTCGAGCGAAGCTTGGTGATAGACAAGGAGCCGAACAAGATGAGTTTAAGGTGCTAAAGGCTCAACTGAACAAAATGACGGGCAGCGGTACCACCGCATCTACTTCCTCCAAAGCTGCCGACGAGGGTAAAGAAGAGGAGTCGAAGACGCGTAAAAAAT
>JAXFUC010000004.1:0-7223 GCA_034176395.1 Bacteroides sp. | reverse complement strand
GGAAAGCGTCATGCCGCAGAAAACGAGAATAAGGGTAAGTATTTGTTTTCTCATATATGTAATTCTTGATTGGTTGATAAGTGTCGATGAAATTATTTCATCGCATGAGGCACGTGATATCGGCACACCGATATTGTCGTTTCAGTGAGAATTGAATAGGAAATCCATCCACGAACGAGATGCTATGCTTACCGATTGCACGTAGCGAAACAAGTGGATGGACGCACGGATATGCAGGCCACCTACTTCTCGAAAATAGTCGGATAGTGAACCACCGCTATACATTCGAGGGCATCAAGCAAGAAACGAAGCGGGAGGGGCACGCAGGCTGAACAGCCTAATAGCGCGCACCGAGTGGATGGGGCAAGAGCCGGGCAAGCGATAAACTACCGGTAGTGTGGGCATGGCCACGAATATCCATGGAGTTAAATCGCACTCGGTCGTGCTGAAACTGTTCAGCAGGTCGATGAGTTGAAACTGTGCTTCGGAGTGGGTGTGTTTGTCCTTAGCAAAAGGGTGAGAGTGAACGATGGTAACCCCGTTGACCACGTGAGGGTGGACAAACAATGTGATGGCCGCCCAATAGCTTACGAAAAGCAAGGGAAAAAAGGCACGCAAGGTTTGTTTCTTGAGGTTGTTCTTCATTCGTTTGCAAAGTCGCCATCCTCGGCGAACAGCTTGGCAAAGGTATAGATTCTTTTTTGTTCCATATGTTATTTCCTGTTTGAATATGTGAAATCAATAGGTCTTCAAATCAAGATTCAAACCGATGAGTTCGGATCAACTAACTGAGATTCTGTCTATAACGAGAGATGGCTATCGTTTGAGTTTTCAGATGTCTTTTGTTTTTCAAGAGATTTGCAGACGTCACCAAGGCGGAAGTTAATCCTTGCCAAAGTTTTTGTGCATCTGCATCGCCTCGCCCGATTCGGTCGCCACGGACAACTCTTGTAGATAGTGTTTATACCTCGCAAACAAAGTGCCTACACTTTGTCGGCGAAGTGCCCACACATTGGTTGCAAAGTGTGGGCACTTGAATAACTAAGTGTGAATACTTCGCTCATCCGATCTCTATCTTCATTATTCTACCCTCTCGGTGTGTGTTGTTCTTTCGTTCGAGAAGGGTGTTTTCGTGCTTTGCTCTTCGCAAACTTTTTGGTTTATCCTGAGCCGATAGCCCAATAAAAGCACTAACTTTGCCACAAGTATTCATCAAAAAAAGAACGAAAACGATGCAAACCATCCAAATAAAAGACAAGTCTTTTACGCTCTCCATCAAATCGGAAGATATTCAAAAGGAAGTGATTCGAGTGGCTCATGAAATCAGTCGCGATTTGGCCGATAAGAATCCCATCTTTTTGAGTGTACTCAACGGATCGTTTATGTTTACAGCCGATTTGATGAAGCACATCAACATTCCCTGCGAGCTCTCTTTCGTCAAACTGGCTTCCTATCAAGGATTGGCTTCCACAGGAACTATCAAGGAAGTGATGGGACTGAACGAAGACATCACGGGACGAACAGTCGTTATCATCGAAGATATCGTGGACACAGGCTATACCATGCAAAACCTGCTTGAGAGCCTTGGCACACGCAATCCGGCCGCTATCCACATTGCTTCTTTGTTGGTGAAGCCCGAAAATTTAAAGGTCGATTTGGACATCAAGTATGCCGCCATGCGCATCCCCAACGATTTCATCGTGGGCTATGGGTTGGATTACGACGGATATGGCCGCAACTATGCCGACATCTACACGGTTGTAGAATGAGAATATAGAGATCAACACATTTAATTCACAGAACAATCATGCTTAATCTGGTAATTTTCGGTGCGCCGGGTTCCGGCAAAGGCACACAGAGCGAACGTATTGTAGCCAAATATGGCTTAAACCATATCTCCACGGGTGACGTCTTGAGAGGAGAAATCAAAAAAGGCACTCCATTGGGGAATACAGCCAAAGGTTTCATTGACCAAGGACAGTTGATTCCCGATGAGTTGATGATCGACATCTTGGCACAGGTTTTCGACAGTTTCAAGGATAGCAAAGGTGTCATCTTCGACGGCTTCCCACGCACCATTGCTCAGGCCGAAGCATTGAAGAAAATGTTGGCGGAACGAAAACAAGAAGTCAACGTTATGCTCGACCTCGAAGTTCCCGAAGACGAGTTGATGACCCGACTTATTAAACGAGGAAAAGAATCGGGACGTGCCGATGACAATGAGGAAACCATCAAGAAGCGCCTCACTGTGTATCACACACAAACAGCTCCTTTGATAGATTGGTACAAGAAGGAAGGCACCTATCGACACATCAATGGATTGGGCAGTTTGGATACGATCTTCGACGAAATCTGTCGAGCCATCGAAGGTTAAAACAAAATTCTACATCCATCCTTTTCGTATGCGGTCGCCTCGCCTTGGCGAAAGACGACAGCATTTGTTTTGCGGTTCTAACTCAAGTGATGCCCCAAGCCAAGTTTTGGGGCGTGACTTTTCAGGCAACCATCATCATCTTTATACACACGCATTATGGCCGAATCAAACTTTGTAGACTACGTAAAAATCTATTGCCGCTCGGGCAAGGGAGGACGAGGTTCCACCCATATGAGACGGGAAAAATATTGCCCCAACGGAGGCCCCGACGGAGGTGACGGAGGTAGAGGGGGTCATGTCATTTTGCGTGGCAATCGCAACTACTGGACCTTGCTACACCTCAAGTACGAGCGTCATATTATGGCCGGTCATGGTGAATCGGGCAGTAAAAACCGTAGTTTTGGTAAGGATGGCGAAGACCGCATCATCGAAGTACCTTGCGGCACGGTGGTCTACAATGCAGAAACCGGAGAGTATATCTGCGATGTAACCGATGATGGACAAGAGGTCATTCTCCTCAAAGGCGGACGTGGCGGACTGGGCAATTGGCACTTCAAGACCGCCACACGGCAAGCTCCTCGTTTTGCACAACCCGGCGAGCCGATGCAAGAACTGACCGTCATCATGGAACTCAAGCTACTGGCCGATGTGGGACTGGTGGGCTTCCCCAATGCGGGCAAGTCTACGCTGCTGTCGGCCGTATCGGCAGCGAAGCCCAAAATTGCAGATTACCCCTTTACCACCTTGGAACCCAACCTGGGCATCGTGTCCTATCGAGACGGCAAGTCCTTTGTCATGGCCGATATTCCGGGCATCATCGAAGGAGCCAGCCAAGGGAAAGGCTTGGGACTGAGATTCCTCAGACACATTGAGCGAAATTCTCTCCTATTATTCATGGTACCGGCCGACAGCGACGACATTGCCAACGAATACGAAGTTTTACTCAACGAGTTGAGAACCTTCAACCCCGAGATGCTCGACAAACAACGAGTGTTGGCCGTCACCAAAAGTGATATGCTCGACGAAGAATTGATGGACGAGATTCGTCCCACTTTGCCAGCGGATGTACCGCACGTATTCATTTCATCCGTTTCGGGATTGGGGATTGCAGGCCTCAAAGATCTGCTGTGGGAAGAACTCAATAAAGACACTTTCAACGACTCGTCGCGCTTGGTGCATCGTCCCAAAGATATGAGTCACCTGCAAGCCGAGCTGGAGGATATGGGAGAGGATGACGATTTCTTCATCGAAACAGAGGTGGACGAAGAAGATGATTTCGAATACGAATACGAGGACGAAGAGGAGGTGGAATGATAGCCTTCGGTTCGCATGAGAATTTATTGGGCTATGAAATTTTGCTTCGCTACCGAGCTGAGCTCTCACATTTTGTGACCACCCGCACGGGAGGATGCAGCCAAGGTAACTATGCTTCGTTCAATTGCAGTCCTTATCAAGGAGACGATGAAATTTGTGTTCGGCAAAATACTGAGCAACTACTGACTTCGCTTCCTCAAAAGCCCACAGCCATCGTGCTGCCTTGTCAAGTGCACGAGGATCGTTGTTTGCAAGTAGAGGAGAGTTATCTGCGACTCTCTGCCGAGGAGCGTACCGCCTTGTTGCAGGGTGTCGATGCCTTGATGACCGATGTGCCGGGACTTTGTCTTTGTGTGTCGACTGCCGACTGCGTCCCTCTCCTCCTCTACGATCCTCAACACCGGGCAATAGCGGCCATTCATGCCGGATGGCGAGGAACGGTGAAACACATTGTGACTAACACTGTCGAGGCAATGAATCAGGCCTTTGGAACACGAGCGAATGACCTTATTGCTGCCATTGGGCCTTCTATTTCGCAAACGGCCTTTGAAGTGGGAAGCGAAGTTTACCAAGCCTTTCAAGCGGCAGGGTTCGACACTTCAGAAATCGCCTATCTTCATCCACAAACTCAGAAGTGGCACATCGATCTATGGAAAGCCAATCGTTGTCTATTGCTCAATGCCGGACTACAGCCCCATAACATCGAGGTGGCCGGCTTGTGTACCTACACCCACCACGATATGTTTTTCTCTGCACGCCGACTGGGTATCCGATCCGGTCGCATACTGTCGGGCATCTTGCTGCATACATAACCATAAAACACCAATTGGCACTCTCATGTTTGAAATTCATCTTTCGTCTCGATTTCGCTCAGCATGCCCCAACTTTGTAGGTATGTCCATTGAAATGAATGTGCACAACACTCCCTCCTCCCCCTTACTGTGGGAAGAAATCAACGCTTGTACAGAGCTTCTCTTACAAAACCTCTCATCTTCGAACGACTTGGCTCAAACAATCATCACCGAAGCACGCATGGCCTACAAAAGCTGTGGTAAGGATCCAAGCCGATATCGTCCCTCTGCCGAAGCCTTACGTCGCCGTGTACTGAATGGGCTTTCGCTTTATCGAATCCACACATTGGTCGATCTCATCAATCTCGTATCGCTTCAAACGGGTTTTTCCATCAATGCATTCGATGCCGAATTGATTGACGGTACAAGCATAGAACTGGGATTGGGAACAGCCGAAGATTGCTTTGAGGGCATCGGACGGGGGAAACTCAACATTGAAAACCTCCCTGCCTATAAAGACCGGCAAGGAGCTTTTGGAACACCGACCAGCGATAGCGAGCGTACAAAGATGACGTTGTCCACCCGGAAAATGTTGGTGCTGATTAACGGTTTTGAAGGTGAGAAAGGGCTGGCGGAAGCTCGAAGTAGTATTGTGAGACTTTGTACACAATATGCTCAAGCTACCGAGATAGAAACCTATTTATATTGCTAAAAAGGAATGAAAAGCCTCGACAACACTTCGCTGCCGAGACTTTTTGTGAAACAGTCATCTCGTAATCCCAACTTTATATGGGATTAGGAAGGCTGTGAGTCCGTCCTCAATTCGGTTTTAATTCATAGAGTTTCCAATCTACTATCCATCAATTGACATCTTCAAATCGCATGGATGGTAAGGGGACTCCTTCAATCTTCCAAATAGCCGAACTTCCCTTGATTGAAATCTTCAAAGGCTTGTGCAATTTCAGCTTTGGTGTTCATTACAAAAGGACCATAGGCTACAATCGGTTCGCTCAGAGGTTCACCGGCCATCACCAATACAGTAGCCGTGGGAGTGACTGCCTCGATGGAGTAAGTTTCACCCTCATTGGCCAACTTGACAAAGTGATTAACCGGTGCGATTTGTCCGTTGACCGCTACCTCTCCTTCGACTACCATCAGTGCCACGTTGTAGTGATCCGGATGGTTGAAAGTGGCAATTCCGCCTTGTTTCAGCTTGGCATTGGCCAAGAAAATAGGCGAATGGGTATGGGCAGGTCCTATCGTTCCCTGATATTCTCCGGCGATGAGTTCCACAAAACCTTCGCCTTCTGAAACCGGTATGCGAGGCATTGACACATTTTCGATAGCCTGATAGGCCGGTGCAGACATTTTATCTTTGGCCGGTAAATTGACCCAGAGCTGTACCATGTGGAACAATCCACCCGTTCGACTCCACTCTTTTTCATGAAATTCTTTGTGTAACACACCTCGAGCGGCTGTCATCCATTGAACATCTCCGGTTCCAATCACACCTCCGCCCCCGGCACTATCGTGGTGCTCCACCTTACCTTGGTAGGCAATGGTCACTGTTTCAAAACCTCGGTGGGGATGTACACCGACTCCCATGGGGTGATTCGAAGCCGGTACTCGACGCTCTGCATTATAATCCAACAAGATAAATGGATCCATTTGCTTCATACTTACTGCTCCGGGAATGAAGTTATTCACTTTGAATCCATCGCCTACCCAGTGACTTTCGCGGGGAGCTATTACGGCCTCAATACGCTTGGTTTTCATCTGCTATTCCTTTCTTTACTTATGAATACTATTCCTCACCGATGTAATTCGCCGGGTTGGAAATTAAAACGATGCAAAGGTACAATGGCCGTTGTCTGTGCGCATTGACTTATGATAAGAAATGGAATATTCAGTAGCCGAACGCTTTCATAAGCCATAGGAAGTTCTACCTTTGCAATGTGTGAATATCGCAAATTACGAATAGAAAACAATTAATGTATGAAAACAAAGAAGATTGAAATCGCCGTATGTTTGCTCTGCGGCAGTCTGTTGTTGAGTTCTTGCATAGGCTCTTTCAACTTGACCAAGCGAGTGTTGACCTGGAATCGCTCCATTAGTAATGAGAAGTTTGTTAATGAGCTGGTGTTTATAGCCTTAAACATTGTACCCGTCTATCCGGTAGCCGTCATGGCCGATGCTTTGGTGCTGAACTCTGTTGAATTTTGGACGGGAGAAAATCCCATGGCAGCTCAAGTGGGAGAAGTTAAGAAAGTGAAGGGGACAAACGGAAACTACTTGGTGAAGACCTTGGAGAATGGTTATCAAATCACCAAAGAAGGAGAAGAAACCGCTCTCACTTTGGTGTATGATACAGAAGAGAACTGTTGGAACTTAGTAGCCGATGGAGAAACACGACCTCTGGTCAAAAGAACTCATCACGACACAGCAGAACTTTATCTTGGGAATGGTGCATCTGTAAGTATCAACTTGACTCAACAAGGAATGGTGGCAGCCCGACAATTGACAGATAATTATTCACTGTGGATGGCTGCCAGATAAAGGAGTAAGGGAATAAGAATGGTCATTTGAAACGCCCTAAGGTACGAATGGGGATATGAAAAACGCGGTTTGTTGAAAAGCCCAAACCGCGTTTCATTTTTAAAAATTACTTTAATTATTAAATAAGGAAAAATACCGAGATAAACATTTATTTTATTAGTAAGCGTTAATCCCGTTTTATAAAAAAC
>JAXFUC010000003.1:0-45608 GCA_034176395.1 Bacteroides sp. | reverse complement strand
ATGTACTGGCCGAGCACGGTCGTTACGCAGGCACGGCCGACCAACGATTGGCCGATTTGCAGGCAGCCTTGGACAATCCGCAGATCAAAGCCATTCTTTGCAGCCGTGGAGGCTATGGCGTGGTGCACCTGTTGAACCGCTTGGACTTTGCCGGCTTCAGGCAGTCGCCCAAGTGGGTGATGGGTTTTAGCGACATCACCGCCTTGCACAACCGCATTCAATACGAAGGCTTTGCGTCCTTGCACACACCCATGGCCCGCCACTTGACCGAGGAAGGCCCGGACGACAGAAGCACCCTGTATCTCAAAGACCTTTTGTTCGGCCACAAACCTCGTTACGTTTGGGAACCCCATGCCTTGAACCGCTGCGGCCGGGTCAAAGGCATCCTGCGGGGAGGCAATTTGGCTGTGGGCTATGGCTTGCGGGCCACACCCTACGATTGGCCCATGGACAACACGGTCTTGTTCCTCGAGGACGTGGGCGAGCGTCCGCATGCCGTGGAGCGTATGTTGTACAATCTGAAGCTGAGTGGAGCCTTCGACTGCCTGAAGGGTTTGATTATCGGTCGATTCACCGAGTACGACGACCCCGATATGGCTTTAGGCAAGCCGCTCTACGAGGCTATTGCCGATGTGGTGGCCGGCTACGATTTCCCCGTTTGCTACGGCTTTCCGGTGGGCCATGTCAAGGACAATTGGCCGCTCATCGTGGGCAGCGAGGTCGGGTTCTCGGTGTCGTCCACCGAGGTTGTGCTCGATTTCAACTCGATCAATGCGCTTCGGTAGCGGCACTCTTGCAGGAAACCGCTACCTTTGAAGTCCTGTCTTTCCTTTTTAAGTATTCACATATACCTCACCATTATGAAAATACTCTATTTCGCAGCCGCCCTTTCTCTGACCTTGGCCACCCTTTCTTGCGGCAGTGGCAATAAAGCCGGCAAGAGTGGAGAGGCTGCAACCGCTGAATCGACAGTGGTTGTTCCCACTTTCGATGCCGACAGTGCATACGCTTACATCCGCCGACAAACCGACTTTGGCCCCCGTGTGCCCAATACGGCTGCTCATCGTGCCTGCGGCGACTTTTTGGCAGCACAGCTCGAACGCTTCGGTGCTCGTGTGGTGAGTCAGCATGCTCAGCTCGTTGCCTACGACGGCACTCGATTGGAGGCACGCAACATCATAGGCAGCTACAACCCCGAGTCCAAAAAGCGCATCGCCTTGTTTGCCCACTGGGACACCCGCCCTTGGGCCGATAACGACCCCGATGCAGCCAACCGACGCAAGCCCGTTCTCGGTGCCAACGACGGTGGTAGCGGTGTGGGCGTGCTGCTCGAAGTGGCCCGACAACTCAACCTTCGGCCCACAACCCTGGGCATCGACATCATATTCTTCGATGCCGAAGACTACGGAGCACACCAAGAACACACCGGCGAACACCGCGACGACTATTGGTGCCTCGGCTCGCAACACTGGAGTCGCACCCCGCACATCGAGGGATATACAGCCCGATTCGGTATTCTACTCGACATCGTGGGAGGCCGAGGCAGTGTGTTTCACAAAGAGGGCTACTCCGAAGACTACGCTGCCGGTTTGAACAAGAAAGTGTGGAAAGCTGCTGCCAAGCTGGGATATGGCCACATCTTCCGCAGCGAAAAAGGCACCTACGTCACCGACGACCATGTGTTTGTCAACCGATTGGCACGCATCCCCACCATCGACATCATACCCTTCAACCCCATGGGCGAGTTTACCGACACCTGGCACACCGTCAACGACGACATGGAACACATCGACCCTGCCACCCTGAAAGCCGTGGGGCAAACGGTGATGGAAGTTATTTACAACGAAAAATAAAAGCACCTATGACCATCGATCAACTGCAAGACGAGGTGATTGACACCTTCAGCGATTTCGACGACTGGATGGATCGCTACCAGCTCCTCATCGACTTGGGCAACGACCAACCGCCCTTGGACGAGAAATACAAAACCGAACAAAACCTGATAGAGGGCTGCCAAAGCCGCGTGTGGCTGCATGCCGAAGAGAAAGACGGATTGCTTCACTTCACGGCCGAAAGCGATGCCCTCATCGTCAAAGGCATCGTGTCTCTGCTCATCAAAGTGCTATCGGGTCATACACCCGACGAAATCCTGGCGGCCGACCTTTATTTCATCGAGCGCATCGGACTGAAAGAACACCTCTCTCCCACTCGCAGCAACGGACTTGTTTCCATGGTGAAGCAGATTCGTATGTATGCACTGGCCTTCAAGGCCAAGGCTTGAGCCATTGCCTTTTGAGGTGGTCTGCTTGGCAAGGCTATCGCTCCTGCCCCGGCATAGATATGTCCCGTTTCATTGCCCTCGGGCTCTGAGCAAGGGCACAGACATTCACTTTGTTCGTACCGGCTTCTCCCCCGCCCCGGCACTTTGTGTGGGCAGGCGAGAAGCCGGTTTTGTATCGACTGATGTGAAGCCGCTCTCCTCCTCCACTTCTTTGTCGACCTGCCCGAGTGACTGTACGCTCGGGGCGATGATGACTGCATTGGCCTTTTAAGCCTTGTTTTATCGATTCTTTCGGGACGAGTGGCAACACCCTTTTGCCGGTTGGGAAAATTCGTAATGCGAGCCTGCAAAACCGATGCGATGCGTACCTGCACCTTGTGTCGTGCCCTGAATGGTATAAACCAAGGTGTGAGAGGTAAGAATCGTGCGGTGAAAGATACAGACCAAATCTTGACTGATAGACCGGAACGGGAAGAACGCTACTTCTCTCCCCGACCCTTGTCTTTGAATGGTGGGGCGATGCGAACTTTCCGACCCACGCTTCGGGCAAGAGATATGGGTTGGGTGCGCAAGTGCGACCTACTGTTTGTGACCGATGAGAGGGCTGTTCGAACGGCGATGCTGCGAGGTTGTCGGCTTCTTGGCTAACAAAGTTCACCCCAGCAGGCTATCGGTGCGGGCTGCGTCGCGGTGCAATTGGTCGATGAGGCTTTGCAGATTGTCGAACTTCTGTTCGGCTCGCAGGCGGTGGATAAACTCGATGCGGAGGGTTTCGCCATAGAGATCGCCCGTGAAGTTGAGGAGGTGAACCTCGATGCTGAGGTGAGTGCCATGGTCGAGTGTGGGGCGTCGGCCGATGTTGAGCATGCCCTTGTGGCGGCAACCTCGGTGATAGACCCAGGTGGCATAAACGCCCTCGCCGGGCAGTAGCTTGTCGGTTTGGGTGGGAAGTATATTGGCCGTGGGAAATCCCAGCTTGCGCCCCATGCGGTAGCCATCGGTCACTTGTCCTTCAATGGCGTAGGGATGGCCCAGTGCCTGCTCTACCCTATCCACGTCGCCTTGAATCAAGAGGTTGCGAATGGCCGATGAGCTGAACGGAATCTCCCTGCCTTCGTCGTCGGTCCAAGGGCTCATCGACACGCCGGCTCTAATGACTTCCATACCGAGGTCACGGCCGTGGCGAACGTAGTCGTCGAATCCTTCGTGGCGGTTGTGCCCAAAGCGATGGTCGTAACCGATGACCAATGCCTTCACACCGCAAGCTTGTTGCAACACGTTTCCCATGAACTCACGGGCGGTCATGCGAGCCATTTCCGGGGTGAAATCGGGCAGAAAGCAGAGGTCTACCCCCGACTGCTCGAGCAATGTGAGCTTTTCGTCCACATGAGTGAGCAGCTGTGGATGGAATTCGGGATTGAGAATCTTGCGCGGATGAACCGGGAATGTGAGCACGGCCGACCGCAGTCCGCGACGCAACGCCTCGTTCCTCACTTGGTCGATGAGGAAGGTGTGCCCACGATGCATCCCATCGAAGAAACCGATGGTGGCAACACAGGGCGTGGCAGACGAGGTGTTGAGTCGGCGGAATACTTGCATAATCTTCTTTTCTTGTTCTAACAAGCAACGGGCGGGCTTTGTTCTAACCGATCGCCGGCTTGGAGGCGAGGCGGCCGAACAACCGTATGGCCTCTCCTATCCACAGCACCGGCGAGGTGGCCAGCAGGAGCATGAGCCAGGTATGGGCCGACAACGGAACCGTGCGAAACACCTCGCCACCGAACTGAACAATGAGGAATTGCCCGGTCAGAATGAGGAGGGTCACCACTGCCATGCCGTAGGAACGAGTCAATCCGCTGAAGGCCGAGCTGCGAGTGCCGAACACACGGGCGTTGAAGAGGTTCCAGAACTGAAGCAGCACAAAGGTGGTGAAGAAAATGGTGAGCCGTTCGGGAGTCAGTCCCTCGGGGCTGTGGTTGTAGTAGAAAAGCATACCCAGCAAGGCCAGTAAGAAGAATAAGCCCGTGAAGACGATGTTGCGTGTCATGGAGGGCGTGATGATGAAGTCGTCGATGCGGCGTGGCTGCTCCTTCATCACACTCTCGCTGGGCGGTATGGAAGCGAGAGCCAGGGCTGCAAAGGTGTCCATGATGAGGTTGACCCAAAGCATTTGGGTCACTGTCAGGGGAAGCTCGGTGCCCAAGAGCGAGCCGATGAGTACGCTGAGCAAAGCCACCAGGTTGATGGTGAGCTGGAAGACAATGAACCGTTGTATGTTCTTGTAGAGGGAGCGTCCCCACATAACGGCCGTTCCGATGCTGCGGAACGAGTCGTCGAGCAGGGTGATGTCGCTGGCTTCCTTGGCCACCGAGGTTCCGGTGCCCATGGACAAGCCCACTTGTGCGTGGTTCAGTGCTGGGGCATCGTTGGTGCCGTCGCCCGTTACAGCCACTACCGCACCTTGCTGTTGCAGCAGTTGCACCAAGCGTTGCTTGTCGGCGGGGCGAGCTCGCGACATGATTTTGATTTCCCGAGCACGTATGGCTGCCTCCTCATCGCTTAGTTGAGCGAAAGCTGTGCCGGTGATGCGTCGTGTCTCGTTGTCGGTCTCATCGTTCCATAGCCCTATTTGGCGAGCAATCTCGGTGGCTGTGCCCGGGGTGTCGCCCGTTACGATTTTCACGGCAATGCCTGCGGAGGTACAGCCTGCCACGGCCGCCGGTACGTCGGGGCGGATGGGGTCGGAGATGGCTACCACACCGAGGAACGAAAGCGGAGCAGCGGCGGCCAGTGCCTGGCAGTCATTGCCTTCGTGTTCTTCCACCACACGATAGGCAAATCCCAAGGTGCGCATGGCCATGCCTTGATAGCGCAGCAAGCGTTGGTTTATTTCGTCCTTGAGAGGCTGCAAATCGGTTGTCTGTCCGCCTCCCAGCTCGATGCGGTCGCAGAAGTTCATGACAATCTCGGGCGCGCCTTTCATGTAGAGTATGCGTTTCTTCCCCTCCAAGACTGTCGATTCCACGAGGGTGGCCATGTATTTGCGTTCGGTCGAGAAGGTGAGCTGGGTCAGCAAGTCGGCGTTGAGTCGCCACTCAAGATAGTTTTGCTTGGATTTGTCGAGCCATAGGAGCAGGGCCGATTCGGTGGGGTTGCCCACGGTTTTGATGCTACCGTCGGGTGTTTGCTCCAAGAAGGCTGTGGAGTTTACGCTGATGCCTTCCACGATGAGGCGATGAACGGCCTCTTGGTCGTGAAGTGTGTCTTGACTGTTCAGAGCCGGGAACCAAGGTTCGTGCACCTGCATACGGTTCTGTGTGAGTGTTCCGGTTTTGTCGGTACAGATCACGGTGATGGCACCCATCGTTTCGCAAGCATGCATTTTGCGCACCAAATTGTTGGTGGATAGCATGCGGCGCATATTGAGTGCCAAACTTAGGGTTACGCTCATCGGAAGTCCTTCGGGCACGGCCACCACGATAAGCGTTACTGCCATCATGAAGTAGTGCAAGGTTTGCTTCAGTACGGGCAGCCAGTCGGCCCAGCCGTGCAGGGCGGTGAAGTCGTGAGCCATCCATACATCTTTGACAAAGAACACGAGAAAGGCGAGCGAGGCAATGGTAAATCCGATCTTGCCGATGAGGTCGGCCAACTTTTTGAGTTGTTTGTTCAGCGGTGTCACTTCCGCACTTTGTTCGCTGCTTTGCCGAGCCACCTTGCCGATCTCGGTGGCATCGCCTACCGAGGTGACTGTCATCATGCCGCGACCATCCATGACGGTGGTTCCCCGCATCACGGTGTTGGAGGCATAGGTGGCTTCTTCGTCGAAGTCGGCCTCGGAAACGGTCTTTTCCACGAGCGGTTCGCCCGTGAGCGAAGATTCGTCTATTTGCAAGGAAACAGCCTCGAGCAAGGTTCCGTCGGCAGGCACTTCCTCACCCGTTTCCAAGAGCACGAGGTCGCCCACCACCACTTCTCGACGTGTGATCTCTTGAACCTGCCCTCGGCGAATGACCCGCACCGGCGTTTCTTCGCCCACGGCGTTGAGCAGGTCGAACTTGCGGCCGGCGTCGTATTCAAAGAAGAAGCCGATGCCGGTGGCCAACAGAATGGCTGCCACGATGCCCAGGGTCTCGGCATACTCGTTTTCGACCACGGAGATGCCCAAGGACAAGGCGGCTGCCACCAGCAGAACGCGAACAACGGGATCTTCAAATTTTTCCAAATAAAGTCGCCAGATAGAGGGACGTGGGGGTGGGGTGAGTATATTTTCGCCGTGGATGCGACGGCTCTCGGAGACTTGCGCTTCGGTCAGTCCGGAGCGCTTTTCATGTTGTGTGTGATGGTTCATTGAGAGTTCGATGAGGAAAAGTGAGTGCGACAAAAGTAGACCTTTCGGGAAAAAGATAGAAGCAAGTGTTGAACAAAATGTAGGCATTTACGTTTAATTACCAAGAAACCCAATTTTTAATAGACAAACTGATATGAAGAAGTACATTTGCGTAGTATGTGACTACATTTATGACCCTGAATTGGGAGATCCCGATAGCGGCATCCAACCCGGCACTGCTTTCGAAGATATCCCCGAAGATTGGACTTGCCCGCTCTGTGGTGTGACCAAGGACGACTTTGAACCCTACGAAGGATAAAGCGCAACGTTCGTTTGCGAACCGAGCCGACCCCGCAACCGCTGCGTGGGTCGGCTTTTTTTGTTTGTCGAAGGTGGATGGAACCTACGCCGAGACGTTGGTCGGTGAAGCACAAAGGGTACGTTTGCCGGGCGTAAACACTTCGTTCGGTAAGTGCCTACACTTTGCTCGGTAAGTGTGGGCACTTTGCTTGGTAAGTGTAGGCACTTTGTCGGCCGGGTGTTTATGCACCGCTTGTTGCCTTTGAAGAGTTGTCGTGCGGTTCTTTCTTCCTTCGCGAGGAAGGCATCTCTCCTTGTGAAGCCAAACGGGGGCTTCTTGGAACCTTGATGAGAGGTGATGGGCTGTTAAAAAGCACGATTTTATGCCTTGGAACGCTTTTATTTTGTTTCTTTGCGCCAAATTTAGGGGTGCTGTTTCCCAACGGTTGGGAGCCGATGCCCGTACGATTGCCCATGAGCCGACCTATCATCACCATTTGCCCTGTTTGTGGCGACACTGCGCTGTCGCCCGTTTTGTCGTGTAAGGACGGGTATGCCACGGGCGAGCGATTTGATATTTGTCGCTGCGAATCTTGCGGTTTTCTGCTCACACAGCAGCCACCGACGGCCGAAGAGATAGGTCGTTACTACGAAACGGATAGCTATATCTCGCACTCGGACACCCGCAAGGGGTTGATGCAAATGCTCTATCACCGCGTGCGAACCTATATGCTGGGACGCAAGGCACGGCTCATCGAACGACTCACCGAAGGCCGCCGAGGCCGTTTGCTCGATGTGGGAGCCGGCACGGGCTATTTTGCTCATGCCATGGCAAGCCGTGGTTGGAAGGTGACGGCCGTGGAGCCGAGCTTGCGAGCGCGAAACTTTGCCAAGGAAACCTTTGGCATGGAACTGCTACCTGCCGAGGATTTGGAGGGGCTGCCGCCTGCATCGTTCAATGTCATCACCCTTTGGCACGTCATGGAGCATCTGCACCGACTGGACGAAACTTGGCTCTTGCTGAGTGGGCTGTTGACACCCGATGGCCGATTGATAGTGGCTGTGCCCAATAAAGCTTCGTACGACGCACGTCATTACGGAGCCGATTGGGCGGCATACGACGTGCCTCGCCACCTGTGGCACTTCGATTTTGAAACCATGCAAAGGTTGGCCGCTCGACATGGCTTTGAATTGACCCACTGCAAGCCCATGCCTTTCGATGCGTTTTATGTGTCGATGCTTAGCGAGCAGCAGCGAGGCAACCGACCGGCCTTCTTGCGTGGACTGCTGGTCGGTACAAGGGCACTGATTGCTTCCTGGGGCAACAAGCGGCGAAGTAGCTCGCTGATATTCGTCTTTCGCAAACACTTAAAGGGCCAATCGTCATGAAACAGCGTTCTGCCAAGCAGTCGTTTTTCGATATGCAGTTTGTCACTTCCAGCCTCAGCACCTTGCTGGTGTTGCTGTTGTTGGGCTTGGTCGTGTTTTCGGTGCTTACGGCTCGCGATTTGTCCACCTATGTCCGCGAGCGTATTCATTTCTCGGTCATCTTGCCGAGCGAGATGAAAGAAAACGAAGTGCGAAGGCTGGAGCAGCGAGTGGAAAGGATGCCGTTTGTCAAGGAGAGTCAGTACATCTCCAAAGAGCAGGCATTGAAGGAGCATATCGAGGATATGGGGGTCGATCCCACCGAATTCTTGGGCTACAATCCGCTCAAGGCCTCCATCGAAATCAAACTCAAAGCGGACTATGCCAATAGCGACAGCATCGCTCGGATAGAAACGTTTTTCAAAGAAAAGACCAACATTCAGGAGGTGTTATATAGGAAGGAACTGATCGACGGAGTAAACCGCAACTTGGCTCGCATCAGCGTGGTACTCATCGCACTGGCTGTGATTCTCACGTTCATCTCCTTCGGTTTGATCAATAACACGGTGAGGTTGTCCATCTACGCGCAGCGATTCACCATTCACACCATGAAGTTGGTGGGAGCCGAGTGGAGCTTCATACGACGTCCGTTCTTGGTGCGCAGCGTCTGGAGTGGGGTGGTGGCAGCCTTGGGAGCCAGTGCCGTTCTCATGGGAGGTGCCTATTGGGCGGTTGCTTACCAGCCCGATCTGATTGCCATCATCACCCCGGTGACGATGCTCGCCGTTTGTGCCTGCGTCTTGGTGTTTGGTGTGGTCATCACCTGGCTGTGTGCATTCATCTCGATGAATAAATACTTGCGGATGAAGAGCGGCAAACTATATACGATTTGATTTTTCAACCAACATAATTCAGTTATTCGACCCTATTATGTCTTCTAAACCTACTTTCGCCTTTGGCAAAACAAACTTCCTGCTCTTGGCCATTGGAATGGCTGCGGTGGTGGTGGGCTTCTTGCTCATGACCGGCCCTTCGAGCACGGAGGCGGCTTTTGAACCCGATATTTTCAGTGTACGTCGCATCCGTGTGGCTCCTTTGGTGTGCCTGTCGGGATTTTTGTTCATGATTTACGCAGTGCTGCACAAACCGCGCTCGAGCAAAGACACTTCAAACAAGAACTAAATGGGCGGCGATCTTTCTTTGTGGGAGGCTATCCTCATAGCCATAGTCGAAGGGCTTACCGAGTTTTTGCCCGTTTCGTCGACGGGACATATGATCATTGCCCAAAGTGTGTTGGGCATTGAAAGCACGGAGTTTGTCAAAGCCTTCACGGTCATTATTCAATTCGGTGCTATCCTTTCGGTGCTATGCTTGTATTGGCGGCGTTTCTTCGTGGTGGGCACAGCCTCATCGGATGCGAAGTCGCCCGTTCGAGCCTGGTTGCAGCGGTTGGATTTCTACGTGAAGCTCCTGTTGGCGTTTCTGCCTGCTGCGTTCTTCGGGCTCTTGTTCGCCGATGCTATCGACTCCCTGTTGGAACGTGTGGAGGTGGTGGCTGCTATGTTGGTACTCGGAGGACTTTTCATGCTCTTCACCGATCGCTTGTTCCCGCCTCGGAAGGATTCGCAGCCATTGACCGAAAAGCGGGCTGTGGCCATCGGCCTCTTTCAATGTATAGCCATGATTCCGGGCGTGTCGCGCTCCATGGCCACCATCGTTGGCGGCATGGCGCAGGGGCTTACACGCAAGGATGCTGCGGAGTTCTCGTTCTTCTTGGCCGTGCCCACCATGTTTGCAGCCACGTGTTTCAAACTGCTCAAACTCTTGCTGGCACCTGAAGGCATGGACATCCTGCGGCAGAACTGGGAAGCTCTTTTGCTGGGCAACTTGGTGGCTTTTGTCGTGGCCCTGCTTGCCATTAAGTTTTTCATTGGCTTCGTCACCCGATATGGCTTTACCGGCTTCGGCTGGTATCGCATTGCAGTGGGCGGAGTTTTGTTGCTTCTGTCGGTATTAGGCTATCAATTACACATTTAAGCATGGATTTCAAGACGGGAGAAATACTCTGTTTCAACAAACCGCTGGGATGGACATCGTTCAAGGTGGTGGGACACATCCGCTATCATCTTTGTCGTTTCATCGGTGAGAAGAAACTCAAAGTGGGGCATGCCGGTACACTCGACCCGCTGGCCACGGGCGTAATGATTCTTTGCACGGGCAAGGCCACGAAGCGCATCGAGGAGTTTCAAGCGGAAACCAAGGAATACATAGCCACGTTGCGACTGGGAGCCACCACGCCTTCGTTTGACTTGGAGCACGAAATAGACCGCACCTACCCCACCGAGCACATCACTTTGGAGGCTGTGCGTGAAGCCTTGGCACGCTTTGTGGGAACAATCGAGCAGGTGCCACCGGCCTTTTCGGCTTGCATGGTCGAAGGGAAACGAGCCTACGAGCTGGCACGCAAGGGCGAAGAGGTTGCACTCAAGGCGAAAACCTTGGTCATCGACGAGATTGAGCTTTTGGAACACCGACTCGGGGTGGAAGCACCCACCATCCGGATACGTGTGGTTTGCAGCAAAGGAACCTATATTCGGGCTTTGGCGCGCGACATCGGAGCGGCTTTGCACAGCGGTGCTCACCTGGTGGAGTTGGTGCGTACCCGAGTGGGCAACGTCCGCATCGAAGACTGCTTGAATCCGCTCGACTTCCCCGACTACCTGGCTCGGCTGCCCAAGGAATGAGGCTTCGCCATTCGACCTTCCGCAGCTGCCAAGGCGAGTGAGGGAGAAACTCGCGCCAAGGACGGAAGGTATCGACAATCCAATTTAGCAAAACGCAAACAATAACTTAAACGCTCCCGCAAGGGGAGCAGGTTAATAACAAACGATATGAAATTATCTCAATTCAAGTTTACATTGCCCGAAGAGCTGATTGCCCTGCATCCGGCAAAGTATCGGGACGAATCTCGGTTGATGGTTCTCCATCGTCGATCGGGAAAGATTGAACACAAAACATTCAAAGACGTGCTTTCCTATTTCGATGAGAAGGATGTTTTCGTGTTCAACGACACCAAAGTGTTTCCTGCCCGCCTATATGGAAATAAGGAGAAGACCGGTGCCCGTATCGAAGTGTTTTTGCTTCGGGAACTGAATGAAGAACTCCGGCTGTGGGATGTATTGGTGGATCCCGCCCGAAAGATACGTATTGGGAACAAATTATACTTTGGCGAGGATGATGCGATGGTAGCCGAAGTAATCGACAACACCACATCTCGCGGACGAACCCTTCGTTTCCTGTACGACGGACCCCACGATGAGTTTAAGCAGGCTTTGTATGCACTGGGCGAAACTCCGCTGCCTCACAGCATCATCAACCGCCCCGTGGAGCCCGAGGACGCCGAGCGATTCCAGTCCATCTTTGCACGCAACGAGGGAGCTGTTACCGCTCCGACTGCCAACCTTCATTTCAGCCGTGAGTTGATGAAGCGCATGGAGATCAAAGGCATTGACTTTGCCTACATTACCCTCCATGCCGGACTGGGCAATTTTCGAGACATCGACGTGGAAGACCTTACCAAGCACAAAACCGATTCCGAACAGATGCTGGTCGATGCCCAGGCGGTCAAGGTGGTGAATGCAGCCAAAGATCATTCGCGCAACGTATGTGCAGTGGGCACCACGGTGATGCGTGCCATCGAAAGTGCGGTGAGCACCGACGGGCATCTCAAAGAGTTCGAGGGCTGGACCAATAAGTTCATCTTCCCGCCCTACGACTTCACGGTGGCCAACGCCATGATTTCCAACTTCCACATGCCCTTGTCCACCTTGCTGATGGTGGTGGCTGCCTTCGGTGGATACGACCAAGTGATGGCTGCCTACGACTTGGCTGTACAGGAGAAATACCGCTTCGGAACCTATGGCGATGCCATGCTCATCCTCGATAGATAAGTCCTTGCCGAGGGAAGATGCCCGGGAGGGCGCGGGAGTGGCAAACGGTGAGCCACTTCTCTACCTGAGCTTAGGGGGCAATCAAGGCGACCGAGCGGCGTTTCTGTGGGAGGCTATTCGCCTGATTACAGCGCGTGTGGGTCGTCTGCACAGCCTTTCGTCGCTTTACGAAACCGAACCATGGGGATTTGAATCCGCACAGCGGTTCTTCAATGCGGTGGCGGTGGTTCGTACTCCTTTGTCGCCCACCGAAGTGTTGGCTCGCACGCAGCTCATCGAAAAGGAACTGGGACGTGCGAAGAAAACCGAGAGTGGAGGCTCTTATCAAGACCGTCCCATAGACATCGACCTATTGGCCCATGGCGACTGCGTGATGTCCACGCTCGAACTGACCTTGCCCCATCCGCTGATGACTCAACGCGGTTTTGTATTACAGCCCTTGGTGGAGGTGGCACCCCATTGGGTACATCCCGTATCGGGTCGCACGGCTCGCACCTTGCTCGAAGAGTTGGAGCGGTAGACGCTTTCCCTTTACAGCATAATCTGCCCCGATCTTTGTTGCGCTCTTGGCGTACAACGAAGGTCGGGGCAGCTTGTTTATGGATGGTGATGAGGTGTCGGAGACCGAGTATATATGTTCTTGGTAAGGCAGAAGCGGAGGGTGGTCGGGCAAAGTGTTTATACCTTGTTTTCGGCCTTTCTGTACGACGTAAATCGGGTGTCGGAGGTCGGTTTGCTAAGTGCCTACACTTAGCTGCCAAAGTGCCCACACTTTGGTCGCAAAGTGCCTATGGTTGACAACCGGAGTGTGGACACTTCGATTGTCAAGTGTTTAGAGGGTGTGCAGTGGGCGTGGATACCCATCGCGATTCAGAACTGCAGACTGCAACCCACCAGCAGGCTCGCACCCTCGGCCGGATAGCCGTGGAAGTGATTATAGTCCTTGCCCAGCAGGTTGTGTCCTTGGGCATAGATGGCCAGTGCATCGAACAATCGGTAGTCGATACGGGCATGCAAATCGACAATGTCGGGCATTCGAAGGGCGTATGTGCCCACACGATGGTGAGTGCGATGGGTCAATCCGGCTTCCACCGATAGCTTGTCGATGGGGCGCACAAAGGCCGATAGGTCGAGCTTATGGGTGGGTTGGGTCACCAAGGCCAATGAGTTCTCGGCCTTCCAGCGCAGATGACGGTAGTGCACCTCGGCTCCCCATCGGTTGCGATAGGTGTAGCCCAGCGATGCGCCCACATAGCTGTTATGAGCTTTGGGCGAAGTTAGGAACTCAACTCGCTGTGCCGGGGAGGTGGCGGCAGGTTGTGGCTCGAAGAGATACGAAAGCATATCGCTCAAACGTCGGTGACCTGCGTAGATGTGAAACCGAAGTTCGGGCAGGGGGCTTCCCTGTACACCCACCGAGGCGTTGAGCTGCTCGAAACTATCGACAGGGCGCAAGAGCTCGGTTTGTCCGTTGGCATCGAGCCGTGTGCCCATCAAGGCGTAGGGATTGGCGGCTTCCAGCTGTCGGAAATCGTTGACGGTTGCACCGCCGGTGACTGAGGCATAGAGCCGATAATTATCGCCCAAGGCATAGGAGGCCAGTAGGTCGGGAGCCAATCGGAAAGCAGTTCCGAAACCCGGCGAAAGCACTGTCTTTGCACCCAGTTGAAGACTCCAATCGTCGGTAGAAACGGTGTAGCGAGGCGAAAGGGTGGCCCATAGATAGTTGTCAAGGCCTTGACCGTTCAAAGCCTTTGCAAGGGCTGAACCAAGGGCGTAATGATGATGGCGCAGGTCGGCATGGATGGCCAGCGTTTGTTCTTCGGACAATCTGGCGGAGACAAAGCCTTGCAGACCCAAGATTCGCTCGCCGATGGACGAACGTTCGGGCAAGAGGAGGTTGTGTTGGCGGTTGTAGTACTTCAGCTCCAGTTGTCCGCCGTAGGAGAACATGGCATCTTCGGGCCGATGATTCAAGGAGGCGTGGATGTCGGCCGAAGTAAACTTCTGCTTACCGGCCGTGCTTCCCGGGAGGAAGTTGAAGTTGCTCAGTCCGAACCGTCCGCCCATGCCCAGTTCGGTGTCTGCCAATCGGTGGGTGAAGTCGGCTTGCACCGTGGTGCGATAGTAATGTGCCTTCCATGAGGGGCTGTGTTCAAGTCGGGCATTCATGCCATCCAGCGCAGCACCCAACCGCAGATTGCTTCGTGGGGATAGGTGCAGCCGATAGTCGGCTCGAAAGTCGAGGTTGTTGTAGTTGCCCCATCCCAGTCGTAAGTAGCCGGGCGAAGCGACCGATTGCTCTTCCTTTCGACCCATCGAGCCCATTAAATCGGCCGGGATGGAAGTGGTTGGCCGTGGTTGTGTGGCGTATGTCACCGTGCCGGGTGCAAGGGTAGGCGTTGTGATGGATGGGAGCACATCGATCTTCTTGGCCGTGGAGAGGTGGGGAATGTAGTCTTGTTCCACCACTACGGTTCGTGTGTGGGTGGAGTCGGTTTTTTGAGCCAAAACAGGAAGTGCGCAATACAGCAGGGCTGCACTGCCTATGAGGAAACGCTTGTTCATGGGTGTTACGTTCATAAGTGTGTGGGGTGGGTTAGGAATTCAACTTGGCCAAACGTGCTTCGATCAAGGCGGCAATGTCGTCATTGGCTTGATAGTTCTGCTTCAAGCTAAGGAGATACTGCCGTGCCTCCACGGTCTTATCGGTGGCGATGTAAACATCTGCCAGGAGAATAAAGCTGCGTGCCAGCCAATAGGCATGGGGCGTACTGCGCTCCATGTAGTCCAGCAGCTCGCGTTCGGCAGCCTCGTACTGTTGGGACAAAGCGAGGCTCTCGGCCACACGATACTTGGCTTCCGCTCCATAGAGGGTGCGTGTGTCGGCTGCCAACGTGCGCCAATCGGCCAAGGCTTGGGCGGTTGCCTTCTGTTGTGCATAGGCTCGGGCACGGAAGTAAAGGGCTTCGTTTCGTAGCTCGGGCGAGAGGGTGGCCTCGCTCAAAAGACTTCCGGCGGTGTGTATGGTCTTGGCGTCGTCGTTCAGCAGGTGGGCACAGCGCAAGATGCCTGCTTCTGCCTCGATGCGCTGCCCGGGTTCGCTGGCTTTGCTTTTGAGTAATTCGTAGGCGGCAAGGGCTTCGGCCGGTTGTTTGCTTTGCATCAAGGCGGCTGCTCGCCAACCGATGACTTCGGATGCGGCCGGGTGGTGCGGGTAGGTCATAAAGGCTTCGGAATGCTGCATCAGTAGGTTGGCATCCGAAGTTTCCCGTCCTATGCGGGCCAAATAATGGTGTGCGTCGAGTGCGAACGAACCGTTGGGATAGCTTTGTAGGTAACGTTGCAACGCGGTGCGGGCTTCGGCGGTGCGTCCGTTCATGTAGATACGTTCGGCCGCAACGTAGCTCAGCGAGTCTTGTTCGCCTGCCTCAAAGCGTATCTGTCCGGGCATGGTATTGGCTAAGGCTATGTATTCGTCCACCCTGTTTTGCTCTACGTAGATGGACTTCAGGTCTCGACCGGCCATGCGCGCCTCTTCGCTGCCGGGATAGGCTTGCAAAATGTGGCGGTAGGTCGAAATGGCTGCCTCGTAATTGCCTTCACGGTGGTGCAGCAGTGCCATCTCGGCAAATGCTTTGCGACCTGCCGGACTGTCGGGATAACGCTCGGCCAGCGTGCGGAAGGCGGTCAGTGCTCGGGCGTTGTCTTCGGTCAGCACATACGAACGTCCTTTCTCGTACAAGGCTTCCACGGCGTAGGGAGAATCGGGATGTTGGCTCACCAGGCGGTCGAGCAGGTTCACCTTGGCGGTATAGTCTCGTTGCAAGCCCTTGACCAGCGCTTGTCTGTAAAGCGAATAATCGGCCACTCGGCTGTCGGTGCGAGAGGCTTCGGCGTAGAACTGTAAGGCTTCGGCAAACCGACGACCCTGCAAAGCGCAGTCGCCAAGGCGGTTGTAGGTATCGGCTCTCAGGTCGTTATGCTTCTCATTGCGCAGGGTCACCACGGTGCGGAAGTGTTGCTCGGCTCGTGGATAGGCTTGACTGTTGTAGGCCATGTAGCCCAAGGTGTAATGGGCCAGCTGTTGCAAGTCCGTTTGGCTGGGTGAGGCCAGTTGCAGGAAGCGTGTCAAATCGGCGGTGGCAGCTTGTGATCGACCTTGTCGGTAACTCGTTTCACCCCGCCAGTAGTAGGCCTCGGCCTGAGCTTCGCGGGCATACGTCCCCATGGAGATAGCCGCATCGAAATGAGAGTGCGCACGCTTCAAATCGGAATTGGTAAAGTCTTGCTTGCCCTGCCTAAGCAGTAGCTGTTGTTTCACGCCCAAGAGAGCGGGGGAGGGGTGGGTGATGCGGTCGATGGATTGCAGGGCTGCCTCGTAGTTGCGGCTGTTCAGATAAACCTCGGTGAGGTAGCTTCCCACTCGATCGGCATAGGCCGACTGCGGGAATTCATTGAGGAAGCGTTCGAAAGCATGTACCGATTCGCCGAAAGGCGAGAAAGCAGTCTCGTGTAGGCACAAAGCGTAGTTGTAGAAAGCTTGTTCACGCACCGTGGCATCTGCTTGCGATGAGGCAGCTTGTTCAAAGGCCAAGCGTGCGTTGTGTTTGTCGGCCAGCTCCAAAAGAGCCAATCCTCGGTGAAGAGCTGCGTTTTGCGACAGTGCATCTTGGCCTGTGGCCACTTGCCCCAAGCGAGTGGCTGCCTTGGAATATACCCTTTCTTGGTAGAGTGACATACCGAGGCGATAGAGCGCATCGCGGCGCACCGAACCGCCGGTTGCAGCGACATAGGCTTCCAGGGCTTTGGAGGCCGCGGCGTAGTTGCCTTGGTGGTAGGCAGCTTCGCCAAGGATGCGCTGCATCTCGTGCAGATGCTCGCCATGCGGATAGCGTTGTACGAAGTCTCGGGCCACCTGTTGTGCCGCAGCGTATTGTCCTTGCTTGCTGTATATTTCGGCCACATAATAGGGAGCCAATGCCTCGTATCGAGCGGTGTTCATCAAAGGCAGGAGGTCGTGCAAGGCTTCGGCATAGCGACCTTGTGTATAGCGAATGTAGGCTAAGTGATAGGTGGCATCTTGCGATTGCTTGGCACGGCTGTTGCGAAGTGTCTCCAGCCAAATGGCGGCCTCGGTGAGGTCGCCACATTTGAGCAAGCTGATGGCTCGCTGATAGGTACGCTCATCACGTTCTTCATCGCCCAGCAACTCAAGCCGGGTGTAGTTGAACAAGGCCAGAGCCTCGTCGTATTTGGCTTCGTAGAATTTGCACGAAGCAAGCAAAGCATAAAGGCGGTTGGCGTGAGATGTATGGGGATGGGCGTCCAAGTAGGCCCGTATCTGCCGGGCTGCGTTTGGGGCTTGCAGTTCGTAGGCGGTGCAAACGAGCATATACTGTGCTTCTTGCAAGCGGTCGTCTTCCTTATCGGCGGTGCGAGCCACAAAGCTTTTCAGCGTTGAGGCTGCGGCGGCAAACTGCTTTTGCCGAAAGAGCTGCGAGCCTTCTTCGTAGAGTGCTTGCGGTGTGTGCAGGTTGCGATCGGTCTGTGCATGGACGGTCAGTGACAGTCCGATGGACAGCCCGAAAGCGAAGCATAGGCGATTCAAAAGGTGTTTCGGTGTCATAACGATGCTAAGCATTGGTGTGTGTGACACAAAAATAAGGCATATCGCCATATATCCCTTTGATTGCCTTGTCTTTTTAAGACTGTTTACAATTCCGAGCAGTGGAACGTTGATTCGGCAAACGTGAGGCAGCAGAGAACGAAGCATAAACATCCGCCCCGGTGGAACTTGCCCACCGGAGGTCGAAGTATGGGGTTGGAAGGTCTATCGGCGGCTTAGATCGTCGTAGATTGTTTGGAGGATGGCTTTCCCTTTGCGGATGCGTTGTTCGTCATCTCCCTCGATGGCCTTGGCCGGCACATTGTCAAACACGGTGCAACCGGTGGAATCTCGGAAGGTGAATCCATTGTTGAAGGTCGTGAAGGCGAAAGGATACGTATATCTACTGCTCATCACATCTCGGCTGAAAGGGAAGTCGTCGTGTGCAATGCCCAGCTGTCCCAGAACGGTGGCGGGGATGTCTGTCTGCCCGAGGATGGTCGAAATGCGTCGCGGCTCTTTGACGGCACCACCCAAGAGGAAGAAGGGGATGTGGGGAAACTCGGCTGTTTCCATGGCTCGATGATTGAATCCATGGTCGGCCGTGCAGACGATGAGTAGATTGTCCCAAGCGGCCGTCTGTCGGATGCGTTCGATAAATGCTCCGAAACAGCTGTCGGTGTAGGCAAAGGAGTTTAACTTTTCGTCGGCCAAGCGTTTGTAGGGAACGTCGAAAGGCGTGTGCGAACTGATGGTGAGATAGGTGGTGTACCACGGTCCGGCTTGTGCTTCGTGTTTTTGTACGATGTCGTTATAAAGCCAATCAAAGCCTATATGGTCGTGAACTCCCCATTTGGCCGTGCGAAGTTCGGACGGAAAGTCTTCTTGGCTTACGAGCTTATCGTGTCCGGAGGCAAGGAAATAGTCGGCCATGTTAAAGAATGTGATGTCACTTGGGTACAATACCTGGGTGGAGTAGCCGTGTTTCTTGAGCGACTTGGGAAGCCCCGGTAGGGTACTGACCTTGCGTGTATATCGCATGATGCTGGTGGTGGGTTGGCCGGGATAGCCGCTCACGGCAGCCACAATGCCTCGGTCGGTTCGGAAACTGCTGCAATAGCATTGCGTGAAGTTGACTCCCTCCTGCGAAAGTTTATTCACCTGAACGCCGACCTCGGGCATTCCACCGAGGTTTTCAACGAAGAGTGCGCCGAAACCTTCGAGCACCACGTAGACGATGTTGGGGCGGTCGGTGCGCAGCAGAGATTCGGTCACTGCACTGTCGGGCCGTGCAAAGAGTGGTGTGTACACGGTTTCACGTTCTTCTTCGGAGAAGAAACGAAACTCCTTGTCAAAATTCTCGGTCTTGGTGGTTGTGTAGACCAGGTTGAAGAGCGGGTTGAGAGCGGCGTGATTGAGAAAAGTCACCTTGCTGTAAAAAGCACGTCCGGGCGTGTTGGGCCAAATGCGAGTGCCACGAATGGCTGCAAACAGCACGCCGCCGGCAAGCACCCAAACGGCCAAGGCCAAGCCTTTGTGCCCCACCCATGGGCGGCCAAAGAAACGGAGCTTCGTGGGCAAGGAGAGGAGATAGTATATCAAGCTCGCCAAGAGCAAGATGAGGATGAGCCGCAGCGCGATATAACCGGCCGTCACACTGGCCATGGCATTCTTGGGGTCGGTGATGTAGAAAAATACCGTTTTGTCGAGCTTGAACTCCCAAAACTCATAGAGGGCGGCATCGACCAGGGCAACGATGGCCAGACACAAAGCCAGCAAAACGTTGTAGCCCATCAATAGCCTGCGGAGCACCTTGGTTTGCTTCATCCACACCCCGGGCAGCAGCAGGAGGAGAGGGATGAGGGTGAGGTAACCGGCCGTGGCCAAGTCGAGGGCAAAGCCGTGTGTGTAGGTGGAAAACCAATCGCCGATGCCTTGGGTGGAGGCTCCGTGATTCCAGTTGTAGAAGTAAAACAACGGCTTTTGCAGGCAAAGGAAAACCAGCAAGCAAATGCCGAAGTGCAGGCAAAGGTAGGTTAGGATGGCTTTGACACGGTGTTGGGTAGCTTGGTGGGTGTACATGAGATGGTAGATGTTTACATTTTGTAAATCAGTTATTTATTGCCGACTCGGAAACTGCCTACACTTTGCCCGGTAAGTGTGGGCACTTTGGTTGTAAAGTGTAGGCACTTTGGTCGGTAAGTGTTTGTGTTCACGATGCAAAGGTAGGGCATATCCCGATAGCTGCCTTTATATCGGGGTTGATATTTGCGTATGGATGGCCTTCAGCGACTGTTCAAATCGTCATATAGGGTTTGGAGGAAGGCTTTCCCTTTGCGGATGCGCAGCGAATCTTCGCCCAAGGTGGCCCGTCCGCTCACATTGTCAAATACGGTGCAACCCGTGGAGTCGCGGAAGGTGAAACCGTTGTTGAAGGTCGTGAAGGCAAAAGGATACGTATATCCGCTGCTCATCACGTCCCGACTGAAGGTAAATTCCTCGTGTGCAATGCCCAGCTGCCCCAGAATCGTGGCGGGAATGTCTGTCTGCCCAACGATGGTCGAAATGCACCGTGGCTCTTTGACGGCCCCTCCCAAGAGGAAGAAAGGTACGTGGAAAAACTCGGCCATGGTCATGTCGCCGTAAAGGAAACCATGATCGGAGGTGCAGACAATGAGCAGATTGTCCCAAGCCTGCGTCTGCCGGATGCGTTCGACAAACGCACCGAAACAGCTGTCGGTATAGGCAAATGCATTTAACTTTTTATCCTCCAGGCGTTTGTAGGGAACGTCGAAAGGCGTGTGCGAGCTCACCGTGAGATAAGTGGTATACCATGGGCCGACTTGGGCTTTGTGCTTTTGCACGATGTCGTTATAAAGCCAATCAAATCCTATATGGTCGGGCACGCCCCAAGCTGCCGTCCTATCTTCGGGTGGGAAGTCTTCTTGGGACAAAGTCCTATCGTGTCCGGAGTAGACAAAATAGGGGGAGAAGTTATAGAGTGTGATGTCACTTGGGTAAAGCATGAGCGTGGAGTAGCCGTGGTTTCTGAGCGATTTGGGAAGTCCGGGCAGGGTGCTCACCTTGTGTATGTTGCGTATGATGCTGGTCGTGGGTTGGCCGGGGTAGCCACTCAAGGCGGCCACGATGCCTCGCTTGGTTCGGAAGCTGCTGCAATAGCATTGCGTGAAGTTGACTCCTTCCTGAGAAAGTCGGTTGATGTGGATGCCTACCTCGGGTCGGCCACCGAGGTTTTCGATAAAGGCTGCCGGAAAACCTTCGAGCACAACGTAGAGAATGTTCGGTCGATCGGTGCGCAACAACGGTTCGGTCACTGTGCTATCGGGCCGGGCAAAGAGCGGTGCATACAAGGATTCACGCTCTGTTTCGGGGAAGAAACGGAACTCGTTCTCCAGATTCTCGCTGTTGAAGACTGTGTACAAGAGGTTGAAGATCGGGTTGAGTGCGGCGTGATTGAGGAAGTTCACCTTGCTGTAGAACACGCGTCCGGGTGTGTTGGGGTAGATGTGTAGGCCACGAATGGAGGCAAATAGCAAGCCACCTGCAAGTATCCAGGCCACGAAGGCACCGACGACACTGCCTCGCCACGGGCTGCGGAAGATGCGTAACTTCAGAGGTAGCCCCAGGAGGTAGTAGAGCAAGCTTGCTAAGAGCAAGAAGATGAGGAGCCGAAGGGCTATGTAGCCGGTCGTCACACTGGCGGTTGCGCCGGTAGGATCGGACAGATAGAAGAGTATGGTTTTGTCGAGTTTGAACTCCCAAAACTCATAGAGGGCGGTATCGACCAAGATGACGGCAGCCAATAGCAAGGCGAGCAGTCCGTTGTGAACGGTCAATACGCTCCGAAGCACATTCACTTGCTTCATCCACAAGCCCGGCAAGAGTAGTAGGAAGGGAATGGCGGTGAGGTAGCCGGCCGTGGCCAGGTCGAGGGCAAAGCCGTGTGTGTAGGTGGAGAGCCAATCGCCGAAGTCTTGGGCAGAGGCTCCGTGGTTCCAATTGTAGAAGTAAAACAACGGCTTTTGCAGGCAAAGGAAAACCAGCAAGCAAATGCCGAAGTGCAGGCTAAGGTAGGTTAGGATGGCGACAATGCGGTGTTGGGTGGGTGATGAAGTGTTCATGAGGTGTAAAACGAGTTAGGCGAGCATCTGTTCCACCCGGTCTGCAACGGCTTGGGGGCTGATGCTTGTCATGCAAGCCAAGGTGCCGAGCTTGCAATCGGGCGTGCCGGCGATGCTGCAGGGTTGGCAGTTCAGGTGCGAACAAAGGGTGTTCTCGGCTTGTTGTGCATAGCCCAAGAAACCGCATTCGGGTGTGGTTCCTCCCCAAAGTGTGAGGGTTGGAGTGCCTACCAGCGAAGCCAAATGTTGGTTGGCCGAGTCCATCGACACCATAAGTTTTAAGTGCGACATCAGTGCGAGTTCGTCTTCAAGGGGATAGCATCCTGCTACCGAGGTGGTGTTGGGAATCTCTTCTTGCCATCGGCTCAAAGTCTCGGCTTCGTGTCCACGACCTCCGAAGAGATAAACGGCATAGCCTTTGCAGCTCAGGAGTTCCACCACTTGCTTCATAAGCTCGAGCGGATAGGTCTTGGTGTAGTAACGGGCAAAGGGGGCGATGCCTATGCTTCGTTGGGGCACGGTGAGCGGTGCCGGCGGTGGAGCTTGGTGCTCGAAAAGGGAAGTGAAGACGGTTTCTACGGGATAGCCCAAGGCTTGGAACACTTCTTGGTAACGCTCGATGTAGCTTTGCTGGGCACCTCCCTTTCCGCCCGAGGTGAGTTGTCGCCGCTGGTGTCTACGCTTGTCGAGCATGACCACCCGAATTCCTTTGATGCGGAAGTAGGCTCCGATGATCCACGACCGCAACACATTGTGCAAATCGGCCACTCCGTTGGGGCGAAGTGTAGCCACACGGCGCAGGTTTTGCCAAAGGCTCCGGTTGGCATCGTAGGTCGCCACCGACAGATTCTCGGGTCTGTTGAGAAATAATCGTGCGAAAAACGGACGGGTCAGCACCGTGATTCGCAAGTCGGGATAGGTGCGGGCCACTGAGTAGAGTATGGGAATCGTCATAGCCACATCCCCCAGTGCCGAGAGACGGATGGCCAGTATGTGTGTCGGACGTTTCTTCATCGTAGCGTAGGGGATTTGTCACGGGCGAATCTGTGCCGTTTGCTCAAAGTAGCGTTGCAGGGTGAGCACGGCCGTATAACGCTCCAAACGTGGGTTGAGAAACTGAGATACGTATGCTTGGGCATTGCGGATAATCTCCTCGGCTTCCTCGGGATGCTCCATGTAGTAGGTGGCTTTCTCGATGAAGTCCGAATAGTCGGGCTTCACTTCCACATAGTGGTAGTTTGGTATGAGTAAACTTTCCATGAACCAAGACTCTACAATCGGCTTGGGCATAATAGCCAGTGAATTGGATGACATCACCCACTTCAGGTTGGTGGCCACGTCATGTCCTTCGATGCAACAGATGATTTTGTAGGTGAGCTGCTCGTCTATGGACATGAAAGGCTTAAGACATTCGGCGGGAGCATCCGAATCTTTGTTTATGAAGCCCAAATCGCATAAAGGGTGAGTGTGGTATTTTTCCAACAGAAGTGTTCGCCACGGCTGGTGGTTGACTATGTTCCTGAAGACGATGCGATTTTGTTTTTCGTGGAATGAGTGTTTGTCCTTCACGAACAAGAAGTGGCGAGTTTTGTCGAGTTTGCACAATACCGACTGCGTCGGCCCTTCGACAATGGGACGAGATTTCACCAAGGTGGGCTTGTCGAGTGTGTGGCGTATATCTCCGAAGAGGTAATGCATACGAAGTTCACCCCGGAAGTACCGAAGCGGTAGAAGTAAATCAAAGAAGTACGCAGAGAACTTTTTTCGTTGGCCGAAAGGATATTTATAGTTTCGTAGCTCCACGGAGTCGGCTCCCAAAGTAGCCCCTTGCGGCAGCCTTGCATAGAAGGCTGCCCGCCGTTGAGCCATGTCTTTCTCCTCCGGGGTGAGGCTTTGGGCTTCTCGGGCAAGCCACCATTTGATGAGGAAGGTCGGCGTGTAGTAGAGGGAAAAGTTTGCGATGTAAAACCAAAGCTTTCGCCCTCCCTTCTGTATGGATTTAGTGTCCAGTCTCATAGTGCCCTACAATGAGTTCTGTTGCTTTAAGTAAGCTTCTACTCCCTCTATGTCCTTGCGGGTGTCGACGGAAAGAGATTTGCAGTGACAATTGTAGTAGTAGATCGGTACATGATTCTCGATGAAGCGGAAAGAGTCGTTCTCTTCGATCTTCTCGATGGGGCCTCGAGGTGTGTTGTGGTAATACTCCAGTGCTTTGGGAGTAAAGGCTCCCACGCCGACAAACTTGTGGTAGACATAGTCCATCCCACCCTTGGGATAGGGAATGGGGCTGCGTGAGATGAAAAGACACCGATTGTCGGCCGCTGTGACTATCTTCAGATTAGTGCAATCCACCACTTCCACCGGGTTGGAGAAGTCGGTCATGAGATTGGACACAAAGAGCTGATCGGGCTCGAGGTGGTCGGGTATGCACTGAACGATGGCGTCGCGGGTCAGTAAGGGCTCATCGCCGTTGACCATCACATAGAGGTCGGCCGGGATACGTGTGGACACTTCGTACAGTCGCTCCGTGGCGGTGTCGTGTTGTGAAGAGGTCATGATGACCTTGGCACCGAAAGCTTCGGCCGCCAACTGTATCTTTTCGCTGTCTGTGGCCACGTAGACCTCGTCGAAACGTTCTACTTCCAGGCAGTGTTCGTACACCCATTGAATCATGGGTTTCCCACAGATGAGGGCCAAAGGTTTTTCAAAGAAGCGCGAAGACTCGGCACGAGCCGGAATTACACAAATGATTTTCATACGCTATGTTTCTGAATGGATTGTCTAAAGCATGAAGGGTTCACCTACCGGGTTTGAACTTCCACCGTTTGTGCGACCAAAGCCAAAGTTCGGGCTTGCGTTCGATGGTCTCTTGAAGCATTCTCATGAAAGCCACGGTATATGGATAGTCCGTTTCGGTTGTGCAAGGGTCGATGGGCTTGAAAGTAAGGCGGTACCGTCCTCGGCACGGCTTCTCCACTTCCAGGTAGAGGAAGTGGGCGTTCGTTTTGCGTCCGATTTTCTCTCCACCTACACTGAATGCGGTTTCTTGATGCAGGAAGTCGGTCCAGTGGTCCAGTACTTCGCTGTTGGGATGTTGGTCGGCAATGAAAGCGATGAGGCTTTGCTCACCTTGGGCGTGCAGGGACATCAGGGTGCGATAGGCGTAGGCTTGAGGAATGGACTGTGTGCCAAATCGTCCTCGCAACCGGCGAAACACTTGGTTCATCGCCCCATTTCGCATGGGACGATAAATCTGTCCGCTCCGTGCAGGCCTACGGTAGTAAAAGGTAACGGCGGTCATCCACTCCCAATTGCCATAGTGCCCCATGAATAAGACGATGGGTCTGCCGTCTTCGGCCAATTGCTCCACCAGTTCGCCATTGGTCACTTCCACACGTTGCTTCAAATGTTTGCGGCGGATGGTGAATAGCTTTACCGTCTCGACGATTAGGTCGCACAGATGGGCGTAGAACTTGCGTTCGATGCTGCGTCGCTCCGTTTCGCTTCTGTCGGGGAAAGCGTTGCGAAGGTTTTCTCTTACCGTTCGTTTGCGATAGCCAATGAGATGGTAGACGATGTAGAAACTCACATTGCTCAAACCATAGAGCAACCACAACGGACAAAGCGACACTGTCCGCAGCAACCATAGAGCGATATGATATGCAATCTTTGTTCTCATGCACTCATCAGTTGGTTGATAATAGCTTGGGTAGCCCCACGTTGCCGGGCGATGTAATGGCGAGCGGCACGATCTATTTCCTGCAAACGCTCCTCATCGGTTTTCAGTTCGGCAAACCACTGCTCGAGTTCTTCGGGCGTTTGCACCACGCGTCCTATGCCTTGTGCCGACAGTTCGGTGGGTGTGGCTTTGCGCTCGATGCGTGGACCATAGGCCACGGGGATGCCATAGACCACCGGTTCGATGATACTGTGCAGGTAGGGTGTAAATCCGCCGCCCACATAAGCCCAGCCGGCATAGCGATAAAGAGAGGCCAATGCCCCCACAAAGTCTACGATGAGCACGTGTCTGTTCGTGAGGTCGGTATATTCATCGCATTGCGTATAGCGTACGGACTCGGTGGGGAGGGCTGTTTGCAGTCGTGCAATCGCTTTGTCCGATACCTCGTGGGGCACAATCAGAAAGCGAACATCGGGGTGTCGGTCGATGAGGTGTACGGTCATCCGCAGGTCGTTCTCGTCGCTGAGGCTACCAACCACAAAGAGTTTCCGTCCTTGAGCAAAGCGGGTCACAACGCTGTTTTCATAGGGCGTCTCGGCCACGGCCACGGCGTTGTCGAACAAGGGGTCGCCCGCCACGCTGTATCGTTCAAAGCCCAGCCGCCTTAGGTTATCGGCCGAAGCTTGGTTGAGTACCGTGATGTGTGTGTAGGTTTCCAAGGCTTGGCGGTAGAACGTTCCGTACCAACGAAAGAAAGGCCCCTTGTCGGCGATGATGGCCGAGAGTAGGTAGGTGGGTATCTGTCTGCGTTTGAGTTCTTTCAGGAAGTTGATCCAATATTCCGACACCGCGAATATGGCTCGTGTGGGTCTCACGGCATCCAAGAAACGTTTCACATTTCCCGGGCGATCCAAGGGGAGATAGCACACGTAGTCCACGTCGGGATGATGCTTGCACAAGGCTTCGTAGCCGGTGGGGGAGAAGAAAGTGAGCACGATGTGACAACTCATTCGTGTGTGCAGCTGCTTGATGACGGGACGAAGAATGGCGTACTCGCCCAGCGAGGATGCGTGCATCCAGATCACGGGACGTCCATCGTGCAGCGTGGCCGTGTCCGACTCGATGGCCGACAGCAGCCCTCTTTGCCCTCGGGCGAAGCGTTTCAGTTTGGACGGTGTATGCGAGCTTGGGGCCAAGGCCATAAGTCTCAAACAATGGTCGACCGCTCCCAAAAGCGCGTTATAGAGGATGTTAAACAGCATGCCTAAGTGTTTCGCTCGCTCCGAAACCATACTTCTCAAGCAGAGGAAAAGTGTTCGTTGCAAGTCGTGTAGTGCGCAAAAATAGGTAAAAGAAGCCATTCGGAGCAAAATCGTTAGGCCTTTTCTTGTTTAGAGCCCCCACCCAAGAGAGTGGACGAGAAAGGCGACCCGACCGAGCGTGGGCAGTGGATTTGCCAAGTGCCTACACTTCGGAAGGAAAGTGTAGGCACTTCGGATGGGAAGTGTGGGCACTTTGCTCGGTAAGTGTTTGTGCTTTGTAATCGAATGATAAACAGTCCATGAGGAAATGGCTCGTATTCGGGTGGCGAATGGATAAAGGAGAGCGTTGTCTTTAAGAAAAATTGAACTAAGTATTGTTTTTCACCAAAGAATGCTTGCAGGTTTGTTGCGGGATTGTATACCTTTGTCCCCGAAATCAACCCGATTCATTCACCCTTTAACGATCAGGGAAAGGGCAAACGTATGATAAACGAATAATTTTTCCTCCATTTGCGGAACCGCTTTTGCCGCCGAGAATTTCGGTGAGCACGGGCTTTTTTCTTGAATCTTCGACTTCTCCTCTCGGAGTGGAGAGTCGTTTTTCCGCATCCCCTTTTATTCCTTATTGTCGATAACCATCGTTCGCACCGACGAGGGTACGCGCTTGTTTGGCAGGCGATGTACGAGCGTGGCGAGCGATTAAATTCCTTGATCCCTATGGGCAAATTATGCGATGAGCGCAGGCTCATCGAAGAACTGAATCTCCCTTCGCACCGATGGAAAAAACGGCGTGTACAAAAGGGAGTCGACCGATTGCTGCACAGGCAATATCGTGAGGCCGAACACATCATTCGACTCATCCGAAACTTGGGCTACGAACCCTTGGAACATCCCTATCAAAAGGGCTGGAAGCGGGTGTTTCAGCTGCGTGAAGAATGGAAATTGGATTCACGCGCAGAGCTGTACAACGACATCTTGCAACACATCAACCACACGGTCTACTCGCCCGAACCCTCCTTTTCCGGAAAACGAAAACGCCGCCGTTCATGTACTCGCTACGAGTATTGGGAGCGGCAACAGCTGCGAACACTGAGTCAAGCGGCTTTTGAACGAGCCTCGTTCTCGGCCGAGGCTGCTGCGTTGTTCGAACGCTTGGAGCGTCCATACTCTTACGGAAATGGCACATATGTGGAATATGTGTTCACCCAGCCTTGGCGATTCGAACTCAAGGTGCTTCCGCACATCATCACGCATGTACGTAGGCGCGATTTGGAGTTGGAACGTCGTATAGATGAATTGTGGCGGCTCATCGACCGCGACGAAGGCCGCAAAATCAAAGTACTTTGGGGTGGTATCTCCTATTCCTATAAACACTGGGAGAGGAAAAAAGAGAAAAGAAAGTATAGTTGGAGCAGTTTGAAGAACCAACCACTTGCACGGATTATAGAAACATACGAAACAGAGAAACATTTATGGGAATACATACGAAACAATTGACCCGCATGGGCTATCATGACCATGTGGCACGCAGCTTGGCGGTGACCCTCGTAGCCAAGTATGGCAAGCATCGCTCGGACGAGGAAATCGAACGCTTGCTGCAAGACCTCCGGGCATGTCCCGAACGATTTGCCAATGATCCGGCTTGGGGAAAACTGGCGCAACATTTTCTTCCATCGGTGGCCGAGCCTGTGGGCAGCCCCCATGCACTGAATTCCGAGCCTTTGCCCTATCGGGTGTATGGCTGTGAGCAAATAGAGCAGGAAGCTCTCCGGCAGATGGAAATGGCCATGCGCCTGCCGGTGGCCGTGGCCGGTGCTTTGATGGCCGATGGGCACGCCGGTTATGGTTTGCCCATCGGTGGTGTACTGGCCACGAAAGGAGCAATCATCCCCTATGCGGTGGGAGTGGACATCGGTTGTGGTATGCGATTGTCCATCTTCGATGCCGATGAGCGTTTCCTCAAACGCTATCGAGGGGCGGTGGAGAAGGCTTTGATGCAACACACCCACTTCGGTATGGACGGAGGGCTGGATTTGGCACAGGACCATGAGGTGCTGACGCATCCCGACTTTGGCAGCACCGACCTACTGCGCCGTTTGCACGGAAAGGCGGTGAGGCAGCTTGGCACATCGGGTGGGGGGAATCATTTTGTGGATTTCGGTTTGATAACATTGGAAACCCGGGGAAGCCATGGTCTCACTCCCGGCACGTACGTGGCTCTCCTTTCTCACTCGGGCTCTAGAGGGCTGGGAGCGGAGGTGGCCAATCATTACTCCCGCCTGGCTGCCGACCGGTGTTCGCTTCCCAAGCAAGTGCAGCATTTGGCTTGGCTCGACCTTCACAGCGAGGTAGGGCAGGAATACCTGCTCAGCATGAATTTGGCTGCGGCCTACGCATCGGCCTGTCACGACCGCATTCACTTCAATTTGGGACGTGCGTTGGGGCTGCATCCGCTGATGAGTGTAGGGGGGCATCACAATTTGGCTTGGGAAGAAGAGCATCCGGCTGTGGGGCAGGTGATGGTACATCGCAAGGGAGCCACACCGGCCCATCGAGGGCAATGGGGTGTCATTCCCGGAAGCATGGGAACTAAGGGATATTTGGTCAGTGGCTTGGGCAACCCCGATTCGCTTTGTTCTGCCTCGCACGGAGCAGGAAGACGTTTGTCGCGTCGGGAGGCTCGTCACAGCATTTCTCGTTATGCACTAAGGCAAACGCTCAAGGAAGCCGGGGTCACGCTACTCGGAGGAGGGGTGGACGAAGCCCCCGAGGCTTATAAGAACATAGATGAAGTGATGACACATCAGCAAACGCTTGTGCGAGTGGAAGGAACGTTCGTTCCGCATTTGGTACGCATGGCCGATGCCGAGGATGAGATGAGTGTAAAACGAAAGGATAGAAAACGATGAAAACTTATTTGCAAATAACTTCCGGTCGAGGACCGGTAGAGTGTTGCCGGGTGGTGACATTGTTGGTGGAGAAAATGCGAGCGTCGTGTTCCAAGGAAGGGCTGACGATGGAGTTGATAGACCGAGAACCGGGTCCCGAACCGGGCACCGACTTGTCGGTGACCCTCTGCGTACAAGGCAGTGGAGGACAAGTTTGGGCCGCCGGTTGGCTGGGTACGGTACAGTGGGTGGCTTACAGTCCTTACCGACCCTGTCATAAGCGTAAGAACTGGTTTGTGGGAGTCAATCTCTTTGAATGTCCCGAGGAAACCATTTGCAACGAATCGGACTTCAGCTACGAAACCTTGCGGGCGTCGGGGCCGGGCGGGCAGCATGTGAATAAAACGGAATCGGCGGTGAGAGCCATTCATTTGCCCACGGGCATGAGTGTGGTAGCCTCGGACGAACGCTCGCAATGGCAAAACAAGTCGGCTGCTCGCCTCCGTCTTTTGGCTCGCTTAGCCTTGCTGGAACAGGAACGGAAGGCTGCGCACGAGCAAGCGGTGTGGAGCAACCACAACGGTTTGGAGCGGGGCAATGCGGTGAAAATTATTCGAGAACCGATGAAAAAGTGAAGGCTTTTCTTGATTCGGGAATACCCTTCTTGGAACGTGAATGCGCATAGCTATCGAGGTGGTTATGTGTAGTTAATTCAAACAAATAGCTATTTTTGCAGGTGACGAGCGGATGCTCGCTTCTCCTTCGCCCTGTCGGTACGAGCATGGCAGGGGTGTCCGAGGGTCGTTGCCGGGGCAGGTTTGCTCGAGGCTATTTAATACTTGATCAATGGGTAAAGAAAAGACCATATATATATGCAGGGAGTGCGGCCACGAGTCGCCCAAATGGCAAGGTCGTTGCTTGGCTTGCGGCGAGTGGAATACGTATGTGGAAGAGATTGTGCGCAAAGAACCTCCAGGTCGGCGCACCCTTTCGCCGGGAACGTCCGAGAAGGCAAAACCCATGGTGCTGAGTGCCATCGACTCTCAGGAGGAAGCACGCATAGACATGAACGACGAGGAACTGAATCGGGTACTGGGCGGAGGTTTGGTGCCGGGCTCATTGGTGTTGCTCGGTGGCGAACCGGGCATAGGAAAGTCGACCTTGGTGCTTCAAACGGTGTTGCGCCTACCCCACCGGCGGGTGCTCTACGTTTCGGGCGAGGAGAGCGCGCGTCAACTGAAGTTGAGAGCCGACCGTTTGTCGGCATCCACGGGCGATTGCTACATCGTGTGCGAAACTTCGCTGGAGCAAATTTTTGTGCATATCAAGAATACCAACCCCGATTTGGTCATCATCGACTCGATTCAAACAATCGCCACGGAAGCGGCCGAGTCGGCACCGGGCAGTGTGACGCAGGTGAGAGAATGCTCGGCGGCCATTTTGCGCTTTGCCAAAGAAAGCCATACGCCTGTGCTTCTCATCGGACATATCAATAAAGAAGGCAGCATTGCCGGACCCAAGGTGTTGGAACACATTGTGGATGCCGTCTTGCAGTTTGAAGGCGACCAGCATCATATTTACCGCATACTGCGCAGCATTAAGAACCGATTTGGCAGTACGGCCGAACTTGGCATCTACGAGATGCGTCAAGACGGACTTAGGCAGGTGAGCAACCCGTCGGAACTCTTGCTGTCGAGCGACCACGAAGGAATGAGTGGCGTGGCCATTGCTTCGGCCATCGAGGGGGTGCGTCCGTTCTTGATAGAGACGCAGGCCTTGGTCAGCTCGGCAGTTTACGGCAATCCGCAACGATCGGCCACGGGCTTCGATACCAAACGCATGAATATGCTGTTGGCTGTGCTGGAGAAACGAGTGGGTTTCAAGCTGGCTCAGAAGGATGTGTTTCTGAACATAGCAGGCGGACTGCGGGTGAACGATCCGGCCATCGACCTGCCCGTGATCAGTGCCATTCTGTCATCCAATATGGACGTACCCATCGAGCGAGAATTCTGCATGGCCGGCGAGGTGGGGCTTTCGGGCGAGATACGACCGGTGAACCGAATCGAACAGCGCATAGGCGAGGCCGAGAAATTGGGATTCAAACGCTTTTTGCTGCCTAAGAGTAATCTGCAAGGCATTGACGTGCGAAGACTCAAGATCGAACTTGTACCGGTGCGAAAGGTGGAGGAGGCGTTTCGAGCTTTGTTCGGATAGGCCGCCGGACAGTAGGTGTAGGGCGGTTGGGGTGCGAGGGGGGTATATCTGCCCAAGCATGACCCCGGCAAACAAAAAGCATCCATGGGTGTTTAAGATAATTGTAACAGTTAAAACAGAAATGTATGATTCATGATTTCCAGATTCGCGTCCTGCCCCAAGTAGCTGCCAATGAGCAGCGCATCAAACAATGGGTGGCCAAGGAGAAAGGAATCGGGGAAGATTCGATAACGGGTGTCCGCATCCTCAAGCGGAGTATCGATGCGCGGCAACGCACGATTTACGTCAACTTGGGTTTGCAGGTTTTTGTCAACGAGCCTATGCCCAAGGACTTCTATCCGCATACGCATTACACATCGGTGGAGAGGAAGCCCCAAGCGGTGGTGGTAGGCGCAGGCCCCGGAGGTTACTTTGCAGCCTTGCGACTGATTGAGCTGGGGATACGTCCGGTGGTGGTGGAACGTGGTAAGGACGTTCGCGAACGAAAGAAAGATTTGGCATTGCTCAATCGCAACAATCCGGTGAACCCCGAATCTAATTACAGCTTCGGCGAAGGTGGAGCGGGAGCCTACTCGGATGGCAAACTCTATACTCGTAGTAAGAAGCGTGGCAATGTGGAGAAGATTCTTCATGTGTTTTGTCAGCACGGCGCATCGACAAGTATCTTGGTCGATGCTCATCCGCACATCGGGACGGACAAGCTGCCGCGTGTCATTGAGAATATGCGCAACACCATTGTGGGGTGTGGGGGTGAAGTGCGATTTGAAACCCGCATGGACAAGCTGCTTACCAAGGACAACCGAGTTGTGGGCATAGAAACACAGAGTGGGGAGCAAATTTTGGGTCCGGTCATCTTGGCCACAGGGCACTCGGCCCGGGACGTCTATCGGCTGTTTGCATCCACGGGTGTGGAGATGGAGGCTAAGGGTACGGCCGTTGGCGTGAGATTGGAACATCCTCAACACTTGATAGATTGCATTCAGTACCACAATAAGAACGGGCGTGGCGATTATCTTCCGGCGGCTGAGTATAGCTTTGTTGCCCAAGTGGCAGGCCGTGGTGTGTACAGCTTTTGTATGTGTCCCGGGGGCTTTGTTGTCCCGGCCGCCAGCGGTGAGGAACAAGTGGTGGTGAACGGAATGTCGCCTTCCAATCGGGGTTCTCGCTGGAGTAACTCGGGTATGGTTGTGGAGATACGACCCGAAGACGTGGGCGATGGCAGCCTATTGTCGGTGCTGCAGTTTCAAGAGGAGTTGGAACGGCAGTGCTGGTTGCAAGGAGGTCGCACACAAACTGCTCCTGCCCAACGCATGGCCGACTTTGTGAACAGACGGTTGAGCTACGACCTTCCCGACACGTCGTATGCCCCGGGGCTTGTGTCGTCGCCCTTGCACTTTTGGATGCCTCAGCTCATTACGGAGCGTTTGGCCGAAGGATTTCGACGTTTTGGACAGAGTTCACGAGGCTTTCTCACCAACGATGCCGTGATGATCGGGGTCGAAACACGTACGTCGTCCCCGGTGCGAATCACGCGCGATAGAGAGTCGTTGCAGCATATACGCTTGCAAGGGCTTTTCCCTTGTGGGGAGGGAGCGGGTTATGCAGGGGGCATCGTGTCGGCAGGTATAGACGGTGAACGCTGTGCCGAAGCTGTGGCTGCTTATTTGAATTCTTGAAATTGAAACCATGCATCCTACCATCCATAAATCCGAGATTGCCATTGTAGATCCCAACAGCCTTGTCTGCATGGGGTTGAAACAATTGTTGCAAACCATGATGCCCACACTCACCGTACGAAGTTTTCTCTCTTTCGGCGAGTTGATAGACGATACGCCCGATATGTATGCGCATTACTTCATTTCGGCACAGGTCTATATAGAACATACAGCCTTCTTCTTGCCCCGCAAGCAGAAGGTGGTGGTGCTGACGGTGGGCGATGCCGGGCAGTTTCAACTGGCCGGTTTGCTGACATTGAATACTGCCGTACCTGAAGAACTGCTGGTGAAAAATCTGCTCAAACTGTATGGGCAGGGACATCAACCTCCTTGTGTCAAGAAAGTCACAGAAGATACTTCGCAATCGATGAATGGAGGATTGTCTGTTCGAGAGGGGGAGGTACTGACCCTGCTGGCCAAAGGTTATATTAATAAGGAAATAGCCGAACGACTCAACATTAGCCAAACCACCGTCATAACCCACCGTAAGAACATCGTGGAGAAGCTGGGCATCCGTTCGGTTTCAGGGTTGACAATCTATGCCGTGATGAATGGTTTCGTGGAAGCCGACAGCATCTGAACGGCCGAAGTATTTGTCTTTTTGAAGACGGTAGGGTGGCTATTTTGTCACTTTTTATAGGTATTTGGTACGGGCTGGTCTTATATTCTTCTTACATTTTGTACGGTTTTTCTTTGAAAAATGACTAACTTTGCGGGATAAACCAAAAAGTATTCCTTATGACAACGGCAAATGCTTCCATATTGCTCATCTATACCGGAGGTACGATTGGCATGATCGAAAATCCGGTGACAGGCGCATTGGAGAACTTTAGCTTTGACCGTCTTAGGCAACATATCCCCGAATTGGGTCGTTTTGACTTCTCAATCGATTCCTTTCAGTTTGATCCTCCCATCGATTCTTCGGACATGGAGCCCGAGGCCTGGCAAAGACTCGTGCGCATTATCAGTGATAATTACGACCGATACAGCGGTTTCGTGATTCTGCATGGTACGGATACCATGGCCTATACGGCTTCGGCCTTGAGCTTCATGCTGAAAGGTTTGGATAAACCGGTTATCCTCACGGGTTCTCAACTGCCCATCGGTGTGTTGCGAACCGATGGACGTGAGAACCTGCTGACAAGCATCGAAATAGCTGCCACCAGAGACGATGAAGGACGAGCATTGGTGCCCGAGGTATGTATCTTCTTCGAAAACCATTTGATGAGGGGAAATCGAACCACGAAAATCAATGCGGAGAATTTCAATGCTTTTCGCTCCTCAAACTATCCGGTTTTGGCCAAAGCCGGCATACATATTAAATACTACAACACCGCTCGCCGTTTCTCGGGTGTTGAGGAAGGACTGCAACCACAGTACTCGATGGACTCCAATGTGGTGGTTCTGAAACTTTTTCCCGGTATCAAAGAGCAAGTGGTGGCTTCTATTTTGGGCATTGAAGGGCTCAAAGGAGTGGTGTTGGAAACCTATGGCTCGGGTAATGCACCCCGGAAGGAGTGGCTGGTCAATCTCATCAGCGATGCTTGTCGTCGTGGCATTGTGGTGGTCAACGTGACACAATGTAATGGCGGAACAGTGGAAATGGAACGTTATGAGACCGGCTATCAACTCTTGCAAGCCGGAGTCATCTCGGGTTACGACAGCACCACTGAGAGTGCGGTAACCAAACTCATGTTCCTATTGGGCCATGGATGCTCTCCCGAGGACATACGTGTTCGTATGAACAGTTCGATGGCCGGAGAAATTACACTCTAAGTTCCTTCAAATAGATTGCAAAGTGCCTACCCGGAGTATAAAAACTGTTTTTCTCGCAAAAAGAAAGCATAAATGTTTGGAGTTCTCGGAATTTGCACTACCTTTGCCTCGCTTTTGAAACGGAAGTGTTCGGGCGTTTAGCTCAGCTGGTTCAGAGCATCTGCCTTACAAGCAGAGGGTCGGCGGTTCGAATCCGTCAACGCCCACGAACGAAAATGCACTTCTGGCTCTTAGCAAACCGGGCGTTTAGCTCAGCTGGTTCAGAGCATCTGCCTTACAAGCAGAGGGTCGGCGGTTCGAATCCGTCAACGCCCACGAAACCCAACCGGTTTGCAGAATGATAGAATAACAAGAATGAGTCGATACGCATCCGTATCGGCTCATTTTTGTTAGTGGGTGTGGGGTATTGGATACCGCTGCGTTTGTGTGGAGCTTGATAGGATTGAACGATTATGAGATGGAGTGTAAGGAGGTTTGGAACAAAGTGTAGGGCATCGGATGCTGCGCTGTTTGCGTGAAGCTTGATAGACCTCAATGGGCATGAAATAGAGTGTGAGGAGAGTGGAGGCTCAATATAGAGGCGGTTGGAAGGAGGTGTGAGGATGTCCGGCGCGGAGGGCAAGGGTTGTTGGAACACAGTGCGGAGCGATCATGGAGAATGTGGACGGATGCCGATCGGTGAGAATCTACCGCACTTTCGATTGATTGGGGAAACAGCGGTTTGGCTGACAGAAGTTTGTGCTCGTTACAGTAGGGAGTCGATTGTTTGAGGATGGATTCTTTGTTTTCTAAATGTTGCAAGGACTTGAAAGTGTGAACGGAGCTTCGGGGGCGAGGTGCAAATGATTTCAACTGATAGCTCCCCAATTCTGCTTGGTTTTTCGCAACAAAGCCAACTGCCGCCACAGAATCTCATTGCCCGGTTCGGCTGCTGTGGGATCGCTTTCTACCACCTCTTCGGCTGCTTGACGAGCGTATTGAAGTAGTTGAGCGTCGCGCACCACGTTGGCAATCTTTAGGTCGAAAGCCAGTCCGCTTTGCTGTGTTCCTTCCAAATCGCCCGGTCCTCGAAGTTTGAGGTCGGCTTCGGCAATCTCGAAACCGTCGTTGGTTCGCACCATGATGTCGAGGCGTTTGCGGGTTTCCTCGCTGAGTTTATGACCTGTAACCAAGATACAATAGGACTGATCGGCTCCTCGTCCCACCCGTCCACGCAGCTGGTGAAGCTGGGATAAGCCAAATCGTTCGGCGTTTTCGATAACCATTACCGATGCGTTTGGCACGTTCACACCCACCTCGATGACCGTTGTTGCCACCATGATGCGGGCTTGCCCTTGCACGAAGAGCTGCATTTGCTCTTCTTTCTCCGAAGGTTTCATCTGTCCGTGTACTTTACATATGGTATGATCGGCAAACACTTCGCAAATCTGTGCATAACCTTCCTCTAAATTCTTTAGGTCAATCTTTTCGCTTTCTTTAATGAGTGGGTAGACGATGTAGGCTTGCCTGCCTTCGGCCAATTGATTACGGATGGAGGAGTATAGGCTTCTGCGGTGCGTATCATATTGATGCAGGGTGACAATGGGCTTTCGTCCCGGTGGCAACTCGTCGATGATCGAAACGTCCAAGTCGCCATACAGCGTCATGGCAAGAGTGCGTGGGATGGGAGTTGCGGTCATTACCAATACGTGCGGTGGGTGATCGTTTTTCTCCCACAGTTTGGCTCGCTGAACCACTCCAAAGCGATGCTGTTCGTCGATTACGACCAAACCGAGCGAAGCAAAGGTCACCGTGTCCTCGATAACAGCGTGTGTGCCCACAAGTATTTGCACTTTTCCGGCTGCCAACCCTTCGAGAATCTGCGAACGCTTTTTGCCTTTGACCGAACCGGTGAGCAGTTCGACCGTGACGCCCATGCCCTCGAGAAGCCGACCGATGGTTTCCATGTGTTGAGTGGCCAAAATTTCGGTGGGTGCCATCAAGCAAGCTTGATAACCATTGTCCAAGGCCAGCAGCATGCTCATCAGAGCCACGAGCGTCTTTCCACTGCCCACATCGCCCTGCAACAGGCGATTCATCTGCTTCCCGCTACCCACATCGGCTCGTATCTCTTTGAGTACACGCATTTGTGCCCCTGTGAGCTGAAACGGCAGGTTTTGATGATAGAAAGTCAGAAACGTTCCACCCACGTGTTCGAAACGGAATCCCCGGTACTTAGCCTTTCGTTCGCGCACGTATTTGAGTATGTTGAGCTGGATGTAGAACAGTTCCTCAAACTTCAGTCGATGCTGTGCCCGACGCAATGCCTCCGCACTTTCCGGAAAGTGAATGTTGCGCAGTGCCTCGGTCAGTGACATCAGTCGATGTCGGGCGATGAGGCTGTCGGGAAGCGTTTCGGGGATGGGTTCGGTGAGCTGTGCAAGCACCGTGCCCATTAGCTTCTCGATGGCTTGAGAGTTGAGAAAGCTGCGCTTCATCTTGTCCGTGGTGCTGTAATAGGGGCGTAGTCCGATGGAGCTGAGCTGCAAGTCTTCGGCTTTGTCGATGTCGGGGTGCGGTAGATTCACTTTCCCATTGAAAATCGTGGGCTTTCCAAAGACGATATACTCCTGATTTACCTTGTACTTGCTTAGGATAAATTTGATGCCTTGAAACCAAACGAGGTCGATGATGCCCGTGCCATCGGAAAAATGAGCCACGAGCCTTCTTTGCCTGCCTTCGCCGAAGCTTTCGAATCCGAGGATAGTGCCCTTGAGTTGGATATAGGGCATACTGCCATCGATCTCGTGAACATAGTATATACGGCTACGGTCGATGTACTTATAGGGGAAGTAGTACAAGAGGTCGTGCAAGGAATATACGTTCAACTCCTTGTTGAGCACGGCCGCCTTCTGTGGTCCCACGCCGGTGATATACTTGATGTCGCGAGTTCTTAGGTCGAACATTTACAACAGTGCTTCTCCTATCTTCAAATCAAACGGGGTGGTTATCTTGATGTTTTCCCGGTTGCCTTCCACGTGATGAATAGCCACTTCTAAGGCTTCCACCACCGAAGCATCATCGGTGAAGACGCTGGAGTAGGGCTGCTCGTAGGCTTGCTTCAGCAGCCCGGCATGGAACACCTGGGGTGTTTGCACCAGCCGATACTCCGCTCGGTCCACGGCCCGACTATTCCCACCTTGACAATGTCGAAGGCTGTCGACCACATCGACCACCGGAATGACGGCTCGATGCAGAAGAACCGCTTCGTAGCAGCGGGCAATGGTATCGGTGGACACAAACGGACGAACGCCGTCGTGTATGCCCACCCAAGCGTCGTCGGGCACTTGTTGCAGACCGTTCTTTACCGATTCAAATCGTGTTGTTCCGCCACAAGCCAACCGATGCTCCAAGTCGAAGCGATGTTCTGTGCAGAGCTGTCGCCAAAAGTCTTGTTGATCGGCGGGCAGCACTAAGATTTGTTGCATCTGCGCATCGTAGGTACGAAACGCTTCCATGGTGCGCATCAACACGGGCTTGCCTCCCAGGGGGAGGAATTGTTTGGGCAGTTCGCTCCCCATACGTAGCCCCTTGCCGCCGGCAACAATGATGATGGCCCGATTCATGACGGAGGGTTTCAGCGTGTCACACACATAGCTGCCGCCAATTCGTCGGCCTTGTCCTTGCCTACCAGCTTTTCCACAACGGCCAAAGCAAAGTGCATGGATGCGCCGGGAGCACGTCCGGTGATGATATTGCCGTCGCACACTGCGTTTTGAGTAAGCACTTCCGCCCCTTCCAAATAGGACTCGAAGCCCGGGTAGCAAGTGGCTTTCCTTCCTTTCAGCACTCCCAATTGTCCCAGAACCATGGGAGCAGCGCAGATGGCTGCCACGAGCTTGTTTTGCGAAGCAGCCGAGGCCACCAACGTCTTCAAGCCTTCGTGCTCGGCCAGGGCCACTGTGCCACCGGGCAGCAGCAGGAGGTCGGCATCTGCAAACGTAAGGTCTTCAAACCGGGCATCGCAGACCACCGGCACTCGGTGTCCGCCGGTGACAATGGTTTCTTGGTTGAGCGATACGGTGACTACCTCGCAGTCGGCTCGACGCAATACGTCGACCGCTGTCAATGCTTCGATTTCTTCGAAGCCGTCAATCAGGAATACATATACTTTTGCCATATACATAGGATATATAGGTTGAATGGTCAATGAACAAGCATCAGCGCAGTTTGAAGTAATAGGTAATGGTGCCGGTTTGGTTGTTGGGGCTGTCCACAGCATTGAAACGTGCTTTTCGAGCAGCTTCCTCGGCCGCTTTGCGCAGGGTGGTGCTGACGGTATTGGTTTGGGGATTGATGCCGGTGGCGATGACCTTCCCTTCCGGAGAAACGGTTATATTGACCACCACACGCCCTTCTTCCTGCACTCCGTAGGTGGGTCGGGGCAGTCCTTCGGCTCCCAGCGAACGTCCACCCAATGCAAATGTGCCATATCCGCCCGTACCGCTTTTGGCTCCGGTGGATGCATTGCCGGTTGCACTGCCTTCGGTGCCTGTTCCTTGAGTGGCTTCTCCTCGGTTTCCGCCCATTTGTGCGCCCCGTCCAAAGGCGTTGGCCACTCGCCGGCGGGCGGCTTCCTCGGCGGCTTTGCGTTCTCGTTCGGCCTTTGCCTCGGCTTCTCTGCGGGCTTCGGCTTCTTTCTCGGCCTGTGTCTTCTCTTTTCGCTCTACGGCTTTCTCTTGGGGTTTAGCCGTGGGGCGTGGCTTATCCACCGGCTTTTTGACCTCTTTATGTGGCTGTATGGCCACGGTCTTTTCCTCGGTTTGTGTCAGTAGTGTTTGTTCCTCGGGTTGTGCAACCGGAACTTCGGTCGGTTGGGTCGTAGCCTCTTGGGTCATGAGGTCTACATCCAGCAGGGCGGGGTCGTCCTGGCCTGCTGCCAAGTCGGTGTTGCCAAACATCACGGGCACCCCACCTGCATCTTCGGGTGTCTTGGGAACTCGCACTCCCAACCAAAGCAGCAGACCCAATAGTAGGGCGTGCACCAGCAGAGAGCCCCATAACCCGATTTGTTGTCCTTTGTTCCGTTCGTTCATAGGTGGGTCACGGCTTTTCGGGTGGGCGTGTGGCCAGCACCATCTTAAACTTATGCTCGTTGGCTATGTTCAACACACGAACCACTTCGCGATAGGGCACCGACTCGTCGGCATACAAGGCCACATACATTTCGGGTTCGCGCTCGGCACAGGATTGCAGGAAGGCCGGCAGCTCGTCCACGCCGATGGGCTGTTCTTTCTCGCTGCCAAAGGCGGCATACATGCGTAAGTCCTTGTCCACGATGACTCGTGTCAGCGGCCGAGCCGAGGTTTGTTGCTTTCCTTGGGGCAAGAGTAGCTTGATGGCATTGGGCGACACTACGGTGGAAGTGATCATGAAAAAGATCAGTAGCAGGAAGATGACGTCGGTCATCGAGGCCATGCTGAAGTTGGGAGATATTTTGTTTCGTCGTTTGAGAGCCATGAGGATGATAAAAGAAGGGTGAATACCGAATGTGCTACGAAGCGATTGCCGGCCATCGGGCTACGAACATCTGTCCGAGGTTCGGCTTGCTCGGGCCGTGCGTGCATCAGTGCTTGGCCGGTTCGTTGAGCAGGTCCATGAACTCCATGGTGCTCGTTTCCATTTTGTTGACCACACGGTCTACCAGCATAACCAAGTAGTTGTAGGCAAACATGGCAATGATGCCCACAATCAAACCGCCCACGGTGGTAATCATGGCTTCGTATATACCGCCCGACAAAAGGGTGATGTCTACGTTGCCGTTGCCTGCATTGGCCATTTCGTAGAAGGCACGCACCATGCCGGTCACCGTGCCCAAAAAGCCCAACATAGGGGCGCCTCCCGAGATGGTAGCCATGACTGTGAGGCCTTTTTCCAAGTGTGCCACTTCGATGTTGCCCACGTTTTCGATGGCTGCCTGTACGTCGTTGATGGGACGACCCAAGCGACTGATGCCCTTTTCGATCATGCGTGCAGCCGGCGTGTTCATGGATCTGCAATACTGAATGGCTGCTTTGAGCTCGCCTTCGTGAATGTAGTCTTTGATGCGTTGCATAAACATGGGGTCTTCTTTGCCCGCCCGCCGGATGGCATAGTTGCGTTCAAAGAGGATGTAGAAGCAAACGATGGAAAGCACGGCCAGCACGGCCATGATCCAACCGCCCTTCATGGCCATGTCGAATAGGTTCATTTCGGCTTGGACTTCGGGGGAAGTCAGTGCCGGGACTTGGGAAGCAAGGCTGTCGCCGCCTTGGGCGGTGAGTTGGAGTAAGAAGAAGGCAAGTGTCATGAGTTCAAACAGTTTTTATAGGCACGAATCGTGTTTTCCAATCCCAGGTAGAGTGCATCGCACACCAGCGCATGGCCAATGGAAACCTCGTCAATCCATGGTATGTTCTTGGATAAGTAGGACAAGTTTGTCAAGCTCAAGTCATGGCCGGCGTTTAGACCCAATCCCGAGGAGCGAGCCACGTGGGCCGCTTCGACAAAGGGAGCGATGGCCGTTTCGGGGCACTGGGCAAACCGGGCGGCGTAAGGCTCGGTATAGAGTTCCACTCTATCGGCCCCGATGCGGGCGGCATACTCTACCATGCTCCTATCGGCGGCTACGAAGATGGACGAGCGTATGCCGGCACGTTTCAATTCGTCGACGATTTCGGTCAGAAACGCCTCGTGCTTGCGAGTGTCCCAACCTGCGTTGGAGGTGAGTTGCTCGGGCGAGTCGGGCACCAAGGTCACTTGATGAGGTTTCACTTCGCATACCAAAGCCATGAAATCGGCCGAGGGGTAGCCCTCGATGTTGAACTCTGTACGTAGCAGGGGTTTCAGTTCCAAAACGTCCGATCGCCTGATGTGACGTTCGTCCGGGCGGGGATGCACTGTGATGCCCTCGGCTCCATAGGCTTCGCAGTCCAGTGCCACCCGAATCAAGTTGGGGTTGTCTCCCCCGCGAGCATTGCGCAAGGTGGCAATCTTGTTTATGTTTACACTGAGCTTGGTCATAAGACGGAATATTCGTGAGATTTTTCGATATGCAAACATACGAAGTTTATCACAAGATACCTAATAAACATTCCTCGACCTAAGTGTAGGCAGTCGGGTAGCGAAGTGTAGGCACTTAGGATGTAAAGTGTAGGCACTTCGGTTGCAAAGTGTGGGCACTTTGAACGGTAAGTGTTTGTACTTGGCAAACGCTTATCGAATGGGGCTCGAGTCAGGGGCGTGGAAAAGGTTGACGAATTTTCTGCGGTCGACTTATGGACCATCGGTGCAAACAAGTCGTTATATTTGCAAGCCATCCGCTCTCTGTCAAGAGTTATGTCCGCTCTGCACGATTATCGAGTTTTTGAGCAGCTGTTTGAGGCACAGTACTCGCAGCTGTATCGGTTTGCGCTCTCCCGAGTAAATCAAAAGGAGATAGCCGAGGACATTGTGGCCGATGCCTTTGAATACCTATGGCGCAACCGTCTGTTCGAGAGCGTGCACCCCACTCCCGAAGCGGTACTGTTCTCCATCGTACGCAGCCGATGTATAGATTATTTTCGACACGAGGAGGTGAAGAATACGTATGAAAACTACACCAAGGAGACGAATCGCCTGTCGGAGGAAATGAATCTTTGGGACACTCATCAGGAGAGAATCGGGCGCATCCAAGCGGCTATCGAACTCTTACCGCCACAGGCCAAGGAAGCCTTCAAACAATGTTTTCTGCATGGACGCACCTACAAAGAGGCGGCTCGGGCGATGAACCTTTCGCCCAATACCGTGAAGACCCACATATCCAAAGCACTGGCTTTTGTGCGCGAAACCGTTAATAAGCAGGAAAGCGGGGCCGATGCCCGTGCTTCCCTATCCATATCTCAACGCTTGTGATACTATGAAAGAACAAACCTATGCCCCTCGTGACTTGACCAACGAAGAAATTGCTCTGCAAGCGATTCATGACCCCGCGTTTCGACAGTCGGATTTCTTTAAGGATTGGCATCGAGATGCACGACATCGCGCCCTGCTCGATGAATGTGCAACCTACAAAGAAGCTCTTTTGCACTTGGAGGGCGAGGTGCCTTCGCGCCGTTGCTGTGAAATCGTTGGGCGAACCGAACAGGTGCACAAGCACAATCGCTCCAAACGATGGTGGCCTTGGATAGGGGCGGCAGCGGCTTGTCTCGGTCTCCTTGCGGGCGGTTACTTTGGGTGGTGGCAAACGATTCCGCCCGAGCTGATCGTTTACCAAGCGGTGAACACCGACCACCGAGTGACACTCAGCACCGACCGGGGGCAGTGGCCCATCGAGGAGGCAGGCGGAGCGAACCTCGAGAACGAGGTTCTGCCCGGCGAAGTGTCCTTTGTCGATGGCGTGTTGTCCTACGTCACCGACGAAGCGAATGCGGAAACCTCCGCTGAGCGAGTGTCCGCGGAAGAAACTCATCAACTTGCTACCCCTCCCGGCGAAACTTTTGCCTTACGGCTGAGCGACGGTACGAGGGTCACGCTGAATGGAAGCACCGTTTTGCGTTATCCCACGCACTTCGGTCGGGGCGAACGTCGTGTGGAGTTGGTGGAGGGAGAGGCCTTTTTCGATGTGACGGCCGACCGAGAACATCCGTTCGTGGTGAAAATGCCCCAAACACAGGTGCGCGTGCTGGGAACCTCTTTCAACGTGCGTTCCTATACTCCCGAGGCCTGGAACGTAGCTTTGGCCACCGGTTCGGTGGAGGTCAAAACCGAGGTTATGAGCACTCCCTTGGTGCTGACCCCGGGAGAGTGTGCCTACCCGGTGAACGGCAACCAAGAGGTTGCCAAACGCCCGATAGACTTGGAAGAAGTGACCGCCTGGACCGGCCTACTCTTTTGTTTTCGAGATGCTCCGCTGGAAGATATACTGCTGGCCGTGGGGCGATGGTATAACCTATCGGTGGTATTCAAGGACGAATCCTTGTGTAAACTCCGCTTTCATCTTTGGGCGAAGAAGGACGAAAAGGCTGCACATGTCATCCGAATGCTGAATTTAACGGAGAAGGCGAAGGTAGAACTTCGGGGAGATGTGTTGACGGTGGACAAACCATAGAGGTATATAGCCTTCGAGAAGCCTTCGGATGAAAAAAACGAAGGCTTTGTTGAAAAAGTAAGGGGTGAGGTTCACCCTTTTTTTCTTGTCGTACGTATATCTTAAGAATTATTGAGAGATGTGCTCCAATGTTAATGGCATGGAGCTTTGTCGAACGCAGAAAACACAACGTAACACATGAAAAACCTTTGTAGTCTTTCTCCACAGAGGGAGAGAAGTCTTAAAAGAAGCGTGAGCGTCGTGGGCATTTGGATACTTCTTCTCCTTTTGCCTGCGATAGCTTTTCCCCAAGAACGAGGAACGTTTATTTCGATGGAATGCCGAAACGAACCTTTGTCCACTGCTTTGGGCAAGCTGGAAAAACAAACCGGATTTCGCATCATCTTCAGTCATGACGATGTGAGCAAGCACCGTGTGACGGTGGCAATCAAACAGAAGACTTTGCGCGAAGCACTTCACCTGCTGCTGGACGAGAAAGCACTCTCGTTTCAGATAGAGGATAAGTTCATCACCATATCGCCCCGAGGCAAGCGAACCGACTCGTTGCAAGAAGGCAAAAAACCGCGTTTTCTGGTGGGGCAAGTGCTCGACGAACAAAGGCTTCCCTTGCCCGGTGCTCACATTTCCGTTCAAGAAACTCAAACGGTGACCAGCACGTTGGCCGACGGAGGTTTTCGAGTATCCGTCGGTCGAAAGGAAGGTTGGTACACCCTCCACATCAGCTACCTGGGAATGGTGACTCAAAAGCAGCGCATCAAGGTAGAAGCCGAGCAAGAAGAGATACAACTGCCGGCCATTGTGCTTAAGGAGGATAATGGCATACTCGATGAAGTGGTGGTGACCGGCTATCAGGTGATGAGCCGTCGAGAATCGGCCAGTGCCATCACATCTATCAAAGCAGAAAACATTCTCACCCCCAATGCTATGAGCATCGACCAGATGTTGCAGGGGCAAGTGCCGGGAATGATGGTGCTTTCGCAATCGGGAGA
>JAXFUC010000002.1:0-22653 GCA_034176395.1 Bacteroides sp. | reverse complement strand
ATAGTGGCTACTCCCATGGCTATCGTGGCGAACTTAGCCGAAAGGGAGAGGGTCAATTCATCACTGATGGATAGATCCCATAGAAAATTTTGAGAAGCAATCATGGTTAATTCAGCTTTTTATGATTGAGCATACGCCCATAATAACGATCTCGATAATAAGATTTAACCGCATCTGCTTTGATACTATTACGAGAGATCTCATTAAACGATTCCATTGTTTGAGTCGCATTCGATAAGCATTCTTGGACGGTTTTAACCATGGAGATACGTTCGCCCGAAGACATAGAAAAATAATCGGCCACACTGGCCACCTTAAAAAGTAGGTCGGTACTCATACGCATGTTCACGACCACACCCTGTACGTTGAGAAACTTGGCGCAACGGTATGTCTTACCCAAAGACGCATGGAAGCTGTACTCCTGAGAGATGCACTGAATTTGATCGATCATATCGGCCAATTCCATCAAGGACTCCAGCTCTTTCATATTCTTAATGTCCTGAAGACGCTTGGATATTTCAAGCTGTTCGTTCATCTGACGAAATTGCTTAGACCATGATTGGATAGTCGTTGCCATATTCTTAATTTGGACTCCCCAACCGGACTTGGTGATACCCGTGTGAACCGGATCACTCACCGCAAACTGTGCGTGAAGGACCTTCGGAAAAACACTTAACAGCAAAATGACAATCAATAAAAATCGTGTTCTCATAACCATAAATCAGAAAATAAATAACAAACTAAAGATCAAGGCAACAACCCAAGCAATCAGATGCTTCTTACCGGAGCCATTCCCACTGGATAATTCCCAGACAACTGTAATTAAGGATATAGCCAACAGAGCTGCGACAAGAGGTTCTATGACGTGTTGTAACGACGCTCTTGCTTCAGAGAGCTTACCCATAATTTCGTTGAGTCCGGAAGATGCTTCGTTCATACTATTCATTTTTTAAGTGATATATATGTAGGAGGGAGAGAGCACTTAGATATCCAAAGATCTTGGCTCTCATACCCCTCCACTAAGAATCGGTGCTTGTCAGGGCTCGCTCATGTAGATACTGACGAATAGCCGCATAAGTCGAACCGGTGGACTCGAAGAGTTCGCGTAACCGAACGACTGTGCGTTGGCGAGAATCAAAAGCAACGGCCGCAAAAGGAGACACCTCATTGCGGAATACATGATTCGTATTGCCGAGCTTTAGGAAGAACTCTCTCCAACCAGGTGTAGACTGCAAAGAGTCTATCAATCCAATCTCAGATTCGGATAAAGACAATATGCTCCGGAGATTATCATACTCCGATCGATACTGACTATGATCAAGAATTATCTTGGTGTCACAGTTAATCAAAATGGAATCACGGATCACAGGAGGAGCACTCTTCAAAAAGAGTACATTCTGAGCTGCAATCGTAATACCACCTTCTTTCTTACGGAAGGTGCGATAGAGATAGGCGATGAAATCACCGAATTTCTCATCCTTGAGAAAGTCTAAGGCTTCGTCGATAATCAGTTCCTTGCGAACGCCCTGACGACGTTTTATCTTATCAGCGATCAACTGCAAGATCAGAATACCAACCAATGGGAAATACTTCTTCTTGGATACCGCCTCCATATCAAAGGCCAAAAGGGTATCGTGAACTATGTCGATATTGGAGGTGCTATTCAGTAAATATGATAACTCACCGATTGTATAAGGCTCCAAAAGTAGCATCAGCTCATCCACACGAAAGGTATCCGCCTCGAAAGGTCGGAGAGTCTGTTCAAACTCACGAAGATAGGCCCGATAGCCTATCAAATTGGGCATAGAACGTTCGGAAGAATTGTTGATTGATTCGTAATAAGAGATAATACTTTTACGTAAAATAGCGCGCTCTGTGGGAGTAATGCCGGACTGCTCACGCCAGATATAAGATAAAATAGCGACTATGCAGTTTATCAAATCCTCAGAACCTTCCGGATCACTTTCGTCCATATATAGCCAACGCCCATGTCTATCTTGATCACATAAAAATGGGTTAAACTTGAAATCCTCCTGATGAGAAGAATCATAATATTTACCGCGATTCAAGTCAACCATGGAGCGATAAGAACCGCCTATATCGATGATGACAACATCAGTCCCCTTCTCAAAAGTTTGCAGGATATAGTTATTTAAGAAAAACGATTTCCCCGACCCGGAAGGCCCGATCACGATCTTATTCTTGTTGTTCAAGGCTGGATTATTCCACATCTCAATCTTAACCGGATTTCCGAATCGATCACCAAATACATAGCCGGTTAAAGAGGAGAGGTAGAGATTATCCTTTTGTAAATAACACAAGGCCTGCTCCACCGTGTTTATATGACCACGGTACAGAGTGCGGCCGGCTCCGGGCATCGAGGCGAAGAAAAGATTGGCCGTCTCAGCATTCTCTACATAACAGCTGCTTTGGTTCATCGACGCAAAAGCTTGCTTGGCCAAAGACGTTTTCCGGATCAACTCACCTCGATCAGCATCGTGAAGGATTAAGTTAACCGCTGTACAGGCTGTCTGCCTATCAAATTGAGTAATCTCCTGACAATAAATATCCTGAACACGCATTTTTTCTTCTGCCGGCGAATAGAACGGACGAAGAAAATTCAACGCTTTCTGCTCGCTACGAATCGTGGAAATCGTAGCATCCGAGTCCGTAATCTCGATGACCACATTTACTATATGCTCAAAGGGTAAACCAAGGCCGATAGGATAAATCATCGAAGTCTTCGACGATATATTTTCCGGAAGTTCCAGATGAGTGCCCATCGCACGTGATTTACTCGTAGCAGGTACCTTCAGCTCGTGTAAAAGCTCACCCTCCCGAGTCAAGGATAAAATGGCCACATACTGATTACCGATCTTTAACTCGCCCGAAGAAGAAGTAGAAATGGGATCCACCGAAGCAGCTGTGGCATCCACTGTCGGCTTCGGATAAGACAAGTTCAAGTAATCAAAAACAGCAGCATTCAGCTCTTCGGAACTCATACGAAGGATTGAAACCCCTTGAAGGGAAGAAAGACCATTTTCCAAATTGAGTATTTGGGGAGTCAAATCTTCCAAACGAGAATCAATACCCTTAAAAGGTTTAGTGAACGGATAATTGTAACGACGCTGGAGGGGACTTAAACCGGCCGACTTACGCACCGACCCTGAACGATATGGAAAGGTCACATAAAGATGCGTACAGCTCTGCAAAATGCTCTTCTCCGCATAATAACGGAGCGTTTCACACTGAATGGGATTCTCCGTATGGGTATCACCTTGATAAGCGGTAATCGAATATAAATTCTGTTGATGGATTATCGTTCCCGATGGCAGCATACGCAAAAGAGCCAATAAACGCTCCTGCATTACAATCGCTTCCTCCAGAGAAAGGGAAAACACTTCCGGAAGAAACATTTTATATCCTATGGTCAAATCACCGTTACCATTGACAATAACTTTATCCGTTATCGTCTCGATAGGCAATACATTTGCTAAATCCAAAGCTTTATCTGAGATGCTGACAACGGATGGCCGCATGTACAACACACCGATAATGACAACAACGGTGCAGATTAACAAGGCTAATATCATGAGAATAGCTTCCATGGTTAACTAATCAAATGGTGAAAGACATGCGATTTGTCTACTATCTTACGAGGCGTAGATCTACTGATCATAAGCCCCTGAAAATAATCCGGGTTGCCGAGCTTATGCTCCTGAATGGATCGACGAAGAAGAAACGACAGAGTCAGAATGTAACCAACAATAAAGCAGAGCAACACCAGAGGATGTAAACGCATAAGAATGCTGCCAATGATAAACAAGGCCAAAAGAACAGCCATCACCACCACATATATCGGAGCTAAGCCAAAAAATCGAATGGGGAAGTTTATTTTGCGAATAGTGTTCATAGCCTCGATATCAGGGTCAAATAATCATGAAGGCAATCATAATGACAATCACAGCGATAATCCAGCCCAATAAATAATCCTTGGCATGGGGATTATTGGTCGCAAGGCTATAAATCACAAAAACTAAAGCGATGGCTAATACCGCACCCAATATATACTTGGCCACGGTAGTTATCGTATCAGCACCTTCTTTTGCTTTGTTTTGAATCTCTGACAACGAGTTTATCTTGACGCCTTGGGCTTCGACGTCGGGAGCAAAAACAAGACTCAACTGAAAAGCAAAAAAGACAAGAAATAGAACTCGTAAAAGATTCTGTGAGTGTTTCTGTAAATAGTTCATCATAGCAGTGTTTTTATAGATTTCAATTTGTCAAAGGATACATCCTTCAACTTAAAAAAAGGGGGAGAATAAGGCTGGTTCGCATCCGGAGGGGGAAGACCTTTGTAGTAATAAACCCGGTTGTTTATATAGAGATCGGCCGCATGACGGACTAACTCTTTTTCAGGTATATCATCTCCTACAATGACCGTGATTCGGCCGGTAGTCTTTCCTACTTCTTCATAACGTTCGGAAAAATCACTGTGAGAGGGAGGTGGCCCAGTGAAAAATAGACTTTTCAATAATGTCAAGAGTTTATTCATAGCAGTGACCATAACAAGATGAATACTACCAAAGCAACAATATAAGATGTAATGGCTCTCTTTGCCTTATCCGGATTGGAGAGTACTGTCTTGACAACACCAATACCGGCAAGCAAAAATCCTATTGCGGCAATCACCCCACAGAGAGGCTTGAATTCTGAGTATAATCCATAAATATCCATATTCTTAGTATAAGAGGATGCGTAAACCTGCGTATGCAGTAGTGTTCCACCGGTGGATGCTCATGGGATTCCAATATTGCTGAGCACCGACCAATAGACCAATTCTTCGACTAATAAAGATTTCTGTTTCCATCTCAGCTTTTGCTCCGGCGAAGTATCGGAATCTGTTTTTAGCATCTTTATAGGTTTGTATCCCGGTGAATCCACCGAATCCAAGATTAAAAAAAACATAATTACCGTCTGTGAATAATGTCCAGAGGTGAGATAAGTCAAGAAAGTAATCGTGTGAACGACGCTCCAAACGAGTTCCGACGCTATCAATGGCAGCGAAATCCGCCTGCATATAATTCAAACCAATCTTGTAGTAGGAAGAGCGACCAAGATATTTATTAAACGAGATTTGTCCGTATGGAGTATTGCCACGGTTGACATTAAAACCACCGGAAAAGGAAATAGCCCCTACTCCGTCATAGTGCCGTTGTCCATAGACGGACATAGAGGCTATCAAAATAGTAAAAAGGATGAAGATGTTTTTCATTGTGTTACATTGTGCAAATAAAGGTTCCTTTGTTTGAACAATGTATATCTTTATTTTTGCACGCAAAAAGTAGGTATTATGACAATAGGATATGTACGTGTGTCTACGAACGAACAAATACATGATTTACAAATCAATGCTCTGCATCGGTTTGGAGTTGATAGGATTTTTACAGAAGTAACCTCGGGAGCCAAAGAGGATAAACCAGTACTCGAAGAAGCTATCAACTCCATGAAATCTGGAGATACACTGGTTGTCTGGAAGTTAGATAGAATCGGAAGGAATAATTATGAGTTGACTCGTATATCCAACAAACTATTAAAGAAGAACATTGGACTGATTAGTATAACGGAGCACTTCGACTTGACAACTACCGCTGGGAAAATGATGTATGGTATACTATCGGTTATGGCCGAGAATGAGCGAAATGTACTATCAGAGAGGACGAAAGCAGGCATCGAGGCGGCTCGACAGAAAGGGAGAAAGATAGGCCGACCTCATGGATTGGGATCATCTCAAAAGATCATGGCCCAGAAGGTGAAACAGATTTACGAAGAAGAGGTAAAACCCGGTCATCTATCCATCACCGCAGCTGCTCAAAAACTTGGAATCAGCAGAAATACCTTTTACAAGTACTTAAAAACATAATACCGATATGAAGATCGATTTCAACCAATTGAAGTGTGACATATCATTGGTAGATTTTCTACTTAATGATGGATGGAGGTTTGCTCCGGGTACCTCTCCGGCCGCTCCAAAACTTACCGATGGCAGCCGTACATTCGTTATCAAAAAAAATACAGCTGGCCAATATACATATTGGGATGTCCACAGTTCGGATGTCAGAGGTAAAACCATTATTGACTACCTTCAGGAGAAAATAACACGAGAATCCGGAAGTTCCCCTTCGATTTATCAAGTAGGCTCCATTTTACAAAAATACCTCTCGGATGGTATTATCGTTTCGAGTTCCCAAAGTCAGTATAAGGTTCAGAGTTCCTCCCTTGACCCTTCTTTCCTCCTCTCTCTTATGCGTGAGCTTAAACCATATACCGGCGATTTCCTGCAACGTAGAGGAATTTCGAGGGATACATTGGACTCTCATGTGTTCCGGGATGTCTTCACTACAAGAGAGTATTATCACAATGGTATTAAATTTACAAACACTTGTGTTCGTCTAATCTCCGACCAAGGCTTCCAAGGAATATCTCAGCGGAGTTACAAACCGGATGGTTCCTCTTATAAAGGCATCATGGGCAACAAATATGGTAGTATTGCAGTCTCAAAAATAGATAAAACTCGTCCCATCAACCACATATACATTGGTGAGTCAATACTGGACTGTGCAGCTCACTTTGATATTCATCGATTGACAGATCCCTCCCTCTCACAGGATAATATCCTCTATATATCAACGGAAGGCAATATCACCACCGGCCAAATGGAACTCATTAAGAAAGTGACAGAGCATTATCAAATAGAGAATATAGAAAAGCAAGTTACTTATATTTTCGATAATGATTCCGCTGGCTATCGGTACGCAATCAAACTGAATAACTTTCTTCTTGGGAAAGAATTCGAGGCTATTGACTCTCTATCAGATGAAAGTCTTAAAAGTATAATATCCCAACTCCCAAACAAACAGCTTGCTAAGCTATCAGATTGGAACGATGACTTAATGGCAATGAGAAGAGAACAAAGCTGTTCAAAATGTGGAGATAACACCTTACTTGTTCCGTAGGTAAAGATAAAGGCTCGGAGATTCCGAGCCTTTATCTTCATATTCCAAACGTAGTCCACTCCAAATATTCCTCCACCCATTGAACTTCCTCGCCATCGAAATCTTGGAATGGTGTATTGCTTCTCAGCTTTTCAATGAGAACATTCAGAAACTCATCATCATCCGGCTTCTTCCTCAACTCAAGAATCGCCAATAATCTATCAAGATTCTCCTTTGTTAGACTATTCTTCTCAAACTGATCCCAAATGGCATGGGCTTCTTCAACAGTTAATTTCATACATTTTTCATTTAATGGTTGATATTAAAATACATCGTATAACTCTTTATCCTCAACTTTCCGAGAAAGTTTATTAAGAAGTATTGACGCAAGGAACTCGTTACTTGGGAATATTATATAAAAAACATTCTCTCTTATTTTCTCTATACTGTATATACTCCCTACCCCACCCTCTTTATTCAGTTCTAAGGCCAGCGATAAGGCCTCCTTCGCATCCCAGTTGACTAATCGTAAAAGACTTGTATTATCCTCTTCGTAGTACCGGAAAGTTCTTGGTCCGGATTCTCCTTTGAGTATCGACAAAAAATACAATGAGGATCTCGCTTGCGTGGTAGGCAGCATGAGCTTATGGTTATGAAATTTATCTATGATATATTCTACCAAACGTCCTCCATGCCCTCCCATTAGGATTCTTCCATGATCTGGGTATTTCACCTTTATTTCTTCAAAGGCAATCGGATTCCAAGACAACGCAATGGGATTATCAGATTGAACATTTTCCCCATACCAGCAACATTTGTCGTCGAAGACAATCGTGGCTTCCTCCTTATCCAAACTATACTCATAGAGGTTTTTTACAATATTATCCTTCCTGAGCGAATGTAATATATAAGCCCTTTTCCCCGACACATTCCTTAAAACAGGATTTTCTTCACCTCCATCTTTTAAGACATCAAATAAGTAGTTTATGACAAGTTCCTTGGAACAAGGTAACAAATCGAAATCCTCTTCATCTGGGTTCTTGTCATCCTCGAAATCTATGTTCAGTATTAAAGCAATCTGTGACGGAGTAATCTCTTTGAAACCATCCAGTGTGAAACAAGACACCTTCCCTTCTTCGGGTGAATACACCACAAAGCTCTGATCATCGATCAAATACTTGATCAAAAAGTCACCCTTCTCTGCCGGGGCATAGTTTGAGAATAAACGTTTATACATTTTCCTCTCCTCTTAACTTAATAATTCACTCCTATAAAGATAGTTTTTTTGTAGCGGATATCCAAGACTTTTCTTTTGTGTGTCAAATGGGATCATTTCAACCCCATACCCTTCGTTCTCCGCTTCCTCTTCTTCTGTTTTTCAAATTCTGAATCATCTTCCTCCATCTTATTCCTGTTCCTAACACTTTTAAGTCCCCCCACGATTCCATCTGTGTCTCCATAATTCCACTCCACTTCATGAGTCTTCAGTCCATCTTGAATTACTCTTTCTTCATAGTCTGAGATTTCTAATACTTCCCCTATCTTCTTCAAAGATAATTCTGTAGACAGCTCCCCACTTTTGAAAAAAATCGGATTTTCTAAGTCTGTGAGATAGTAAGATATGTCTGTGAAACCTCTTGGTGAAACATGATACCTCACCCCCACTCCTTCTTTCCCAAGTTTACTAATAAAGTCTTCATAATCAATCGACGAACGGAGGACGTCCGACACCTTAGAATACAACATCTTCTGCTGCTCTCCTATGTCCATATTCTTGTCCGGGAGATATAGTTCTCCAATCCGATAGGTCTTTGGTAGAGAAGTATCTCTTACGTAAAATCCAGCTTCCGGCATTCCATAGACGATATGATACTTTCGACCAATACAGACTCTCATATAAATCCCCATCTCATCCAAACGCCTGCGAAAATCATCCATTGTTTTAGATGACGAATTATAAGCAGTATCGAGATAGGCAATCAATGTTTCTTTCAGTATTGGATTGAAGAATCCTCCTGCCGAAAGTTCCTCCAATAATTCTCGATATTTCACCTCTCCTGCTTTCTCTCTGATCTCCTTGTTTGTAGATGGTATGCTTATATCTATTCCACAGCTCTCAATATATTCTGCTATCTTATCCTTGGTAAACTTATTGCGATAAGCCTTACCCAAAGCATTTTGAACCATGTAGTCTTCTGCTCTTCTTTCTATGTAGTTATATATCCGATCGACATTCTTACGTCTTTTCAGTTCCTCCAACCCATGTTTTTTTTCCAACTCACGCATAACTAAATAAGACCTTCTAAAATCTTGCCCGGTATCTATACGAGAACCGTCCATATTCACCGTAGTTGTATAAATATGAACATGATGATGATCTTTATCTCGGTTCAGAATTAGCGAATAGACAGCGTTCTCATAACCCATTTTCTCCATATAAGATTTCCCTATTTCCGAAAGTTTATCATCTGAGAGTTTTTCTCCCACCGGTGATGATAAAACGAACTCTTTATAAGGAAATCTATTTCGAGAATTCATGCTGGCACACTGTACCATGTAACGGTGCAATTCTTTGAGGTCACATCCCACAGAATTATGCAATTCTTTGGCGTCGCTCCCTTGCTCGATCTTCCGAAGTTGGTAGACAATCTTCGCTCGCATCATCTCTCCTGATTCAAACGACGGCATTATCTTAGCTATCATAGGGAATCCTCCAATCGATTAAGGTGTTCTTTTATCTCATTGATTATTCCCAAATATGATTTCATCTCTTCATCAGAAGGTGAATATGTGTTGAAGTGCTTAGCTATCTGATTCAGATTGACCCCAATTTTCCGAAGCTCAAAAACCATTTGAGCATCTACTTTGGAGTGAATAGCCTTGCCAAGAATGGCAGCCCTCGTGTAAACAGAAACTGTTATCCCGAGAGATTTAACTTTTTCCTGAAGTGATTTGAATTCTTCTTCAGTAAGTCGAATGGTAATTCTCTTTTCTTTTTTCACGCTTATATTTTAACGGCATCTCGGATGCCGCAGGAACTTTTGTCAGACAAAAGTATATCTTGCTTTGCGATTATCCAAGGGATAATTTTAGATTTCTCACTTTCGGAAAAATTTCTACGTAAAACAAAAGCGATATTAACATACCCTCTTTCCGTTTTGATAGCGCGTGAATCAATTGCATTGTTTCAAGAAAAACAATGCAATAATATAACAATGCAACAATGTTACAATACAACATTAAAACATAGCGATATTACAATTTATATATTTATAAATTTCAAAATAGATATATTTATTTTGCAAACAATAAATTTCGGAAGAAATAAATTCATATATAAATTCTAAAATAAATTGTCATGGGAAAGATTTTACCAGGAGTGTTCGTTTCGTTTGCGAATCCGAAGGGTGGGGTTGGGAAATCAACTTTAGCACTGCTGTTCGCTGCCTATTTGGCCAGTCTTAAATCAGGATTAAAGTTTTGCATCGTTGACGTTGATGATGCACAGAATTCAATAGGTAGCTTTAGGTTGAGAGAGCTGAACTCAGACGTCGAAGAAAGCTACAAAGTTCTTCCTATCTCTTCTTCGGAATTTGGGTCATATGTAGACTACCTTAAAGATGAATTTGACATTATCATAGTAGACTTTCCCGGCAATTTGAAGCAGGATGGAGTGGTTGAAACATTGACTCTGATGGACGTCGTAGTTATGCCATTTGAACCATCTCCATTATGTTTATCGGCAACTTTGGATTTTTATCGATACTACTCCAATGAGATCCTTGCTCTCCGCACGAAAATGGGATTCTCGACAATCATCAAAGGGCTGCCAAATCGAATCAATCCGAATGTTATGGAGTACAAAGAGTTGGTGGATGATCCACGCGCATTACCCTTTGAACTGATGAAGAATCACATCAAGGATTCGAGGGTGCGATTCCAGCGTAATCTATCCACAATCTTGACTGACTACGACAATATGTCAAATGAATGGGGTGATGAGATGATTGAGTTAATAACTAAACATATAGAACTTGTAAACGCGAAGTAATTATGAAAGGAAAATCTGCAATATCGAACTTATTGAAAGCAGGCCAACAATCTGAGAAAAGCATTAAAAACATTAAGTCCGTGGCTGAATTGGGCGGATTATTAGACGCGCAATCAGAAGCTGCACAAGAGCTTTTAAACGTGGAATCGAGTGGGGGTGAAGCAGAATTGCCCAAAGGAATCAAAGCTCTATATCGAGAGCTGCCAACGAAAGATACAGAAACGCTGCGTATATCTCGAGAAGCTCATCAGCAGTTAAAAGCATTGTCGTTCTTAACAGGAAGACCGCTGACGCAGCTTGCGACGAATATCATAGATAAGTTCATGGTGGAACATGAAGAGGAAATCTCAAGCCTGAGAAATGCGAATATGCTGTTTGGCTCAAAATGATGGCATTCGCGATAACAAGAAGAGGGTGGGGTAGGAGTTCTATCCTGCCTTTTTTGTTTGCCACGATGACTTCCGGAAAAAGTCCGTGAAGGCCATTTTTAGGACGCCCTTACGCTTTTCTCTTCTTCGTTGCAGAAAGATTGCCGATACGGGGGAAATGCCCAAAATCAGCAAAAAAACAGCTATGATGAACTTCTCATAAACCGAGATGCCAACCTCCGCCCTTTTTCCGAAAGTATAGATGTTAGATTTGTAAGTTTCTAAGAATTGCCCTCGCGCATACAAGAACTAAGTTATTATTAAGTTCTTTTTAAGTATTAAGAATATGGTGACCACTTCTACACAGCTAAATGCCATTCTGGGTACTTGTGGGCAATATCGAAGGTGACCACTTCTACACAGCTAAACTTCCCTTGGCTTCAAAGGTGACCACTTCTACACAGCTGGACGGTCAAAGGTGACCACTTCTACACAGCTAAATTTTATAAAACATCTCATTCTGCAATCTCAATATTGCACTTTTTTCTCAAAGGTGACCACTTCTACACAGCTGGGGAAATTTTGCTGTCATTTTTTTTTCATAGCATTCCCAATGCTTTTGGAAATACAGTGACCACTTCTACACAGCTAAATGGAGACTACAAAGTATATTCATCTCCCTTCATGCAGATGTCGATAGCGAAGTTAAAGTCGTCGATTCCAAGTTCTTGAGGGTCCTGCTGAAACACTTCCATGAAACATTCCCGATAGATTCGTGTTTTCTCTTCCATATCCATCGCATTGTCATAGAGCCATTCTCTAAATTGCTCCTTCTCCACTTCGTCGGATTTTAGATTCTCGAAAACTTGAGCCCAAGGCCTCCCAGCATGATATCTCCTTACATAAGATTGCACAATCGTCTGGTGAAACTTTTCCGATAGCACCCGGATTCCTTTTTCGTTGAAGTACTCCAGTGTTTCATCTGAGAAATGAAATTGAACCGTATAGGCAAATCTTTGTCCTTCTCCTTTTACAAACTCGTAGTCAAATTGTGTGATGCCCAAATGCTTGCGTATATCCTCCAGTACGCTTTTTACCTTTCTTTTTGCGTATTTGGGCTCCTCAATATCAATTTGGAGTAAGTTTACAAGTTCGCTGACTGTCATGGAGTAGTAAGGCATTGCTCCTTGGTACTTCCGATAACGGATGATGATAATCATCCTTGCAAGGTGGAGGTAAAACACACGATATCCTTTTCGGTCGGGAAGTCTCTTGTAGTCCTTCATTTCAATCAGGTTGTAAGACGTAAAGAGGGTTTCCAAAAGATTTCGATTCAGCTTAACTCTATAAAGTCTTTTACTATCCTTCTTGCTCGTGAAGTCACCATGTATATCAAAACTGGTCACAATCTGGATGAAATTATAGCGAGTGCTTTTTGTTTGCAAATCATAGATCGGCATTCCGATGTTTTCTTTCCCCAGACGATAAATAGTCGATTCAAAAACCGTTTCTATGCGATGGATGATTGGCTGCGCACCATCGGCAACAATGTATTGGGCTTTGAGATCCTCGAGTTCTTCTTGGGATAATCGACGTTGGAGATTTGTTCTCTCATAGCCCATAGCTTCGCAGAAGTCCATGATGCTAAACCAGCATTCGCTAAATAAATTTTCGCGTTGTTTATTTGCGAGGAAGAGAACTAAGTCCACACCTACATTACCGCTATGTTCCCACAACTTATTAAGCAATACTTCGTTGTGTTTGTCTGTGATAACTCGTGGAACTCGACTAAGATTCTTTTTCTTTTCCATTTTCCTGTTTAAGATGGTTTTCAAAGTATTCAATTAAGATACGCTCCAAAAGAGCCTTCTGAGATGTTCTTTCCATGACAGCAAGTTCTGCTGCCTTGGCGGCAATCTCCAATGGTAAATCAATTGATTTTCTTAAAACGTGGGTAGTTTCTCTGAGCTTCATATGATATGCTTTTAGTCACTTTTATGCAAAAGTATTATTTTTCACTTTTATGCAAAATAATATCTCACAATTACTATCATTTTCATCGTTTTCTCTTAAGCAAAAGGCTGAAATTTGACAAAAGAAAGATTTTTTAACTATAAATAGTGTCAATATCTAAAAAAGAATTATTTTCTTCGCGACAGATAGCTGTTCAAACAAAGGAACCTTTATTTGCACAACAGAGGGCTCCCGGTAGGGTGGGGGAGTCATTCAAAAAAGATCTCTTTTTCATAGATTCGCGCAACGGCATATTCCGCCTTACAGCCTCTTGATTGTCGCCAACCACGGCAGAAGTACACTGCATCACAATCCAATAGAGCAGTTATATCTTTTCCCATTTGATTCGCATAGCCTTCGATGCCTTGACAAACGTCCAAAGGGGAGATAGGGGAGTACCCCTGACTTTTGATATGAGCTTTCGCTGCGGTATTTGTTTGAGAGACTACGTCCGGGGCAATACCGGTAATCGGTAGGGAGATATACACTCGTTTCTTCATGGCGTTACACATTCATCTCCTACTAATATACATACTTTTTCTATATTACGCAAGACATACTCGTTTGATTATAGATTTACTTTTGTTTCTGCCTCAGACCCCGGAGCGGTGTTCGCCTCGCACCTCTGTTTGCTCGTAATAAACCTTATGTTTAATAAGAAAGAAGGAAGGCAAACACTCCATTCTACATAACCCACTCTCGTGGGTCCTTCACCAAAACTCCCCGATATATCTCACTCCCGCCTCTTTCGGGCTCCACCGAGTCCGGAAAGCGACCACCCTCCCTTTTTCTTCGCAAAGGTAGACGGAGTCTTCGGCCGGATCAAGGTCAAGCCTTCGGTTCGGCCGAGAAATCTCCACACCTACGATGCTCTGCGGGTAGTATTTCTCACCTCAACCTTGCTCCTTCCATCCTCCTATACCGATTTTTTGCGTAGAAAAAGGGAGGGTAGCCGCCCCCCATATAAAAAAATGTCGCCCGAAAGAGGCGGGAGCGATAAAACATCTTCGATGCAACTTTCGGAAAAAACAATCCTAATCTCAATAAATCATTTCAAGAACAAACGACTATGGCAAACCTATGCACCAACCTTTTTTACGCATCGAGCGAACATAAACAGACGATTGATACTATCAAAACTTTCATCGAGCACAACTTCCCCGATAATTGGTATAGCAGGGAAGATGATGACCTAATCGAAGCCGAGCTGGCCAGTAAGTGGGTGTTCCCCACGAATCTATTTGAGGAACTTGGAAGAACGCTCATTCATGATGATACACTTTACATGAGGTGCCTTTCCTACGAGCTATACAATGAATATGCTTGCCTTTCTGTTTACAGAGAGGGGCAATGGTCTATTGGAGTCTAATTCTAAAGCAGATAAAGATATGAAAGGAACGACACATTTCACACGCACCATTGAAGCATACCTCAATGAACGTGCTGCATCAGACCCTCTATTTGCACCTGCACTACTGAAACCAAATAAGAACATAGAAGAATGCGTGGCCTACATCATAAACGAGGTAAAGGCCAGCGGTTGCAACGGCTTTGCAGATGAAGAAATCTACTCAATGGCAGTCCACTATTACGATGAAGACAATTTAGAAGTGAAGAAACCGGATTCCTGCCAAGTGATAGTAAACCACGTGGTGAAACTCACAGAAGAGGAGAAAGCAGAGGCACGACAGAAGGCAATCGAGCGGTATCAGCAGGATGAAATCAACAAGATAAAAGAGCAACGCAAAGCGAAACAGAAGAAAGTGGAGAGTGCAGCAAAAGGAGAACAATTCTTATTCGATTTTTAAGATGAAACCTAAGACAAAGATTCAGAAAGAGGTGGTGGAGTTGAGCAATCAGCTCCCCACCATGACCTCGGCACAAAAAGAGTGGGCTTTTCGCCATTGTTTCAAGCATTTTGCCATCCGCAGAGGAAACGGCACAAATACTTGTTCTGAGTGTGGCCATTCGTGGAAAAGCACGCACATTCTTGCGGATGCAGTTTGCGGTTGTAATTGTCCTCATTGCGGTATGAAGCTGGAGATAATGCCAAGTAGAAAGTTTGTTTTCCAAGATGAAGGGTACATGGGAATCGTGAAGGTATTCAAGGGTTGGCAAGTGATACGATACTTTTTGCTGAACAGCTTGGTAAGAAAAGGGGAAAAAGTGAAATACGATGCCACAGAGGTGGTACAAAGGTGGATGAATCCACAAGGGAAGTCCGTGGTTATTGCACGCTTACGGACAATGAATTATTGGAGGGATGGGTGGATATTTGGAAGCCCGATGGAAGTACGAGCGAGAGATAAGTTCTATGACTTCACAAGAACTCCAATTTATCCCAAGTGGAGCGTTCTTCCCGAAATCAAACGGAACGGATTTAAGGGGCAGCTACACGAGTTATCACCATACGAGCTATTCTCCGCTATTCTGACAGATAGTAAAGCCGAAACTCTGCTGAAAGCAAACCAAATTCCACTCCTGCGACACCTCATTCGCCAAGGATATGGGAGTCTTGATACCGATTGGGCTTCGGTACGAATCTGCATCCGAAACGGCTATATTATTCCGGATGGTAGCATCTGGTGCGACTACATCGAGATGCTTAGACGGAAAGGGAAGGACATCCGGAGCCCAAAGTATATTTGCCCCATCGACCTGAATAGAGAACATGACCGGAGAAGAAACGAACTTCGTAGGCAAAGAGAAAAGGAAGAAAAGGCCAAGAAACGACAAAAAGCAATGGAAGACGAGAAGCGTTTCCACGAACTGAAGTCCAAGTTCTTCGGTATCTCTTTCACGGACGGAATCATCCAAGTTCGTGTGCTGGATAGTGTGCATGAGTACTTAGAAGAAGGAATATCAATGCACCATTGCGTATTCAACAATGCCTACTATCTCAAAGAGGATTCCCTTATCCTTTCGGCTACCATTGAAGGCAAACGGATAGAGACGATTGAGGTAAATCTGAACACGCTCAAAGTGGTGCAAAGCCGGGGAGTTTGCAACGAGAACACGGAATATCACGACCAAATCGTGAACCTTGTCAATGCCAACCGCAAATTGATAAGACAGAGAATGAAAACAACAGCATAAGGAGCAATCATCAAAATATCACAGAATATGAAAAAGAAGGTTTACAGAGTACGGACGCAATACATCTTCGAGGGAGTGTTTGAAGTGGTTGCCGAGAGCAGAAAGGATGCACGGAAAAAGGTCATTCAGAAGTGCGGAATGGTGATGGGTGGAAACGTTCACAGCACCCTTCCCGATGAAGAAATCAATTGGGCTTTCTCCAAGCACCCCGAAGTAAGGACAAGACGGATAATCGTTCAAGAAGAATAGAAGGGAAAAAGCGGTCGGCAAATCTGCCGGCCGCTCCCTCTTTCTTGCGTACATAATCGGGCAGCCCATAATGGGCTTCCTTCTTGCTCTCCAAGTATCGAGAGTATCGCTATACTACACCTCTTCAGGCCAGACCTCCCATTCCCCTCCACCACCCGAGAGGGAGAGATCTTTCAACATCACCCTTGGCTCGCGTCCTTTTACGTGGCAAAGGTGATTACGGACTCCTGACGGATATGCAAGGTCAAGCCTATGGTGAGGATCGGAAATCTCCACACTTACGATGCACTACGGGTAGTATTTCCCATCTCAACCTTGCATATCCTAAGTCCTACACCTGAAAAGCCACTGCAAAAGAACGAGAGCCAAGGGCAAACGTTCGGAAAATAAAACAAACACTCACAATTAAATTCTTTACATTATGAACACACAAGCAAGCACACAGAACGCAACACAAAACTTCACGTACTGGCAGAATCAAGATGGAATAATGGAGTACAAGAATGCCAAGACTTTGAAAAGATACCATGCACTTCGATACGAGCGAAACAATTGCAATATAGGTGAATTTGAGTGTTTCTTTGCCTACTCTGACAAACAGTTTGAGGAAGGGAAAAAGTCTATTAGACCGCTGAATCCGGGAGAGAAATTACATTACCTCGGTGCCGGGTGTTATGGGACAAAAGAAGGTATGGAACGCTTATTGGACTTCTATCACAATATTAGACGTACCATAGCTCAAGAATGCGACCCCCAAGAGGTCTATTGTTTTGAGTTCAACAACTACGAAAGTGCAATTTCTTATGACGGAGATATGGAAGCCATGCGGGTCGTTATAGACTTCTTCGGGATGGAAGCAGCGAAGCACATAAATCGGTTCTGTGCTTGCCAAAGCATCGAAGAGATTATGAAGGAAGAAGCCTAACAAGGGAAGTAGAGTAGGCTTTCTGCAAGTATGAGTAGAAAGCCTACTCTATGTTTCGTAGAAATAACTATATTTGTCGAGTCCACAATTATCTCAGTATCGCATCTATGAGAAAAGAGTTTGGTAAATGGCTAATGGACATAGCCAAGTACTTAGTTACAGCAGTAATAATTAGCTCTATCTTCGGAGAGCTTGAGAATAAATGGTTGAATTACATCGGTGGAGTATTAGCCGTTGGGTTTACTCTGGGATGGGGATTGTATCTTGTAAAAGACAACGTCAGAAACAAAAAGAAAGGGAAATAACGCATGGGAGCACTGATTATGTTTGGATTGGTCATACTGATCGCCAATCTGGGAGGATTGTACTTTTATCTACAAGAGAAGAACGAAGCCCAAAAGACTAAATGAGTTATCACCGCGAGAGTTCTTCCGAAAGTTCTGCCAACATTCTATAACGATTTGCGAGGGCAGCCCATCATGGGCTGCCTTTTTGCTTCTCATGCAGCGAGAACATCGCTGTGCTGCATCTCTTTCGCTCACTCCTCCCACTCCCCTCCACCACCCGAGAGGATTCTTTCAACATCACCCTCGGCTCGCGTCCTTTTAAGTGGCAAAGGTGATTACGGACTCTATACGGATAAGCAAGGTCAAGCCTGAGGTGAGGATCGGAAATCTCCACACCTACGATACTCTACGGGTAGTATTTCCCATCTCAACCTTGCATGTCCTAAGTCCTACACCAAAAAGCCACTACAAAAGAACGAGAGCCAAGGGCAAACGTTCGGAAAAAAATAAAACGAACACTCACAATTAAATTCTTTGGTTATGAAAGTAAGAAAGACAGAAGATGGTTTTCATTGGTTAATAGTAGACGAACAGCTTGCTGTTTCGTTGTTCAACGAATCCAACATAGAACTATACGCTTTATACGATGATGGGAGTGAGGCTCTTATTGAAACGAAAGAAGATTTGGAAAGCCACATAGAGGTGAGTGGGAGCATGGCGATTGCATTAGGATTTAATCCGGCTGAATCATGCCCACGTTGCGATAGCCCACTTATACCAAGTTGTATCGCTGAATATGACTGGCAATGTTTGTCTTGCGATGAAGATTTTTATGAAGTAGAACTTTAATGAAGAATGGATTATGGGAAACTTGTTTGATTTTGAAACTTACTGCAAGGATTTTATAAAGAGGAATCTTGCTGAACGAGAGGGGTTAGAGCTTACTATGGGGGACTTGGGTGATGACCTAACCTACTACATTAGAATCAATGGGACGGCGACCTATTCTACTGAACTGGCCAGAACTTATTTATTGGAATGGTGGGAGGAAAGTGGGGACTATTTCAAGTACGGTGCAGAGTCTTTCGGGGAGCATCTAACCAACCCCTTTCAATGGCCGGAGAGGTATATGGTAGCCATGATTTCAGAGGGGGTAAGATCCTTGCTTTATCAATGTCCCTACATTGAGAAGCGAGCCGATAAGACTCAGATTCTAACCAAGCGCATTATCCGAAAGATCGAAGCGGAAGTCGAGGAACAGAGCATCGACTGGTTAAACTAACAGACAAGGGCAGTCCATAATAGGCTGCCCTCCTTTTTTCCGAAAGAGAGCGCACGAAACGTGCGCTCCGAAGACCGAGGCAAAACATTTAATCCCTCATATACAGATATAAAAGAGCTTAATAAAATCGCATGGATGGCTTATTTTGAGTATATTTGCATAGAGAGAATAACCTCAGACGCCAACCCTTAAAAGAGAATAAGATGACAACTTTTGATGAGTACCTCAAGAGCTACATGAAGAAAGAGTTAAGCCTTGACGTGGCGATTTCCATCATCGGATCCATGCGGATAGAGGCATTAAAAACTTCTGCCGATGAGAGCAAATCGGAAGAGGAGCGAGTACAAGCACGAATAGATTATGATCTATATAGCTACGAGGAGAAAGTTGTCTACGGAATGGAGGGGACGAAAGAGACCCGACTGTCCGTTTTTGACAAAGTCAATCGATTGTATGCACCTATAATTAAGGCGTTAAATGAGGTCGATTGAAGCCATTTATCGGCTGCATAGGGAAGCTCTTCTGGCCGGATATACCTCTGAGGAAACGCCCAAAGCGATTCTTTTGGGAGGACAGCCCTCTTCCGGGAAAGGTGCGCTGGCCGAGAGGGTCAAGGAACAGTATCCTTCAAGAAAGTTTTTATCGGTAAATGGAGATTTATTCCGGAGATTTCATCCGAACTTTAACCGGTTGCAAAAGGATCCAAGCACCTTTTCCGAGAGAACTCAGAGCTTCTCAAACTTCTTCACAGAGAATCTGATCCAAGAAGCCATCACGAATAAGTATAGCATCATAGTCGAGGGTACCATGAGAACCCCCGACACAACCATTAACACCGCCAAGGCATTCAAGCATGCAGGATTCGAGGTGGATGCCTATGTGATTTCTGCCCCGGCGGAAATCACGCGTCTGAACTTGGCTAAGCGATACGTGGAAGAAATCAGAAAGCAAGGATATGGAAGACTTGCGGATTCGGCCTCCCATGATCGGGCAGTCGATGGAATCCCGCAAACTCTTGATCGACTTTATGCCGAACAGCTGGTGGATAGGATCTCTATCTACGGATTATTTGCCGAGAAGGAGATAAAGACATATACGCTGACACCGGGAGGTTGGAGCGACAAGAGCACTCCACCTTCGGCCGTTCTACTCCATCACCGAGAGTTGCAACGAAAAGATCTTGCGTTGCTCAAGGAACTCATCGACGGCTCCCAAGAACTGCTGAAAAGCCCCACGCTTAGCGTGGCTGACAAGACGCTTATCGCGACACCTCTCGAGGGGATGAAAAACCTCTATCAAGAGGCTATAAAGGGGAGGGAGAATAAGACCAGACCCCAACCCTTCGGGATGGAGTTCTGACCTTTCACATCCCCTCCTCCCCGGCGGATACCGCTGGGGTGTCTTCTGAAAGTGGCCGGTAGAAATAAAATACCCTGCAAAGAGATACTATTCCTTTGCAGGGTATTTTAGTATGCCATCGGAAAGCCGATTCTACACTCGGCCATCAATGATAAATAACCATCTCGACTACAAGAACCGCAAGGCGGCCAAACCATCCCGACCCCTCCACCACCCGAGAGGGAGAGATCTTTCAACATCACCCCCGGCTCGCGTCCTTTTAAGTGGCAAAGGTGATTACGGACTCTATACGGATAAGCAAGGTCAAGCCTAAGGTGAGGATCGGAAATCTCCACACCTACGCTTCACTACGGGTAGTATTTCCCACCTCAACCTTGCATATCCTAAGTCCTACACCTGAAAAGCCACTGCAAAAGGACGAGAGCCAAGGGCAAACGTTCGGAAAAAATAAAACGAACACTCACAATTAAATTCTTTACATTATGAACGCAACAAAAGAACAAGTAATCGAAATGGTACAAAGTGTAGATGGTCTGCTAATTTCTACCAATGCAGGTGAAGGATTTGTTAAAGGATGGGATAAGTGCATCGAGTTCGCCTCACAACTACTCAACTACTGCTTCTGTGGTGAGGTCGCGAAAAATAAGATACCAAAAGACATTACCGAATCTCCTTACTACGAACCCGAGTGGGCTACCTTTAAGTTTAGCAGCTTAGGAATGCAGGATGGAGATATTTATATCAACATCTAAACTCCCCCCCCCGGGATACAATCTCGGGGGATACTAATCACACCATTCATTTTGCAGCTTTTTGTAAGTTAAGCATCACTCTTTGTGTTGATATTTTCTTATCTTTGCGTCAAAGTTTGGCCAGCCGCCACGTGAATTGAAACCATAACGCAGAGATTTAATGATCCAAGTCGCACCCACAAAGGGTTGCGTGAATTGAAACAGCCTATCTGAGATGAAAGTGAATGGTCGCACCTTTCGGGGTGCGTGAGTCAGGAAGAACCAACTATTTTCTTAACACTACAAATTCAGTACTATGGCATTAGACAGAAACAATTCCGACATCGCCTATCTCTTGGGAAGGGCATTGGCGGTCATCGAGAGAGCAGAGCAAGTTCTTAATAGAGGCAGGAAGGGCATCGTAGAGCGACAGATAGAGGTCGCAGGTACAGGCATCGGCCGGTTCTATGGCCTTCTGTATGGACGGTTCGTTCGAGGATTCACACCGAGACTTCACCAAGAATTAGCTGAGATAATGGATAAAGTTCCCTCCGAAGCGTTCCCACAGCGATTGTCATTGGAGCAATTTACTACACTTCAAACAGGTTTCTACCATCAGCGAAAAGCACTCTCGCTTGCTAAGGAAGAAACTGCGGATCTCGGTGCTTCAATGCAGTTTTAGAGTTCGGAGAAAAGAATCACGCGTCGACACATTACTTCAATACCCCGGGCAACTATCCGGGGTATTTTTGTCCGCGGAGGGGGAGAAGTTATTTATCGTCATAATGCCCTTCAGCTGATATAATATAGACAGTCACAGCATCCTCATAGATTTCATAAATCAATCTATCCTTCTTGTTCACTTCCCTTGAATAAACATTTCCACCATATCCTTTCAAGGCTTCAGGATGACCGGTGCCGGTGCGAGGATGCACGTGTAGTTCTTGAACCAGCTTCAAAATCTTCTTATAAGACAAAGGGTTGGACCTTTTGAACTTCGCGATGGAGGCCAACGCTTCATCACTGTATGTAATACTATACATGAGCTACAATGATTCAAGCAAAGACATGGATTGCTCTAAAGTCTTGCAAGTAACACCTTTACCTGCCTTGTAATCCTCTCTTGCTTTTAATATCTTCTCTCTAAACTCTTCACTGATAGTATAATCTTCCTCGTGAATAGGGATGATCATATAAGACTTTCTTACTCCTCGATGAATTATAATAGATTCGCCTGCATCAACCTTGTCCAAAATTAAAGCTTGATTTTCACGAAACTCTCTTGTTGTGTAATCGA
>JAXFUC010000001.1:0-6599 GCA_034176395.1 Bacteroides sp. | reverse complement strand
GTAGCAGCCGAACTCAAAGGTCGCACCCTTCGCGGGTGCGTGAATTGCAACACTCGGACGATGCCCGTTAATACAGCCGCCTATACGTCGCACCCTTCGCGGGTGCGTGAATTGAAACAACACCTTCTACGAGTATCTGCGTGATGTGTATGTCGTACCCTTCATGGATATGTGAATTGAACCCTTTTTCTTGAATATGGTGTGAGCCATTGAAAAAAAACTTTGTAGCCAAAGTATAAATGCTTATTGTGCAAAGTATGGTACCTGATGCGGAAGGCACTGCCATTCATTATATTGTGTGCAGCAGTTTCCAACGAAGGAGTGAATGATATCTTTTGTGCAGATATTTGATAATCAGTATACAGAAAAGGCTTGCATTCCGGTTGATTCGTCCATGAATGCAGAAGGAAGATTTTTTTATTTGAAAGCATTGCAAATACCATTTGTTCTTCCATATCTTTGTTACCCCAATCGAATACTAATGAACACGAAAAACTCCCACCAAGTGGTGCTTAGAGAGTGTGAATCCGCATCTCATTTTTTTCCCACTTGCAGCGCATCCGTTGAAAGAAGTTGCCCTTGTTCTCTTAATCCTCTTTTCGTAAAATCACCTCTTGCGACTTATTGGGCTAGCCGTTTGTCGACCGTTGAAGAGATGGCTGTTGACCTTATGACAACTGCTTAGGTCGTGGAACTGCAATGTTTTGAAAAATATAATCTTCGGCTCAGGTGCTTGTCGGTTTCTTCGCTCTTGGGTCGTAGACTGTGAAAAACAACCGAAGAAACCAGAACAAATTGTTATCTTTATGTTAATAGAAAGAAAAACAGTGGGTTTGGTATTGTTTATGACTTGCTTGTTATCGGGAGGAAGTCGAGCGATAGCCGAACCTGTGAGTAAATTGGCAATTACCGACCGAGTGCAACAGAGTAGTGAATGTAAGGGAGTGGTGAGAGATGCATCGGGTGAAACGATTATCGGTGCTTCGGTAGTGGTGAAAGGAACTTCCAATGGAGCGATAACCGACATGGATGGTGTCTTTTCGCTGAAGAATGTGCCACAGGGCAGTGTCGTTGTGGTTTCATTCGTGGGCTACCAAACTCAAGAAGTGAAGTGGATGGGGATGCCCTTGACCATCACCTTGGCGGACGACTCTAAGGCCCTGGACGAAGTGGTGGTTGTGGGTTACGGAGTGGTGCGCAAGGCCGACTTGGCCGGTTCGGTTTCGGTGCTCGACAACAAAAGCTTTAAGAATCAGCCATTGACCCGTGTAGACGAAGCCTTGCAAGGACGTGTGGCCGGTGTGCAAGTGGAAAATAGCGGAGTTCCCGGTGGAGCGATGAAGATTCGTGTACGCGGAGCAAACTCCATCAACAAAAGCAACGATCCGCTCTATGTTATTGATGGTATGGTGCGCGAAAGTGGACTGGAAGGTATTAATCCCGAGGATATTCGATCCATGCAAGTGCTGAAGGATGCTTCGTCGACGGCTATCTATGGCGCGCGCGGTTCGAACGGTGTGATTCTCATCACGACCAAGGGTGGACAATCAGGTGTGAAGGAAATCATTGCCGATGCTTCTTGGGGAATTTCGAACCTCAGCAAAAAGCTGGATATATTGTCGCCCTACGACTACGCCATGGCTTTGAAAGAGGTGAAGGGTATCTCGTTCACCGCTGACGAACTCAAGGCCTATAAGGAAGGACGTGCAGGTATCGATTGGCAGGACGAATTGTTCAGAACCGGTGTTACGCAGAACTACAAGGTGGCAGTTTCCAATGGTAATGACAAAACTCAATTCTATTTGTCGGGCAACTACATGAATCAAGACGGTATCATCATCGAGTCAGCTCACCGACGCTACCAAGCCAAGCTAAATGTGACCTCTCAAGTGACTCCTTGGATGCATGTGACAGCCGATGTGAACGCTTCTCACGACATTCGTCGAGGAGATGGATTCATTTCGGACAAAGGAAATCCGGTGTGGGTGGTGCTGAACTATTCGCCCACGATGACCATGCGCGATGAAAACGGTTTTTATAACAACGACCCCTACAATGCCACCTCGCGCAACCCCATTGGAGACCGCTTGCTCAATCAAAAGGAAACGATGAGCGATGTGCTTACAGCTCGTGTGGATCTGCGTTTCAATTTGTCGAAGGGACTGACCTTTACAACCACTAACGGATTGGACTATCAGGACATCAAGGGTTATACGAAGACCTCGAAACTGGTTCGACCCACCAATGGAATGAGCAACAGCGACACCTATCGCATGATGTTGCAAAGCTCCAACAACCTTACATATATGGGCAACTGGGGCAAACACAACCTTACGGCAACGGGGGTTTATGAAGCCACGAAATCTGAAACTCGGCAGATGTATTTGGATGGTAGCAATATGCTGACCGAAAGTGTGGGTTGGTGGAATTTTGGCATGGCTTCTGTCCGCGACGGTTCAAACGGTTACAGTGCGTGGGCACTGATGTCGCTGGTGGGTCGCGTGCTCTATAACTACGACAACCGCTATCTGTTCACCGGAACGCTGCGTGCCGACGGTTCATCACGTTTCACTAACAAGAAGTGGGGATACTTCCCTTCGATTGCATTGGCGTGGAATGTGAGTAACGAGGCGTTTATGAAAGAAGTACAGGCTGTACAAGGCTTGAAGCTGCGGGCTAGCTACGGTGTGGTAGGTAACCAGGCCATTGAGCCTTATTCCACATTGGGTTTGATGAGCGAACGTTCCTATAATTATGGAACTGTGTCCAACGTTCCCGGATACGTAGGACTGGACAGCCCGACTCCTAACTTGACTTGGGAAAAGACTCGTCAATTGGATTTGGGAGTGGAGTTTGGACTTTTCGATAACCATCTCAACGTTAGCTTCGACTACTTCTACAAGCGTACCCTCGATGCCTTACTGGAAAAGGTCAGTCCGGGTTATATGGGTGGTCGTCCTTATTGGGTGAACAATGGAGAGGTGAGCAATCGCGGTGTGGATCTCAGTATCTCGGCCAACATTCTTAACAGTGACACTTGGAATTGGACTTCAACTTTCAATGGAACTTATTTGAAGAACCGAGTAGAGAAGATGGCCGGTGGTGAGAAAGACTTTTTGTATGGAAACAAAGCAGCTTCGGGCATGGTGGATGAAGCGACCATCATCAAGCCGGGCGAATCCATCGGTTCGTTCTGGGGATATGAATGCACGGGGCTCGATGATAAAGGACGCTATACTTACCTCGATCTAAATGAGGATACGAAAATTGATGGTTCGGATCGTAAAGTGATTGGACGCGCCATCCCGAACTTCACTTTCGGATGGAACAACACGCTGAATTACAAAAACTGGGAGTTAAATTTCTTTTTCAATGCGGCTTTTGGTGCGAAGCGTCTGAATTTGGTGCGTTTTGCCATGGCTTCCATGGTGGGCGACTCTAAATTTATTACCTTGAGAGATGCTTACTTGAAAGGATTTGATAAGGTGGGAGCCGCTGCCGAATATCCCACTCTGACGGGAGAGGGCAACCAAATACTACCTGTATCCACCAAATGGTTGGAAAAGGCCGATTACCTGCGTTTGGAGAACATTAGTCTCTCTTACAACCTGCCCCGAAAAATTACGAAATTGGCTGATGTGCGCTTTACCCTGAGTTGTCAAAACTTGTTTACCATCACCGGTTATCAAGGACAAGATCCTGCCGGAAGCACCTTCTTCGGTGAAGGCAGTCAGGATGTTAATGCAGGTATCGATATGGGTACCTACCCATTGCCACGTACTTTCACATTGGGAGTTCGTGTGAATTTCTAATTCTTCCGGTAACATTAAAATATAGAAACAAAGACACACTATGAAACTGAAATTTATAGGAGCCTTCGTGATGGCTTCATCTGTTCTTACAGGGTGTAGCGATTTTCTGGTTGAGAATCCTCAAGGGAAACTGACTCCGGAAACTTTTTTTGCAACCCAAGATGACTTGGATATGAGTGTATCGGCCCTATACGAGGCGGTGGCATGGACCGAGGCATACACCAATATGCAAATTCCACAGTGGCAAGGAGATGATCTCACCACCAATCCCGGTAGTAATAAGCAAGCGTATGCCGAATGTGACCGATTTTCGCCATCGAATACCAATAAAGGGGTGACAGATTGCTGGAATAGGCACAACAATGTGATACAAGCAGCTAACCCCATCATTCTCTATGCTTCATCGGCACAAGCGAGTAAGGAAGAGATAAACATTGCTTTGGGACAAGCCAAGTTTTGGCGTGCGTATGCTTACTTCGTCCTGGTACGCTTGTTCGGTCCGTTGCCGATGAATTTGGACAATGTAGTCGATGAATATACCCGTCCGCTTACTTCGGTGGAGGGCGTTTACGATCAAATTGTCAAGGACTTGACCGATGCCGAGACTTTGCTTCCTACCAAGTACGATCGTGCACCACGTTTCAATTATGAAACCAACATCTACGTCACTCAGCAAGCGGCAAAGTCTATGCTGTCTGCCGTTTATATGGCAATGGCAGGTTGGCCGATGAATAAAACCGAGTACTACGAACAAGCTGCGGTCAAGGCCAAAGAGGTAATCGATGGTGTGAAAGCCGGTAAGTACGAGTATAAGTTGGAGGCCGACTATAAGGACGTATATTCTATGGGCAACAACTACAACAAGGAAACAGTGGTGGGCATATCTTATAGCCCCAAAGTGGGAGAGTGGGGACTGAACTCTCAGATGACTTCCTCACAGCTTTTCGAATCGGTAGGCGGTTGGGGCGATGCTTGGGGTACCTATGACTTTTGGAAACGTTTTCCCGAAGGTCCTCGTAAGGATGCTACCTATGCCAAACAGATTATAGACAAGGAAGGAGTGAAATTGTATAATTTTTGGGATAGTAAGGTAGAGACTAACGAGAAGGGAGAGGAAGTTACTTTCTATTACATCCCCGAGAAACATCCCATGTTCTGTTCCTTCATTGTCAATCGCAATGAAGATAAAGAGAATATCGATGCTCCGTTCGATTACACCAAACCCAATAGCCAAAATATGACTAACGGACATCGCCACCGTTTGATTCGTTATTCAGAAGTATTGCTGTGGTATGCAGAAGCGGTGGGACGTAGTGGAAAGACCGATGCTTTGGCTTTTGAATGTCTCAATGCCGTACGCACTCGTGCCGGTTTGGAGGCCCTCAATGGCTTGTCGGCTCAGCAATTGGCTGAGGCTGCTTTTGACGAACATGGTTGGGAGGTAGCCGGTTATTGGGTAGCCTTGGTGACTCGCCGTGCCGATATGTTTCGCATGAATCGCTTGAAAGATGTGTTTGCCAAACGTAAAGCCAATGCACCGGTAGAAGTGGCTTCGGGCATATCGTTCACCGAACCCATCACCATTACGGCCGCATCGTGGAGCGATGACATGATGTACATGCCCTATCCTTCTTCGGATGCTTCGAAGAACCCCAATTTGGTGCGTTAATTCGTAGATTGGCTCTCTCCTTTTAATGCGAGAGATGAATATTTCTTGGGTAGTGTTTCCTTTCGTGGGAACACTGCCCAAGTTATTTATGATCAATCTCCTTCCTCCCTTTCGTCGATATGATTGATCGTTGGGAGAAGAATGTGATTTGAACATTTCTGCTTTTTGACCATTTGAGTTCTTGGAAGGAGAAGTAGGATGGTTGGAGACCTATATAGAGAAAGAATTAGGCATAAGGTTTCATCAGGAAGTTAAGAACGGTTGGGAGCATTTATTCGTTTGGAAAATGGGATATCTGAACGTGTATATTTACCTTTGCATCCTCAAAATGCAACGTATATCCTAAATCGTTAACTATAAAGTATTGTTATGCAGCAGATTTTCACTGTATTTGTGGCGTTTTTTGTCCTCAGACTTATGTCTCTTTCATTTTCCATTCGCAACGAGAAAATTCTTCAAAGCAAAGGTGGTGTGCAATACGGAAAAAAGAACTCACTCGTTCTTACTTTGGCGCACTTGACTTTCTACTTTTCTGCTCTTTATGAGGCGTATGTTTCAGGGGTGATGCTCGATTGTATTTCCTGGATAGGTGTGGGGGTGATGGCCTTTGCCTACGCCGTGCTCTTTTACGTCATTTACAAACTCCGAGATATTTGGACGGTTAAATTGTATATCGTACCCAATCAGCGTATCGAGAAGAGTTTTCTGTTTAAAACGGTGCGTCATCCCAACTACTTTCTGAATGTCTTGCCTGAATTGATAGGCATTGCACTTCTCTGTCATGCTTGGTATACGCTTTGTGTGGGGCTTCCTCTTTACCTCATTCCTCTTTGTGTACGCATCCGTCAGGAAGAGGAGGCAATGAGAGAGTTGTGGACAAGATAAAGCAAATACTTCGTAGTATGGCTTGTTAAGCGAGTGTACTACATGCATTGAATGCTGATTCTTGCAAACTCTGTGTCATTTTTGCAAGAAGATTGTGACTTGTGGCAGCTACGGTTTTTCTATTTTGCTCTAAAAGTAAGAGGGGAGAGATTATGGAAGAACGCTCACTTCCCCTTGTAGTATACATCTTTGCAAGTGATGAAAGTGAGCATTCTTGGAATGTTTAAAACAAG